>JBNMFJ010000014.1:0-16526 GCA_051269935.1 Patescibacteria group bacterium | reverse complement strand
TTCTGGGTTCGCCATCTTTAGTCTTCCGTAACTAGGTTTCGTGTTAGGCGGCTCTACGTTGAACTGCCTGAAGTTTGTTCTTCGCATCTTCTTCTTCCAGAATTACATTTGCCGCGATTAGTCGTGCTCTGGCTTGCTTGACTAAACGAACTCTCCACATCTTGAATTCTGGCTTTACTTCTTCTTTTAAGTCATCGAGCCGTAATAGATAGGCCCGTTCTAACTTGAGCTTCACTTGTAGTGGTGTCATCTTTTCGCTTCCTTGTGGTTATGAGAAGTTCCAAACCTCTCAGTGGGTAGAATATGATGTGCTGAGTGCTCACTATATATTAGGTCTACATTATTCAAATCTGAAGCACTTGGTCTGCAAAACAGGGTATTTCACCTATAGGAAGAGGGTGTTTCAGGGTATTTCACTCAAACTTTATGAGGAGACTAGAAGTGATTTTGATGAAATAACTCTTTCATCGGAGGCAGTACACGGTTGGTGGTATCTGAAAAAATTTGCGGTCTTTTCTTTTTTGGGATCGGTGTGAGTTGGTTGATATCGGTGAGTAAAAAATATTTCTTTGGGGAAATGTTTTTTACGTGGTCGGTGGGGTGTGGTTTGGGGTTTTGAATGTGATATGTGAATTTGTAATGGTGTGATTTAGGCGATCTGGATTATCTTTTTCCAGCCTTTATCGCTTTTGATTTCGATGACTTTCAATAAGCTTTTATCGATTAAGCTTGTCTTTACAACGTTTCCCTTTCGAGGTGATAAACCAATTGTTTTGTAGAGGTTTACTGTTGTTAAATCGTGGTTTGGGTTTTGATTTAGAAAGCTAATAAAGTTAGCTTCCTCATCAGATAAGCCTTCTGTACTTACTTGTTTGTGAGGCTTATCTTTGTTGATACTTTTACTACTTTCAAATGATGATTTATAAACCTTTTCATTGCTTACTTTCTTATCTATTTGACTTGCCTGAGTCGTAACTCTTTCTTCTTCTTGATTATTTAACTTTTCCGGTTTGTTAGAGATATATTCGTCTTGATTGTTAATACTTGTTTGCATTACTGGCATAATTGGTGTCATTGGTGTCATGGGTGCCATTGATGGTTTTACCATCTTTACTGCATGAATTTCTGCCTTTTCTTTAGCTTCTTTTTCTTGCTTTTCTTCTGTCAATATTTGTTCGATTCTTTCTTCTGTTTCTCTCTGGGAAGTTTGAGTAGATTCTGCTGATTCTTCTATCTGTATTGGTTTGTTTAGCTCTGACTCTAGGATAGTATTCATTGCTTTGTTTACAATAGATGGTTCATAGATATGTTCTAATTCATTCTCAATATTACTTAATTGCTCTCCTTGAGCCATTCTTCGCCTTATGGTTGCAATAACAGTTTGTTCCATTGGGTCTTCTCCTTCTGCTGAGACTTTTGTATAATCTTCTTCTTGGACTGGGATTGGTATTGGAATAGAATCTGGGGTTTGGTTGTGTAATCCCTCTGATGCTCTGAGGTATAAGTTTGGTAACTTAATTTTGCTTAGTAAGTTATTTAGATCAATATCCTGAACTGGCTTTGCTGTACGCATTTCTTCATTAAATATAGGATCTGTTTGCGCATTTATCTCTGTTTTTAGGTTGAATCGCTTTGCATGGTCTTTGATTTGTTCATCTGTTATTCTACTTTCTCGCCCTTGTGTCCAAGGTATGTGAACTGTGAATGGTTCTGTGTATCTATCTGCTAGTTTTACCACACCGCTTCCTACTTGAAGGTTGGAGAAGAAGTCTTTATTCTCTTGCATATGCATCATTTTGCTAACTGTCTCTATATCGTCTGGCAATTGCTGCTGAAAGGCGATATGGCAGGCGCTGTTACCTGTTACTGTGTCTGATAGCTTAGATATGTGTTGATCTAAACAAATGAGTCCTACGCCGTATTCTCGCATTTCTCGGTATACCATGTCGGTTACTGATTCTCCGGTGAAATTTGTCTTATTTTTTAGGAAGATATTGTGGGCTTCGTCAACTAGAATTGTATAGTTAAATCCTTGCCCGACTCGGTTTTCTTGGGCCTTCTTTCTTTTGTAAATATGCATTAAAATGTATTCACAAAAGAACTTTTTTTCGATACTTCCAAGTGCGTTTAATTCAAAAATTACCCTGTTGTTCATTAAGTCTTCGATGTCGACTTTTTCTTCTCCTTTATAGTTTACAATTTCTCCGAAATCTCCGAATGTTAATACGGTTGCTACTCGTAGTGCGGACTCGATCCATCCTTGTTCTCTGCTACTTGCTTTCTCGATTTTTTCTTCTAATTTGTATTTTATATGATTCCAGGTTGGGTAATTTTCCGATCCTTTGTATACTCCCCAATCTTCGTATGCTTCGTCTAGTGTTTCTAAGATTACTTTGTGGACACCGAATGAGACTAAGAATGATTCTGTGATTAAATCACACATTACGCTGATCCATTCTTTTGGAGAAACGCCTTTTGGAGGTTGATTGATGTTTAGCTTAAAGCTATTTGTTAACTTTTTATCTCCGATTGTGAAACATGTTAATTTGTTGTCTTTTGCAAGCATTGGTCGGAAGGATTTTTTCCAATCGAATACTAAAAATGGTTTGTCTTTTTCTATTAATCCTTCTAGGATATTAAATGCCATTGTTGTTTTTCCGGATCCACTCATTCCTGTAATACATACGTGTCTAGGAAAGTCTTTGTCTCGTAGACCGAACTTTCCGATTGTTCTTTTTCCATACGTTACTTCTCCAATGTTATATTCACCTTCGACTAATCCATCTCTTGGTGGAGATAATAGTACTTCTTGTTCTAATAATTGGTCAAGGTTTCTTTGGTATAATGTGTTAAGCATTGCTAGGATTTCTTCCTTTGTTTCTTTGGATTCACAGGTTACATAATTAAAATAAATTTTATCTATTTTTGTTCCGAGAATCGGTTTAAGTTTATTACAGATTTCTTCAACGGTTAGGGCTCTTTGCATTGGCATTATCGGTTACCTCCGATATATTCTTCACAATAAAAACTTGCAAGTGCTTTATTGCTTATTCCTGAATCTCTTAGGCCATGCGCATTGGCAAAGAAATTATTCAAATTTGTACCTGGATATTCTGAATCATACACGGATGTATCTACTTGATCTTCCATTGCATATATATCGTCGAGTGAAAATCTGTCTGGAACTGTATTATCATTTACTGGTCCGATCTCTGGTGTTTGATTATAGGGAACTCTCCTTTCGTTTTCAGTAATATTGTCAGGATTATAAATTTCTAGACTCATTTCGCTCTCCTCCCTCTATCTACTGCACTTATCATATCAAGTGCGGTTTCAATATTTACCAATGTCGCGTTACAATTTCTTTGAGCAGATGGTGCACCTGTCCGAGTATCAACCCCATAGGCTGCAAAAAATTCATCTCCGCAGTTTTCCATCTCTGTTTTGAAATCATAAATTCTATTTCTTGCATCTAATCTTTCTGCTTTATCCATTCTTTCAAAAGGAATTGTAACTAGCTGATCAGACTTCATTCTTGCCTGACCTATCTCTGTTATATAATTTAGAAAAGTAGTATCGTTATTATTATACTCTACCATTAGTTGCCCTCCATGATGCTGTTTATTGAATCTAATCTACTTTCTCGCTCGAAGAGTTCTTTTTGCTTTTCTCGAAGATCTTTCTTTAAGAGTACTACATCTCTCCAACATTCTACTTTTTCATGTAATTGCATTTCAGAAATCTCGATTGATTTTCGTCTGAGTTCAGCTCGTTCTCGGGCGAATTCAGAATCGTCTTCACCTTTGGGGGCGTTTTCTAATAAAAAGTTGTTAATACTCATTTTCATCTTTTCTCCTTCTTTTGTAAATTGAGTTCCAATTTCTTTTCGTTGCTCTAACTGTTCTTCGATTTCTTTGATATTTTCCTTCAATGAATTTATCTTATCTTTTCCAAAATTCTCTAATTCGTCACTAGAGCTTTGAGGATAGTTATTTCGGGGTATTTCGCTTGTTTCCATAGTTTTTTTTAGAATTTTTCCTTTATAAATCTTTCTATTGGTATCTACTTAAGAGTAACAACTCTCTGTCTCGGCAGTTTTATAAAAGATAAGTCGTTAATAGGTAATATGGTGAAGGCGACAGTAAACCCTTACGAAATTTCTGGGGTTGTGGATTATGACAGATTAATTAAAGAGTTTGGGCTACAACCTATTTCTGATGAATTAATTGCCAGAATTGAGCGTATCGCGGGGGAAGTTCATCCGTTTATTCGACGAGGAATCTTTTTTGCTCATCGGGATTTAGAACAATTCTTAAGTGACTTTGAGAATGGGAAGCCGGTTTTTTTGTATACGGGTATTGGACCTTCGGGGCCTATTCATATTGGGCATTATATTATTTGGAGCTTTGCGAAGTGGTTGCAGGATACATTTAATTGTGAATTGTGGTTTCAATTTACTGATGATGAGAAATTTCTATACAAGGATAAGAGTTGGGATGAAATTCAGGATTGGACTGATTCTAATATGTTAGATGTTATTGCTATTGGATTTGATCCTAAGAGGACGCATTTTCTAGTTGACACAAAACATGCTGGGATCATGTATCCCGAGGCTGTAAAAGTTGCTAAAAAAATTACTTTCTCGACGATTAAATCTGCCTTTGGTTTTACTGACTCGAATAATATTGGGAGTATTTTTTATACTTCTATGCAGACGGTGCCAACCTTCTTACCTTCTGTGTTATCGGGAACGAAGCAGCGATGCTTGGTGCCTTTAGGCGTTGATCAGGATCCTCATTTTAGAATCTCTCGTGATGTGGTTGAAAAACTTGGATATTACAAGCCTGCTATTATGCATGGGAAGATGCTTCCGGCATTGACAGGGATTAACGATAAATCAAGTAGTTCTAACCCTGATAAATCTATCATGATGACGGATACGCTTTCGCAGATGAAGCGGAAGATTAATCGACATGCATTTAGTGGAGGAAGAGAGACTGTCGAGGAGCATAGGGAAAAAGGTGCTAATATTGATGTTGATGTTGCTTGCCAATGGTTGAAATTCTTTGAAGAAGATGATAAAATATTAGCTGAGATACTCGGAAAATACAAGAAGGGTGAGCTACTTTCAGGTGAAGTTAAGGCTGCACTTATTGATAAGGTTGGGGCTATTCTGACTACACATCAAAAACGACGAGAAAAAGCGAGTGGTTTAGTTGAGACGTTTTTATATTCAGGAAAATAATAGTGAAATACCCGAAATAATCAATATACATTGACTATTTTCTTAATTAATATACGGTGCATGTGCACGTATTTCATCCATTATTTTTTCCTCAAAGTCTATATCTGTCATAGAAAGTCCACCTCTCGCGTCATAAGCTGCATCTACTTCAATAATTTCGTGAATTATTTTCCCGGCTTTTTTTGAGATAATATAGCCTTTATTTCCAACTGCTCGGATCGTCTTCCTTCCTAAGGAATTTTCCATTTCGTGTGAGGTATGAAGATGACCGTCAACTGTCAATTGGGAGAGGTGAGAGAGATGTGCGGCGACGGATAATGTTGGCATTTCGTTGGCCTGCTTTTCTAAGCGCCAAGCTCCTTTTCCTATTTGCCCATGGGTTAAGAATAAATCTATTTCTAAAAAGTCTTTTTCTTGAGTTCCGGCGATTCTGACCCAATCGAGGTCATTTGTTAGTGTTTTCATAGACTTAACTTTCTCAGGCGTCACATTGCCGTGTAGAATATCTCTTGGGGTTCTTTGATGGGGAAATAGAACATCGAGTTCTTTTTGGGAATAGATGTCTGACAAAAAGGGCATTATTGCGTTTACGTTTGTTACACCTGCTACTTTTATTCCGTTTATTTCTAGGACTCCTTTCTGTTGGCCGAGATCGACTAGATTTTCGGGATTTTCGAGGTATCCTTTGACGAATTCGACAAAATTGATTGGTTCATGGTTTCCTAGGAGAAAATAGGTCTTTACGTTGTAGATATCGATAAAATGAGCGAGTTTTTTGGCATGCTCTTTGATTATGGTTGCGTATAATGCTCGAAGTTTTGTTTTTTGAATATTGGCCTCATTCTCTGCCTGTTTTTTTATTCCTTCAATTTCATTTTGGATCTTTGTGTTATGGAATTTTTTCCATATTTTAGTTAATTTCGCCTTTGCTTGTTCTTGCATATACGCGGGGGTGGATGATAGAATCCTTGTTGTGTCGCCATTTGCTGCCTTCATTGAAAGATATAATTGATATTCCTTCATTTCTTCTTGTGGGAAGGATTTTGATAGGAGTTCTGACTGAACTTCTTGGGGGAATTTAAAGCCGAGATTTTGGGCTAATGTTTCGAAGTTATAGTCTCCGATTACATCTCCGTTTATAAAAAAGGGTATTTTTCGTTCGTGAGCTATGAGGTAGAGCTTTTCGAGTGCGTCCCAGTTTGCGTGATGATCGCTACTTATGAGGATTTGTTTACCTTGCATGGGAATATTAGAACATTGGTATTTTTAAGATGTTTGGGGGTATGAGTATCTCCGCTGTTTATACATAAACATCGGAGCACTGGGATATTTTTTGGAAAGAAAAAATATTTTTGCGTTTTCTGCCGCACATGTCATACCAACTAGGCATAAACCAGAAAACGCCCTAATTTTCATACTTTTAAGCAGGAGCGAAGGACTGTTATATATCTCAATCCAACTATAATGGTTGGGTGTTTGCTGCTAGAGAATTGTTTGGGATTACCTCTACACCTGATTGGGTTACTTTCATTCCAACTAATCTTCGTTCGTGGTTTGTTCGACGCATTTTCTCAACTCTTAGTGCTCGATCTGAATTTCCGGCTAAGCCTGTTGAGTGGAGTATGCTTACTGAGTCTGATAGGAATCTTATGATGTCGGTTTTTGTCCATTCTCCTTCTCGAAATGTGCTACCGTCTTCGGCTTCCATTGATTCGTCTGCTAATACTGAGGTTACTCTGAGTCGTTTCATTAAGGATACTAACTCGAATATTCTATCTCGTACTTTTCCGGGTTCGTTAATATTTAGTGCTAATACGGAAACAGGATCAAAGCATATTCTTCTAATTCCACCTTCGGAGATCATTCGTGTTAATTCGTTTTTGAGTTCTTCAATTGATGTTTCTGGGGAAAACTTAACGAATCTTATTTTTCCTTGTTCTGCGAGTTTAAAGAAGTCCCATCCGTGAGCGTATGAGTCGTTTAATGTGTCCAGGATATCAGGCTCGAAAGAACAGTATAATCCGGCTTCATTAAATTGAGTAATTCCGTTGTATAAGAATTGTAGTAGGAAGGTTGTTTTTCCAGTCCCTGGTCCGCCGACTATTACATTTGTTGAATTTTTCACAAAGCCACCTTGGGTTATTGTATCAAAGCCAGTTATACCTGTCGGACTTCTTTCTATCACCTCTCCTGTCATGTATAATTATAGAGAGGTATCTTTATAAAATGTTTTATGGGGGTGATATTATGGTTTTAAAATTGCCGATTGAGAATGTACGAAATGAGAGTATTGCAGCCTACCTGGAAAGGGAAGTCCCTATTAATAGACTAGAGGATATTGCACAAAGAAATCAAAACGAATCTGATCGTTTAGAGGGATATATCACATATATAAAAACTCCTTGTTCTCAAAAAAAGATACGAGCTCAAATGAAGGAATTAAAGCCTGAAATTGATAATCTACTGGGCGTCTCAAATTCCAAGATTCCTAGGGTGCATACCTCGGGTAAAGGAGTTGGTAGAATCTTCTCGGGTAGTTTATTGCCACTGAGTTTTGCCCTCTGTGGTACTTCCACTATAGGTGTAGTCTCAGGCTCATTTCCTCTATATGCTACTACAGGACTTTTTCTCACTCAAATTGCATCAGGTATAACAGCCCTTGCTCTTCTCAATGATAATGACAAAAACCCTTCCTATCTCCAGCTATCAAAAGAAATTTGTATCCCCTCTAACTACTATGAAGGATTGCTACCCTTTGCCCTAGCCCATGAATATACTCACTTTCAACAACAGCAACATAAAATAACTATGAGATCCGGACTAAGAACCTTTATTGAAGGACACGTAATGAGTACTGCTGGAAAAGTTGTAGAAGAATTCTATAAAAATACTCCTGATAAAAGATATGCAGCTGAAGCGTTCTCTGAGAGAGATAAATCATCTATTATAACCTTAGACCATGTCTCTAAAATAAAATCGAGAATGTCCTCAGCACATTCTTCTGAGCGATTACAATATGCTTTAGGCTTTTCCTTCTTTGAACTACTGGAAGAAGAACATGGCCCTGAGGTTTATTCTGAAGTTTTGAAGCCGGAGTTTTTAGAGAAGTATGTAGGATGATTTAATCAATGATTGATACCACATTTCCTTTCTTGTTAAAAATATCTATATAAGCTCTGTTTATGAAACCATCAATAATTATTGCTCTTCCTTCTTTGCTTAAGGGTTTTGTATCTGGAGTTGTTTTACCACAACTTATATGAAGTAGCACATCTATTGACTCTCTCCTCCTATGTATTATTCCAGAATCTGCACATATTTCTAATCCAAATTTCATATTGTCGTGGCTGAATATTCCTAGATCTCCGCCCTCTTTTCTTTCTAAATTTTGAGAATATGCATGTTCCATTTCTCCCCCATCGACTATTTTTTGATAACCTCTATTGATAAGTACTTTTCCGTCATATATGGGATATGCTCGATTGTGAAGTTTTCCATTGTGTTGATATACACTTGTGCCTGGTATTACTAGCGCCTTTTTTCCTGATGTTGCTTGTCTTATTTCTTCGATGTACTTGGCACTTTCTTTTATATCCATTGATGGGAATGTATTATATGTATATTCGGGAGCGATTAGTAAGTGGTGTTTGTCTTGGTCAATTAGTTTTAGCATTTTGTTGTGATTCTCGCTTATATAATTAAAATGTAGATTTGTTTCTGTAACTATCGCGCCGATTTGGTATTCTTTTTTATTAGGCATTTGGGTTTTGAGGGTTTTTATATATTGAGGTATTGTGCCTAGGTCTAACATTGATATATTGACTATTTGGTATTTATAAAGATATTTTGCTGGCATATTATTTATAAATGCAAAAAACCCTTAATCTGTATGAAGACATTACACCTACATTGTGATTACATTAAGTTTACGGGTTTGAAGAAGGCCATTAAGACTATTGATGAGTTGGCTCCTGATCAGAATATGGGGGGTGAGGCTACTGACTGTTTGGTTGTTTTGACTGCTATTGAGAAGGGTGATAATGATAGTTTGATTCCTCAGTTAGTGGAAGAGATTAGGAAAATCACTGATAATGTAAAAACGAAAAAGGTTGTTCTTTACCCGTATGCTCATTTATCTTCTAAGCTTGGTTCACCGAAGCTGGCAATTGAATTACTCGCGAAGGCGAAGGCTGCTTTGGATGGTGATTTTGAGGTTTTAAGCGCTCCTTTTGGATATTATAAGACGTTTGAGTTTAAGGTTAAGGGGCATCCTATGAGTGAGTTAAGTAGAGAGTTTGTTGCTGGTGATGTTTCTGGTAATGAGGAAGCTGAGGCAGAATTGACTGATTCTGAACGTTCACAGATATTGAGGCAAATTAGTAAGGCGAAATTAGATACTTCTAAATTGGCTGAAAATGACCACCGGATTCTGGGTGGAAAAATGGATTTATGGAGCTTTAACAATGTTGCTCCGGGAATGGTTTTCTGGCATAAGAAGGGTTTGCATATTAAGAATAAAATGGCTGAGTATTGGAGACAAATTCATCGAAAGAGTGGGTATGATGAGATTAGTACTCCGCAGGTTTTAGATCGAAAGCTTTGGGAAGTTTCTGGTCATTGGGGTAAGTATCGAGAGAACATGTTTACGACAAAATATGAAAAGCGGGACTTTGCGGTTAAACCAATGAATTGTCCTGGTGGAATGCTTGTGTATAAAGCTACTCCGAAATCATATCGTGATTTACCTATTCGTGCTGGTGAATTAGGAGTTGTTCATCGGAGGGAATTGTCTGGAACGTTAGGTGGATTAATGCGTGTTATTCAATTTACTCAAGATGATGCTCATTTATTCTGTACTGAAGAGCAATTAAAGGATGAGATTGCTGGAATTATTTCAATTATCAAGGAAATGTATTCTGTATTTGGTGTTTCATTGGATCATGTTGAATTGTCTACTCGTCCAGAAAAGCGGATTGGTGATGATGCGACTTGGGATCATTCTGAGGAAGCTCTTGAAGGTGTTTTGAAGGAGAGTGGTATGAAGTATGTTGTTAATGAAGGAGATGGTGCATTTTATGGGCCAAAGATTGATTTTCATATTAAAGATTCATTAGATAGGACTTGGCAATGTGCGACTATTCAATTGGATATGGCTTTGCCGCAACGATTTGATTTGACATATCAGGCTGAGGATGGAAGTGATAAAGTTCCGATGGTTTTACATCGTGTTGTGTTTGGATCTATGGAACGATTTATTGGTATTTTTACAGAACATGTTGATGGGAAATTTCCTCTATGGATTAATCCTAATCAGGTTAAGGTTATGAGTTTGAATGATGATGCTAAGGAATACGCAGGGAAGGTTCATGAAGAGTTGTTTACTTCTGGTTTTGAGTCCGAGTTAGATGATCGAAATTTGTCTATGGGTAAGAAGGCAAGGGAAGCTTCAATTCAACGATTTAATTATATTGTTACTGTTGGTGCTGAGGAAATGGCTTCTAACACTATTGCGGTTAAGATACGAGGCGAGAAGGAAATTAATAAGATGTCTTTGGATGATTTTAAGGTTCAGTTAGCAAAAGAGATTTCTGAAAAAAAGTGAGATGGAGAGAGGATATATAGAACAAGCTGCAAGGACTATTTCTTAGGGAATAGAATTAGGTGGAGCATTTCTGGCTATTGGTGGTGGCTTATATACTACTGTTGATGTACATGAGGGTGGAGCGGCACTTCTTGCTGGGACTCTTACGTATGGTATTTCGCATTCTTTTAACAATGAATTCTTTCGAAGATCTTCTGAGATTGAAGAATTAGTTGATGAATAATCTTCGCAACTATTATAAATGAAGGTTTCTTTTGTATTCTATGAGGTGGGGAAAGTTTATTTTGTTTTTTCAGGCGATAGCTACGCTTTTGATTGGAATTGGGTTTTTTGTGCAGATTTTTTCGGTGCCGTATATTCCTGATAACTCACAGGCACCAATTACTGGTTCGGTTACTGTTGATCGTGAGTTGGCTAAGTATGAATTTTATAAGAATAGATTGTTTCAGTCTAGTTATATTCTGGTTGTTATTGGTTTGATTGAAATCATTATTATCTGGCGGCTTTTTGATGAACAGGCTGTAAGTAGTTTTGATACGGAGTTTGATGTCCGTGGCGATTTTAAGATGGGCTAAATATATGCTTATAAAGGCTTTTTGTTGTGTTATTTTATGAAAATTAATGAATTATTTAATGAGCTGAAGGAGAAGGAATGTTATACTTCGTTTATTTTGGAGAATGCTGATGCATTTTTAACTACTGGCTTTTTTCTTTTGGCTCGTGAAGAAAAGGAAGGAGATAGTTTGCAGTTGGACTTTTATTTGCCGAAGGAAGAGAAGATGGTTTCTTTTGAATATCCGTTTACTCAATCTAAGAAGCATGATGATATTATTACTGACTGTGTCCCGTTACATGTTGAAAATTTATCTGTTGATTTGGATACTGTTCGTGATGTTGTTGAGGCTGAATTTAAAAAAGAGTTTGGCAAGATTATTTTAGTATTTCAACGAGGAGTTTGGAATGTTACAGCGATTGATGGAGTTGATTTGAAGCGGTGCAAGATTGAGGCTGCTAGTGGTGAGATTTTGGAGAGCGGTAATTTGTCTTTGAATGATGTTGTTAGAATTAAGAAATAGAGCCTGCTCTATAGAAAAATTTATATAGTTGTATTGTATAATGATTGCAATGGTCATGGCGGAGATTCCTACAGGAGAAAATGGTGTTCCTTTGGTTGTATTTCCTGAGAAAAGTGGGTTTTATCATTGTGTTCAATTTATTGATTCTTCTAATAATGATTATCTGCGTTTTGGAGAGATTCCTGCTCCTTATTCCGAGATTGAGAAAGAGTTTGATTTAGCTGGTATTGATTATGTTTTGATTGGAAAAGGTATTGATGAGCATTATGTTTGCCCTCGCTTTGACTATTTTAGAGATGATCCATTTTCTGTAATGGGTATAAATCACCGACATTTATCTGCTTTAAATGAGAAAGTTACTGATCACTATTTATTGCCTGGGAAAGTATAATTGGGAATTAAATTCCTCGATATACTTGTTGATCTCTTCCGCTTTCTTCTCTTGCTATTTCTGCATGGAAGGGATGGTATGGTTGGGCGGTTAATGGACCGGAGAATATAGATGGATCTTGACCTAAACCGCTTTCTCTAAGTTCGTCTCTTTTGTCTTCTATTCTTTTTGATAGTACTTGATATATGTCTTTTAGCATTGTTTCTTTAAGTCTGGGGAAGTTTATAATTATTTTTTTACTAGAACATTAATATTCATATCCTCCTTACTCTCTAGAATTGTAAATCCTGCGTCTTTGATTTCTAGCTCGAATTCTTCTTTGTCGTAAATATATGTATAGCGTTCTTGCTTGATGTCTCCTGTCGTCCAGGTCATTATGCATTCCTTTTCTTTGTTCTTGAGTCGGGGAGAGTTTCTTGACCAAGTTGTGAGTAGGGCTGTTCCCTCTTTTTTTAATGTTCGGTATATTTCTTTTATTGTTTCTTGGCGTTCTTGTTTGGTTGGTATGCAATGGAAAACTGCGCTACACAATATTGCGTCGAAGGTGTTGTCGGGGAATGGTTGTTTGTTTGCATTTGCTACTTTTGCTTCAATGAGGTTGAGGCCTTTTTCTTTGGCTACTTCTTTTGCTATTTCAATCATTTTGAGTGAGATGTCTGTTGCGTATATTTCTTGGTTTGGAAATGCGATAAAGTTTCTGCCGCTGCCTGTTCCTAGGTCAAGAATTTTTCCGGTTTTATCTTTGAGAAATTCTGTGATATTTTTTGGGGTATCTTTACGATATTCTGCCCATTTTGGAGCGATGTTGTCCCATACTTTTGCTTGGGTCTTACTGTCACTTGAGTGACAGTAATCTTTCCTCGGAGCAGTTGATGTACTTTTTCCCATAGCCTAGTAAGAGAATTAGATATTTTAAGGGTTTAGGGTTGGGACATTTTGGTCTTCTCTATCAGACATCTGTTCTAGAGTACATTTATTTTTTGACTCATAAGCTTTAAAACTGTATATTAACTCAGCTTTTTATGACACAGAATACTACAGGAATAAAGAAACCGACTAGGACGATATCTGGCGTGGTATGATTCTCAACTTTTCTTTTATAAAAAGAAAGTTGGCAAAAAAAACATCTTTCACATGAAAGATCTCTGGTTTTGAACGTAAGCAAGGCTCACGTTAAAACAATTTATTTGCTATATTCAGATTTGCTATTTTTCTTCTTCCCAATAGCTTTTAAAGTAGTATTTTGTTTCTTATTTTATGACACAGAATACTACAGGAATAAAGAAACCGACTAGGACGATATCTGGTGTGGCGCCTATTGCGGTTATGCTGCCTCCTCGTGGGTGTAATCATGGTGCATGCACTTATTGTCCTACGTTAAATGCGCCACAGTCATATACGCCGGATTCGCCTGCGGTGATTCGGGCTCGGAAGTTTAAGTATGATGCGTATGGACAGGTGAAGAACCGGGTTGATATGCTTGCTGATATGGGGCATCCTGTTGATAAGATTGAGTTGATTATTATGGGGGGGACGTTTTTGGAGTATCCTCGGAAGTTTCAGTATGAATTTATTAAGCAATGTTATAATGCTTTGAATGGGTCGAGTTCTGTGAAGTTAGCTGAGGCTATTGCGATTAATGAGACGGCTGATAGGCGTTGTGTTGCTTTATGTATTGAAACGCGGCCGGATGTACTTAATGATGAGCAGATTAATGATATTTTGAAGTTTGGTGCGACGAGGGTTGAGCTTGGGATTCAGATGCCTGATGATGCGATGTATAAATTGACTAATCGGTGTCATACTGTTGCTGATGCTATTGCTGCTACTGAGAAAATTAAAAAGGCTGGGTTTAAACTTGGGTATCATATTATGCCGGGATTGGAGACGTCGAATATTAAGAAGGATATGAAAATGTTTAAGATGATTTTTGGGAATAAGGGGTTTAAGCCAGATCAGATTAAGATTTATCCGTGTCAGGTGATAAAGGGTGCTGCTTTGGCTGATAAGTATTACAAGGGTAGATTTGTGCCCTACGATAAAGAGCAGACTGCTGATGTTATTATTCGTATGATTAAAAAGACTCCGAGGTATTGTCGGATTATGAGGATTATGAGGGCTATTCCTTCTGAATACTTGATTGCTGGGATTACTAACTTGGATATGCGAAAGGATATTGAAGAGGTTATTCGTGAGGATGGTACTAAGATTAATGAGATTCGATTTCGAGAAATTGGGTTTGCCTTAAAAGAAGGGCGTTATGTGCATCCGGATACAAAGATGAAGACTACGAAATATAAGGCTTCAAGTGGGACTGAGTTTTTTCTTGAAATTATTAATCGGGATAATATCTTATTTGGTCTTGGGCGATTAAGGCTTGAAAAAGATAAGAAAATTCCGGCTATGATTCGTGAGTTACATGTGTATGGTCAAGCGTCAAAGATTGGAGCGAAGGATAAAGATGCTGCTCAACATAAAGGATTTGGGCGACAGATTGTTGAAGAGGCTGAGAATATTGCTCGAAAGAAAGGGTATAAGCAGATTAGAATTATTTCGGGTGTTGGAGTTAGAGAGTATTATCGGAAGTTTGGATATGAAACTGACGATGAAGGTATTTACATGATTAAAGATTTATAGCTTCATGACCCCAAAGGGGTACCCTTGTAGCAGGGCAAGGTATTTACATGATTAAAGATTTATAGCTTCATGACCCCAAAGGGGTACCCTTGTAGCAGGGCAAGGCATTTACATGATTAAAGATTTATGATATTACCATATATAGATAAAGTATTACTAAAGAACATATTATTTTATTTTAATTATATCTTAATTAAGATTATTGAATTATCTTCGAGATACTAATACGATTAAGGTTAATAGAAGGATTATTCCAATTAATGTGATTAACTCCCAATATCCTTGCATGTCATCAATAAATCCACCGATTACATTACCTGTTAGGAAACCGGCGCTTAGTCTGTCAGTAGATTCGTTTTGGTTTGCACTTCCGGTATCAATAAATCTATTGCTGCCTGCAGTATTTCCGTCGTTACCGTTTGTGAATTGATTTGAATTTAAGTTAAGTACTGAAGTATTATCTGCGTTATCTGATGTTCCTGAAGATGAAGAACTACCTGAGAAGCTAGATCCTCCTGAAGAGCCACCACTGCTACCGCCACCAGATGATCCACCGCTTGATCCACCACTACTTCCGCCGGAAGTTGTTGTACAATCAGCTGGACAACTGGTTGTTGTTTCATTAGATTCACAGATATTGTTTCCACATATTTCTGTTGAGCTTGTTGATGAGGTATAATTAAAATTGAATGTAAGGTTTAAGAATATTACCATATAGCCATTTACTGGGTTATATGCATATGTTTGTGAGGCTGTTCCATCGTCCGAGTCAATATGAAAGGTCACTGTAGATGATGGATCGGAAGGTGAATCTGATGAAACAATTAGCGTGTTTGTATCGTATCCGTATTTACCATTAATTATTGAGGCTGTGAAGTTCTTTTGGTCACCTAATTGTGCTCGAACGGTTCCAGACTCAATTATGTCACCGTTTGAATCAATTGCGTATCCATAGAATGAGTATGGCTCTCCGGGTTGAGACTGTGCAGCTACTAATGACAAAGATAAGAATAGAGATAATGTTACTAGTGTAAGTATTTTTGTATTCATAATACTTTTTATTACTTTTCCTTTTTAATGATTGCTATTCTTTAACATACGCTTTAGTATATAATCGACGGGATATCTAGGTTCTCGAAGCAAAAAAGTCACAAATAGAGTTTTTCTGTTGACTCGGCATACCCCTTCTCTTCAATTATAGAGTGTTTGTAATCTTCTATAATTGGTTTGAAATAAATACCAGCTCCAATAATTACGACAGAGGTTAAACCAATAGTAATCCCCAGATGTCTCTCTATTATCCCTGCGAGACCAGTAGAGGGAGTAATATAATCTACTCCATATATCTCTTTATTCAAAGTCATCCTAATCAATACTAAATAAATTATATAAATATATTGAAAAATAAAAAAGAAAAAAACTTGCAATTTTAATTGCAAGTCATTAGTTAAAAGTTATAAGCTGCGGTTGAACGTGTGTAGTAATCATCATAGCTGCTATCAGATATTGAAATCCAGTAACCAATTGTTGGTACCATTGTAGTAACGGTATCACCATTGATGTCTGAAACTATAT
>JBNMFJ010000013.1:0-16648 GCA_051269935.1 Patescibacteria group bacterium | reverse complement strand
AGAAGGAATTCAAAGAGCTGACGCAATTGTAACAACAGGAGAAGGAACTGGCCTGGAAACACCTCTTCAAAAGTTAATTGATTTTAGAAAAGCAAGTGATGAATTTCCTTTAATTGTTGGGGCAGGTATTACAAAAGAAAATATTTCTGAACAATTAAGGTATGCAAATGGAGCAATTATTGGAAGTTATTTTAAGCAAGATGGAGAGATAACGCAAGTAGTAGATAGTAAGCGTGTCTCACGATTAATGTCGATAGTTAGGTCCATCTAGAAAACCCATTTGAGTATACTTTGTATTTTTTTTGATACAGGATACTATAGGGGTTTATTGAGAAAATTGTTGTCCCTAAGGAATAGCTAAAATGCAAGGGTTTTTAAAGGAGTTTATTGTTGAGTTTTTATGTATACAAAACCAATAATCTATCAGCCGGGAGTGGAGAGCTTCAGGGTAAATAGCACATCAAATATTAGAAATATTGAAAGGCTTCTGCAGGGGCAAATGAGTATAGTTCAGCACTATAAGCCTGAAGATCTAGCTAGAATCGAAGAAATAATCAAAACTGACGAAGAAAGTGGGGTACATACATCGCAGGTAGATTATGGGCAAAATAAGAGGTCAAGATTAATTTTTAAAATAGGGAAATTTGAAACTAATTATTTAGGAGGGAATGGAGAAATCTATGCAGATATAGTAAAAGGATATGAAGAAAGTGATCAATTACAAGATTTAATAGCTGCTAAGTCCCCTATTACTCTTAAAAATTTTAGGGAAAGCATATGCCCTACACAGATCAAAAGTTTAGGAATACCATTGACAGTAAGGCAGAGTGAAAGAAGGAATGAAGAGAACTATTTAGAACTAGATGTAAGAGTAAAAAAAGATAATTATCAATTAGCTATAATCTCTCAAGCATTTGAGAATATATTAAGTTAAATTGATTATTCTATAAGCTGAATCGTCGGCGATCTTCGTAAAATATCAATTTGATTAAGAGTAGATTGAATTCGTTCTGTATATTCTCGCCGAACACCAGGTGTTTCTCTAATGATAGACCCATGCATATCAAAATAATAGACGCCCAAAAATTTTCCATCTTCTCTCGCAACTACTCCGTTTTTAGTTGTAGATTCAGAGAAATATGTAATACCATCCTTATTTGTATCGTGAGGAATATTCATATCTCTTTTATAAAGAGCAAATTCTTGTTCAGATAAGTCTTGGATAAAAGTGGTATACTCTTGTTCTCTAATTGGATTTACTATTTTCATTTGGTCTGGGAGTAGATCATTAAGATAAGTATATCTAACATTAGGTCCAAGCGGCACTGAATTAGGTCGCAAAGTAGTGAGAAAGCTATTATCAACTCCAGTTTCAAATGCGGGAATATAAATAGCCGGATTTCCAGTTGTTTCAGAAATTTCAACATCGAGGGGGGCTAGGTGTTTATTGTATATACCATCTGCTTCTTCAAGTAACTCAAATTGTTCAAAATAAGTATTGACAGCAATACGTCGTGAAACAGGATTCATATCTTTAAATTTAGGCCCAAGGCCCATAATAACATTATATTGATCCATGTCAGCCTTAACATTCATTTCTTTTCGTACAACAGTCTGTCCAAATAATGGATGCCCTGGTTCAGTGATTCTAACAAGGCTTGCCTTTTCCCTAGTGCCTATAGTATAATCTTTAAGAACTACATGTTTCAGGGGAGTAGTCTCTGGAATCCTTTTGTTACTTTTTTGTATCACTCCCTTTATATAAGCTACATCATTAGGAGTAGTAATAATGGGGTCTCGGGCACCAGGGTACATAATTTCGAGGTTTTCACCAACTTCAGTAACCAGTTTATCATTAACTCTCTTCGCTGTCTCTTGTATACCAGGGAATAGGTGGTCATTTTTATCATCAAAATCAATTAAGATAGCATCTAGAGTTTCATCAGGATCAAACTCGTTAAAGCTATTCGGATTAGATGATGGATTAGTCTGTCTCGCATTATCAATAGCCTCATAATCAGGTCTTATTGTTTTCTCAGAAAGAGAAGGATTTACTGTTGCTAAATTTACTTGCCTTGCAAGTGCAGCATCACCAACCGAATCTAAAAGAGCAGCACGTGGGTCAGGAGTTGAAGTACGTTTCGGAATAACAAAAACATCAGCAAGCTCAACACCCTCAAGTAATTCTGTACTACGAGAATTAATATAAGAATCAAAATCACTAGCCAAAGCAATTTGATCTTGAGAAACAAATTCCTTTCTAAGAGGGAAACCCAGGTCTCTTTGTAAAGCAGTAGAATAAGCAGTTCCAATAGTAGCACCACCTCGGTCAGCAAAATTAGCATGATATAGTAAGTATTCTGATTCAGCGATTAATCGAGCTTGGACCCCTTTATCTGAAACACTAGCAAGCTCAGTAGTAATAGCATTAAGTCTTCCCTTTACAGCTTCCTTTTGATCAGCTGGAATGTGCTCAGCAGAATAGACCGGAGAGACATCATCGCCAACATTATGAAAAGGTTTATCTTCAAAAACTCGTTTAGTAAAAAACTCTCCTGAGTCACCCAAAGGAACACGCTCTTCATAAACTCGTTCAGTAAAAAGTCCTTCTCTACCAGCATAGTCGTCGAAATTTGCCGGTAAAACATCATCAATAACATTAAAATCATGAATATTTTGCTGTAAGTTAGGGTTGTTGAATAAATCAGAGTCAACCTTATTATGCATAGCACTATACGTCCCATCTTTCTTAGTAACCGTAACCGTAGTTGTTGTTTTCTCAAAGTCATCAGTTTTAAATTTTATTAAACCTTTCTCAATAGTATCAAGTTTCGAAGGATTAGGGTTTGCGATTATCATTTCAGCACCTATTTGAGCACCTGTAATTTTGACAAAGGATTTATCAAATCCTTCATCAAGAGGTTTAGTAATTCCAGTAACATAAGCCATGGTATTACTAAATTCATTACCAGCTTCTCTTACAAGCGCAGGGTCAGTACTCTGAAAGGAAACTCTCATATTTCCCATGTTATAATCATTCGTGAATTTCGATGGAACATTACTGCTTTTTGCTGAACTCTTTGCTAAATTATCAAGAGAGCCTGGAGTAAATGCAAAAGGTAAAAGTTCAGGATGTGCAGAAATGAGAGCTTCTTTCGCCGCCTCTTCTGCAATACCTCCTAGAAAAACAGCACTATTCCTTCCCAAATTCGCTGACCTAGCCAAAGAACTTATTCCTAAGTAAGATATTGGATTTAAGAGAACGTCAGTCGCCCCTAATATTGCTTTCTCAGTTGTAGAAAAGTCAACCGCACTTGCCCCAGATGTTCGTGTTAAAGCAAATAAATCCTCAGGACCTTCATTACCCATATATTCAAACGGTAATCCTTTCCCCTGACCAACAAGCTCTCTAAATGTAATATCATAAGCAACCGAATCATCAAACGCCCCAATAGTAGAGTAAATACGATTACTCAATGCCTCAAATTCATTAGCCTTAGCAGGACCAAAGTCGTTCTCAACAAGAGTTCGTAGTGCAGTAGGGTTATTCCCCACTTCTACCAAATAAGAATTAAGGGAGTCTTGAGGTATAATTGAATCTCTACTAATACCACTTAAAATTCGAAATTGATCAGCAGCAGAAGAACTTGTAAAAGAATGCAAATTAATACCGGAATCCTGCAGGTCAATTGCTGTCGAATAAGCTCGTTCCCGTAACATCCCTGTATCATAATTAACATGAATAATATCTAAAAAACGTTCCCGATTTTCAGTCGTAGTAAGGGCGAAGTTAGTAGCAGGCCGAAATGCAATATCTAATGCATCAAGAGTTGTAGAACCACCTCCATATGTGGTAGTAATTTCTGAATTAGTTCTGCCAGATTCAGTTTGAGCCACACGCAGGCCTCTTACTAATTGTTCCCGACTAAAACGCGAATATTGAGGAAGAATGGCCCCCTCACCGACAAGATCTTCAGCAATAGCATATGCTTCACTCAGATGCCTATTGACAAGACGAGGATCAACGCCAGCTTGTAATTCAGCAGTACCTAATTGAGTTAAGAGTTGCATACGAGTAACATCATTATATGGACCATCATTCGCAAGATCAGTAAAATGAGAAACAGCAGCAGAGTTTTGTTGAGAAACCAGTAAGGCATTTCCAATTTCAAAATCTATATCATTTCGAAAATTATCTAGGGATTCAGGATTTGATAATAATGGGTTAGATTTCAAAATTTTTAAATCAGAAATTAAGTTATTCGCATCAGCTACAAAAGAAACATATTCAGGGTTTCCTCTGTCAATTCCTGAGTTAATAAGGCTCACTCCAAATGAGCTTCTATCAAGTGTTTTTAGATCAAAATCATTTGCTGCAAGAGATCTCATAAATGCCTTATTTTGATCTCTTAGAGAAGGTGGTATAGGGTCATCAATAGAGTAACGATTGGCACCAAATCGGTAGCCCGTGACTTTATTCTGAGCATCAACTTCCAAGAATACCATCTGATACAAAGTTGCATCAGTACTATCCCCTCCGAAGTCACGAACAGATACAGTATAAGATTCAGAAAGTACTACACCTTTTGGTAATGGTCTAAAAGCTAATTCTTGAATTTTTAGACGATCTTTTTTAATTCCAAGTTCTAATTTTCGCGTATTTAAGCGATCTCTATCTTCTTTTGATGACGCATATCGCAACCCAGAATCAATAAGACTAAGTTCTTCTTCGATAGAATCTAAATCAGTCGAAATAAGTTCTTTGCCTGAGAGACCGAAGCGAGGATTAAGTAATTCAGTATCAGTAATTGAAAAATCTTGCTGTTGTCGTAGGTGAACAGTAGGTAATTTTATACCATCTTTTGCTAATCGAAATTCCCCGAACTCTCCATTTGTTCCATCTAGTAAGCCCCCCTCAAACAATGTACCATCTTCCGCAGTATAAGAGAAAGTAAGTCGATCAGGGTCTTCTAGGAATAGTTTCTCAGTTCCAAGTTTAACCTTCCCATCTTCCAAAGTAACACTATGTAAACCATTAGTCAGAATTGCACCCCCTTTTTCCACGTCAAAATGACCGTCTATAATAGAAAAAGCGGTAACTGTAGTATCTCCTAAAGATTCATAACCAAGACCACCTTTAATAGGATCTATTTTTACCATTCCCTTCATCACAATATCAAATTCATCAATATATATCGCATCTCCTTCCAAAGATTCAAAATCATCTGATGGCCTTCCAAAATACACATTATAATCATTACCCGAAGTAGAAGAGAATATTCGTTCTAAATCATGTTTATATTCACTACCTTCAGAAAGAGAGGCAGAATTAATTTCCCCATTATCATCTAAGGAAATACTAACCTTTTCAAGAGAAGTGAATTCATGTTTCCCATCATCAAGACTAATATCACCCTTTCCATAAAGCTCGACAATTTTATTATTAGGATCATACACAACCCTAGCATCTTTTCCTACACTAAAGGTGATTGGATTAGATAAGTCTCCAAATTTATAATTTCCCGAACCACTAGATTGAAAGTCAGCTCTATTAATTAAACCATCTTTGTTAAGTGAGAACTCACCATTTCCAATATTTTTATATTCACGGCCATCAGGAGATGTAAATGTTCCAATATCTCCAGAGATAACTTGAATAAGACGTTCTCCTTTGTCCCCGGAGATAGCAATAGTTCCATCAGAAATAATATAATTACCCCCATCAACAGTCAGTTGATTTCCCTCGGTAACACTCTTCCCACGAACCAATAATGCCTCACCACTACCCTCTAAAGTATATCCCTCTCGCAAAACCAAAAATTCTTCACCATTTTCGAGAATCTCTGCTCTTCCAGTAAATACCTCAAGACCTTCAAAATCAGTAAATTCAACAGAATAAGAAGCGCCATTAGCTGAACTAAAAGATTTCAATTGCTCCAAATTATCTTTCATCTCAGCAGTAAAACGCTTCGCCTGAGGTGGAACATTTTCTAAATAAGTATCGCTAACATCTTCTCTCAATGTCTCAATAGGAGTAGCCCTAATATTCTCTCTAATTTTCTCTTCTTTTTCCGCCTCATCTAACCCAGATGTTTCAGCTAAGTATCTTGACTTATCTTTAACCTGATCATAAATAACATCCTCATCTTCAGAGGTAACCGTATTACCTCCCTCATTACTAATAAATGCAAGTATCCTTCCATCAGGTCCATCACCTTCAGAAAATTCTATAACTCCCTCATTAACAGTAATAGTTGTAGAAGCACTAACTAGAGCAAACAATAGTACGGATAATAGAAAGAATTTTAAGATGCCCCTCATTATTTCACCGCAAACATGAAACTCACAGGAGTTTCTTTAATTAGTGAATTTTCATCCGTCACAATAAAAATAAACCCCTCACCTAACGGTATAAACGTCACATCATACCTCTGCTCAGCAAGCAAAGTAATATCAATATTATCTTGATCACGAGCCCACATAGCAACTATATCCTCAGCAGATTCATATAACCCAGCTAAGTCAACAGGAACCTCAGTAACGTAATCAAATTCAACAATCTTACCCGAGTCATCATCATTCATAGAATAAGTAATAACAGCAGACACATCAACCTTACCATCCCTCGCACGAACAAGATATTCAGAATTACTAATCTTAATGTTCACAAAGCTCCGAGATTCAACACAAGCAAGTAAAGTCGCCTCTAAGTAGCCAGCAATCTCATTCTCAATACTCCGTAAATTAAGTAACCTCGAAGAGCGATCATACACAATAGTAATCATTCCCAATTCACTATCAACAAAATCACCAGCATTAACAACATGCCCCCCAAATAACCCAGACAATAAAATCGCCGTCTCAAAGTTTTGATCAACACAATCAGCAAGGTCCCCCTCAAAAGAACTCAATTCCCCATTCCGACTACCCGAACTCACCCCATCCCTATTCACCCAAAAAAACACCCCAAAAATAACAAGAATAATCATAATCGCCAAAATAATAAATAACGTTATTTGTCCCCTCTTCTCCATCTCTATTATACCACTAATCAAATATATAAACATAATCACAAGATAGTTCGTAAAAATTAAAATGGCTCTGAAGGGATACGAACCCTCGGCCTCCGCCTCATGAGAGCGGCGCTCTAACCAGGCTGAGCTACAGAGCCATTATAATATATGTAATATCAATCGCTTTAAAAGTCTAACGAATCCCTCGGCCTCAAAATGCGTAACATTCGTCTAGCATTTTGCATCCAATTCAATGCTTAAAAGATGCTGGAAATTAAATTAGGTTCGTAAATATTAAAATGGCTCTGAAGGGATACGAACCCTCGGCCTCCGCCTCAGCAGAGCGGTGCCTCTAACCATGAGTGATTTGCTCGAAATTTCCGATAAATATACTTATGGAAGATAAGTGTGAGAAAATTTTCAGAGTAACTCACGAGCAAGCGAGCTATCGTAGCCATTATAATATATGTAATATCAATCGCTTTAAAAGTCTAACGAATCCCTCGGCCTCAAAATGCGTAACATTCGTCTAGCATTTTGCATCCAATTCAATGCTTAAAAGATGCTGGAAATTAAATTAGGTTCGTAAATATTAAAATGGCTCTGAAGGGATACGAACCCTCGGCCTCCGCCTCAGCAGAGCGGTGCCTCTAACCACGAGTGATTTGCTCGAAATTTTCGATAAATATACTTATGGAACATAAGTGTGAGAAAATTTTCAGAGTAACTCACAAGCAAGCGAGCTATCGTAGCCATTATAATATATGTAATATCAATCGCTTTAAAAGTCTAACGAATTAAGCATATATAATTTACCTATAGATTTTATCATGATGATCAAAGTTTTCGAGAGTAATAAGTTTTTCTGACTCATTAACAGAAAAGACAAGCACAAAATGTTTGTCAATATGTACACGCTTAAGGTGTTGAAGTGGACTTCTAAGATTTTTAAAATGATGAGGATTTTGGATGATTTTCTTTGACTTTTTAAGAATCATCTTCGCTTGTAAAGAATTCTTTCGACCAAGTTTTGCAAGTTTCTTCTGCAGAGAAGGACGAATATCTAAGGAGTACATAGTATTTAAATCTCCATTAATCTTTGAAGATCATCTATAGAGCTTAAAGGTATTACCTTTTCTTTTTCAATACCCTTCATCTTTACAATAAAGTCTTCTCGCAATTCAGGCTCTTCAGAAGTTGTAAATCTATTAACAATAAATTCAATTGCCGCTCCTTTATCTCTAAGAGAATGCTGAGCCTTGACTATATTGAGCACCCTATTGGTCTCATCATTTAGTGTAATTAATGCTTGTACCATAAGGTAAACTAAGTTAAGCTTATTTTTAAATATATGTAAAGCCTAACGAATCAACCTCCCCCCTTACCCAATAATCAATTTCTCTAAATCAAGAAAATCAGAAATCAAAAAGTCCGGCTCCTGGAATAATAAATCCGCCCGACTCGACCAACTACAAGAATTACTAATTGCAACGCTCCGAATCCCCGCCTTCCTCGCATGCACAACATCAGTAGTCCGATCCCCAACATACATACAATTACGCCCAGCAATTCCAAATTCGCGCAAAAGATGCTTTAAGATCACATCCTTGTTCTTACCTTTATGAGTACCATATATCCGATAAAAGAGCTCCATAAGCCCTAATTTCTTGATATAAGAACTAATCACAGACAGCTCACAATTAGAAACAATAACAAGTTTAGCACCAGCTTCCTTCAATCCAATAAGCGGCTTAATATCACAACATAAAGGAATTTTCTTCCCCCTAGAAGCCTTCTCTAACCGCGAATAATACGCTTCCCGAATCTCCTTATGACGTGATTCAACAATCCCTAAACCCTTCATGATTTTTTCAATTTTTAGTCCCATCAACGCATCATATTCTTTTTCATCAATAGTAATACCCAACTCAAACAAAACAGCCAAAAAAGTATCATGAGAAATTTGTCTAGTATCAACAAGTGTCCCATCAAAATCTAAAAAAATATAATCAATCATAACATAAAAAGATATTCTTATTATTTAAATTCATTCATCAAAATCCAAAAATAGTCTGAAGTCGATCCCAAACCCCCGAGCCATACCCAGCAACCACAATTCGAGAATCACAAGACGCACAACTCCCACCACAATCAATTCTTTCTTCGTCAAAGTTCTTAATACCATCACTACAATAATCACAATAAGAAATAGGAGAAGCACTCAAGTCTAAATTCATAACATCAACATCAGTAGTCTGATCAATCTTGGCAAGTAAAGAATTATCAATTGAATTATACACACCAATATAAGAAGTTCCACAAGCATTAAAATTCTCAGTATACACATCTACCGCCAAAGAACAATCCCTCGTCTCAAATGTAGAATCAGTACAACTATTATCATCATGACAATATCGGCTTTGTTCTCCAGTCAAAGCAAAACTTCCATGACTTAATGTTAAGAAGTCATAATCAGCATTACAAGCACTCCAAGGCTCACAAGTAAAAACCGGATCACAAGTATCAGCACATGCAATACTAGAAGGAATATCCGAGGCAATACCACACGCACTCAGATCAGTACATGTAGAAAATGATGCTCCCCCATTACATTCACTCCATTCACATTGCCAATCAGGAATACAAGAATTTGAACAAACCCGAACCTCAGAAATTGAAGAAGAAGGAACCACACATTTTGAAGAATCAACACATTCCCGTTTCTCAAAGCCATCAACACAATTTCCCCACGAACCACAATCCCAGGAAGACGAACAAATAGAATCCCAAATTTGTTCAGGCTCAACCAAACTTAAATCAATCGCATCTGAAGAGCTCGATGGAGACTCAATAAAAGTAAAATTAGTACTTGAATGCTCAGACAATAACGTAACCATTGAATCCTCAGAATTAATTAAATCAGCAGAACAATATGCAACAGGCATTGCAAGAATATCTCCACAGAAAGAAACCGAAGAACTAGAATAGTAAAACTCAGCATTAATTGGATTCTTTTCTGCCGGCATACTATAATAAGAAGAACTCCCAGAAGAGGGAATATCAAAAGTAACCGAACTCTCTGAATAATCAAAGAAAATAAATGTCATCCTTGCATCATTCAAAAGAGGCTCATTATTTTGAACTTCCAAATAAATTTGTTTACTAAAAGCATCATAACAAGCAGAAGAAAGCACCGAGCTAGCAGTAGGCGAAGCAACACAATTCCGTTGAGCAATAATTTCAGGAAGATCAGACTCAAAATTATTACCTAAAAATAAGATTAAAATAATAACTAATATTGCAAAAATAATCCCAATAACATAGACAATAGGATTATCCCAACTTATTTTTTGCCTTTCTTGTGATCTAAGTGACTCCGTAACCATTCTCTACCCTCAATAGATTCAATCTCGACATCTTCAGTCCAATGTTCCTGTAATTTCTTAAGCCTCCAAGCATTTTCAACCTCAGAATTTCGATGAACAGATTTGATAATTTTTTCTTTCTGTTTCTCTTCTTTTTCCAATTGACCCTCAATCTTTTTCTGAATATATTCTTGCGCCTTAATCTTTCTCTCTTGCTCTCTCAGCTTTCGATCAATGTGTAACAGAACTCTATTGTTTTCCTTTTCTTTCTTTACAATCTCTTTTTCTCGAAGACGAACAAGTTTTTCCTTCTCCGCAATTGCTTTCCTCTTTTCATCAATAGAAGCTTCAATCTTCGATAGTTTTCTTTTTTCATCATCCAATCGTCTAACTTTCTTATAATGAGAATGATCATGTTTAGTAACAGAACGTATATCATCTTGTTTATCGTCCTTTGCCTCGGGAGCTCTTTTATCTATAGGTAATGCATGACTAGGATAAATATTTTCCAAATCATACGTCTCAGGATCAAGTGTCGAGGAATTCTGTCGAATTAACCTGGTGAGCAAAAGAAGTAATTCTTTAATCATTGATTCACTAACAACCTCACCCGAATAATACACTGCAAACATTCTCTGACAGAAGACCGAAAAGTCATAATCATCTCCACGATCAAAATGCTCAACTAAATCAGCATAACTCTTATTCTTACTCAAACTAAACCGCTCAGCAAACAATCCCTTAGCCTGGGCGTCGATAACTGATAATTTCTCTTTAGCTGTAGTAGCCCCAAGTAAACCCTCGCGAAGATGAACAATTCTCACATCCTCAACTTTTTTCGAAAACGTCTCCTTTATTTTTTTCTTATTGCGTAACTCATACAAGACAATTAATCCACCAAGAACAACAAAGAAAACTAAAATCCCAATTAAAATTAAAATCCTTGTATCAGCAAACGCATTGCTAAAAATATCCCACACCATAACAAGTATAAGAAGAGTCCATATAAAAAGATTTACATTTAGGTGAGGTAATTTTTTTATCTATAACTATCAGAAAGCAATTCTTCAAGATCATCAACACTATATATTTCTGTAAGAAATGTTCGCATATCCTTTAAACCTAGTACCTTTGATAAAGAAACTGCAGCTCTCGAGATATTATAAGTCTTAGTAATCTCAACTGGGCTTTGCTCCAAAAAAAATAGCCTATAAATCATTTCACTCCTCCGATTAGGGAGCCTTTCCAATGCATCATTAATATTTGTAACATCATATTCATCAAGTTTTGTTTGAGATACCTCAAGCTCAGGTAAGAGGTCAGGGTCCATAAATTGTAGATCATATTCAAATTTATCTTGCCTATGAGCTTGGTGAACAATTTCAGTACCAGTTGTTTCTTTGAAGAAATCTGTAACTTCACAAATATGTTCAAAATGAAGAAAATAAGTAGATAGATTATCATATCCCTGGACAAATGCAGACTCATCAAGAAATTCTTCAAATGGTTTCGTAGAAGCTTTACATACATTTTCAGCATGAGGAGATATATATCCTTTTCGTCTTGCCAAGCTGTTTAAGTATGCTATTTCTGAGTGGTGGTTTTGAAATCTGTAGAAACGAGTAAAATCTCTTAAATTGTCAAAACCCATATTATTCATACTAACAACTTTATTGACAGTGTTACTAGTTACCCCTGTCATTTCTGTAACATCATCATATTTATACCCAAGCCCACGAAGCGCCAAAACTCTCTCATACAATTCTTTCATACATAGAGGCTAATAATATCTCATTTATAAGTATACAACAGATCAAAATTCAGCTCCGAGTAAAATCTAAATCTTTAAAAAGGAAAAAATGTCTAGGTGTACATGGTAAACGGAATTGAACGACCTTTAGATGTATTAAATACATCAAAGGGTAAAGAAGTTTTAGTACAGCTGAAATCTGGCAAACAATTTGTCGGAACTTTGTTAGCTTTCGATATCCACATTAATGTGGTATTAGACGGCGCAAAAGAAATTGAAAACGGAGAACATTCCAAGAGTTTTGGAATGACCTTCTTACGAGGAGACGCAATCGTTTTCATTTCACCATCATCTGCTAATAACTAAGAAAGAGAAAGAAATAAGCGTTACCCTGAATTAATTTTCGCTTGGGGCTAATTCTATATGGAATTCAATCATAAAGACGTATGTATGAAGCACGAATTTTGCTTCAAGATTACTAGCATCTTATAATAGATAGTGGTAACCTTATTAAAATGTAAAGAAATACTAATAGTATACAGCATATACATAAATCAAACAGTAGCGCGATCCAAATCTTCTGGCACAATAATACTACCTTTATACACCGCCGCAGCTTCCTTGGCCAAAACCTTCGGAATACCTTCATATCTCTGAGATAAATGAACAAGAGCCAATACCCGAACCTTCGCAGCACGTCCAACCTTAGCAGCTAACTCACTCGTCAAATGTTTATATTGCTTAGCAGTCGCAAGCTCATCCTTAGCAAATGAAGATTCAATAACTAATAAATCAGCACCCTTGGAAAATTTACCTAACTCAGCCATATAACCCGTATCACTAATAATAACAACCTTTTTCTCAGGCTCAACATAAATTAACTTCTTCCCATCAATTTTCTTCCCATTAATAGTCACAGTCTTACCCTCAGCTAACTTCCCAATTAAGGGAGAACTACCTAATTTTAACTTTGCCAACTTTTCCTTATCTAATCGCTTTTTTTCCTTAACAATAAAAGCAAATCCCAATGTTGGTGTGCCATGATCTAACTCCATTGCATCCAACTTAAAATCATCATTATCAATAATCGTTCCACCCCCATGCTCAAACACATCAATCTCAAAACCAGTCCCAGATTCATTTGCCATCTTTAAAGGTGCTCGTAGATAATGATCCATAATATAATCAACATTCTTTCTCGAACCCCGAGGCCCATGAATTTCAATCTTACCATTATATCCATTAGTAGCCAAAGTCATAAGTAAACCAGGCAAACCAAGTGAATGATCAGCATGCCAATGAGAAATAAAAATCTTAGTAATCTTACAAGGATTTAACCTTGCCTTACGAAACTGTCTCTGAGTCCCCTCGCCACAATCAAATAAAAAATGTTCAGCCTTATACCGCAAACTAAACGCCTGATGATTCCGCCTTGCCGTTGGAATCGACGAACCCGTTCCTAAAAATGTAAACTTTATTTCTTCTGCCATATTATAATCATCTAAAGAACAAGAACCAAATCAACCATCCAATGAATGACAAAAATCCTATACCAATAAGCCATGCAGCCCATGTTGGAATAGCAAATTTCTTAGCTTCCTGTTGCATCTGCTGCCCCGGTAACATAGCATTGCCATACGGCTGCTGCTGCGTCCCTCCTCTTTGTTGACCATATGGATTATACCCTTGTGCCATAACATATATATTCAAGAAGACTTTATAATAGTTTAGGAAACCAATCCACTCATTTATTTTTTCAGATTTTGAAGCTACCTTGTCGGTGAAAAATCTGAAAAAATAAACAACCTTCCATTTTGGATGTAGATGAGGAAAAGACAAGGCAGATGAAAGCTCATAAAGAAGCGCCCCGTGGCGTACAAGTCCGTACACGAGGGTTCATCTAACGAAGTATATTATAATCAAAGTCCAAAAGAAAGCAGAGCCCTTTTCGGGTATACCACAGGCATAAACAAGAATATGAAGTTCATTAAACCTACGGCTTAAGCAGATATTGGAACCAGAACTTTAGGTTAAGTGGTACAGATATAATTCATGTTACTAGGTAAGTGGGAACTAATTTTTGGTACAGCATTAATTTTACATAATTTTACATCATAAAACCTTCCTTCTATGTAAGGAAGGTTTTGAGTCAAAGTTAACTTCCATAGGAGGAAACTTTATAAATGGGGAAGATATGGATAATATATGAAAGATACAATAAAAGAAATAATAATAGAAAATCAGGAAAAAATACCAGCAACAATACTAAGAGATGTAAAGATTCCAAAGACAAATAAGATAATAGCAATAATAGGCCCAAGAAGAGTCGGCAAATCACACATCATATATCAGGAGATGAAAAAGCAAGACAAAGAAGAAATACTATACATAAATTTTGAGGATGAGCGCCTTCTACCATTACAAACAGAAGATTTAGACCTAATACTTCAAAGTTATGCAGAGCTATATCCCAAAAAAACTCCAAAAATATATTTTGATGAAATTCAAGAGATCCCAGGGTGGGAAAAATTCATAAGAAGAATATATGATACAATAACCAAAGATATAATAGTAACAGGGTCTTCAGCAAAACTACTAAGTAAAGAAATTGCAACAACGCTCCGAGGACGATCAATTCCTATATCAATATACCCCCTTTCTTTTGCAGAGTTTTTAGAGTTTAAAGGGAAATTACCTACTAAAAAAACAAAATATACTAAAAAGGCAGAAATACAAAATGAATTTCAAGAATATATGCACTTTGGAGGATTTCCTGAAATACCTTTTGAGGAACTAAAACTTGAAACATTGAGTACATATCTTGATCTAACGATCTATAAAGACCTTATTGAAAGACATAATATTAGAAATAGAACTCTCTTGAAAGACCTTATAAAATATATTATAACAAATATATCAAAAGAATTCTCTGTAAATTCATATTATAAGAATATTAAACAGAAACAAAAGGTATCAAAAGATACACTATTTGAATATATGAATTACATAGAAGATATAGGATTAATATTCCAAGTTCCAAAACACAGCTATTCATTAAAAGAGCAACAAGTAAATCCTCCTAAAGTCTATATAGTTGATACAGGATTTTTTCAGGTACATTCATTTAAATTTTCAGAGAATAAGGGAAAGCTACTGGAAAACATATGTTATCTACAGCTTCAAAGGATGAAAAATGCACAAACAGAAATATACTATTATAAGCATAAAATAAATAAAAAAGAATGTGATTTTATAATTCAGGAAAGAGATTCGATAACTCAAGCAATACAGGTATGCTACGCAATAAACGAAGATAATAGAAAAAGAGAGATAGATGGTCTACTCGAAGCGATGAATGAGCATAGTTTAAGTGAGGGGACAATTATAACGATGGACCAGGAAGAAGAAATAAGAATAGATGGAAAGAAAATATTACTAAGGCCAGTTGTGGCATGGTTATTAGATAAATAGATATTAATTCCAGAGAACCAATCCACTCATTTATTTTTTCAGATTTTGAAGTTTATGCCCGTTACGGGTACTACCTTGTCGGTGAAAAATCTGAAAAAATAAACAACCTTCCATTTTGGATGTAGATGAGGAAAAGACAAGGCAGATGAAAGCGCATTAAGAAGCGCCCGTGGCGTACAAGTCCGTACACGAGGGTTCATCTAACGCAGTATGTTATAATCAAAAGTCAAAAAGAACAGCAGAGCCCTATCGGGCATACCACAGGCATAAACGAGTATCTGAAGTTCATTAAACCATACGGTTTAAGCAGATACTGGGAATCGAACCCAGGATCAGCGGGTTGCAGCCGCTTGCCTTACCGCTTGGCTATACCTGCAAAAGTATAATATATCCTGTCAGTTTCGGTTTTTAAGATTAGTGGTGAGAGAAATAGTACAACTATCCTTTTAAATCAAGAATTTCACAATAAAATATGACATGGTTCAATAAGAAAAAAACTCAAAAGCATAATTGTAGAAGCTGGGGAGTACGTGAAACAAGTGATTACACACCCTCATATGCGCAAGCAGGATTCTCATATGTTCTCCGAGTACATTTTAACACAGACAAAGCATGCTTTCATAAATATCCATCAATTAAACCCCTCGCAAAAGAATTTTTTAAAATATTAGAATCAGAATTTCCCATACAAAAATACCAAAAGAAAGAAGGTGAGGAAGAATTTGAAGGATTTTACCTTGGCGAAACACCCCAAGAAGGATTAGCCTACGTCGGCCATCAAAAAGATCAAAAAGAAATAATAGATTACCTCTTAAAACCAGAAATAATAGAAGGAAACTTACGAGACACACTCTACAAATTTGCAGAAAACCATTACACCGAACAAAGCCATTAAATTCACCCAGTATCGCAGCTATACAGAGATACTGCTCTCAACAATACACTTTTAAACCTAAAAACCTAAAAATAATTATGCCCTTGTAGCTCAGCCTGGATAGAGCGCTGCCCTTCTAAGGCAGAAGTCGCAGGTTCAAATCCTGTCAAGGGCG
>JBNMFJ010000012.1:0-16692 GCA_051269935.1 Patescibacteria group bacterium | reverse complement strand
TACGAAGTAAAGATTCTTTGCCAACTTTCTGTAAAGAAAAGTTGAGAAAATCAGAAGAACCAGCACCAGAAACAACAGAATAAATCTATTATTTTACAGTAACCATTAAAAACTATTTCTACCATAAATATCTATGGCATTAAACGAAACCATCCATACCTTTTCCAACTTAGTAGCTCAAGCCCAACCTAATCCAATCATAAAACTCATTGTAATCACTACAATCATCTCCCTCTACGCCCTATTTATTTTCAAATTCTACAAACTTCTAGCAAAACGAAACCTCATCGAACTTAACCTTAACAAATACAATAAATATGAAGGACAAAAAATATTCAAAATAATCGCGACATTCTTTTTTGTAATCGAATATATAATCATCCTCCCATTCATCACATTCTTCTGGTTCGCAATCCTCACAATTCTATTATTCATCCTCTCCGAAAGCCTTGCCCCAGGAACAATAATTCTTCTTTCAGCCTCCCTAATAGCATCTGTACGAATCACAGCATATTTCTCAGAGAACCTATCTCAAGACCTCGCTAAGATGCTCCCATTCACTCTAATTGGTGTCGCAATAACAAAGACAAGCTTCTTTAACCTCAGCAATCAAGTAGAAAGATTAACCCAAATTCCTTTATTGTTTGATCAAATATTTTTCTATTTAATTTTCATTATAGCAATCGAGCTCATCATGAGAGTCTATGAATTTACAACAGGCGTTATAAGAGAACATAATGCTACAACAGAAACTGCAGCAGAAGAAACAGAAGAATAAACCTAATCCAAATTTCTCATAATATAAGCAATCTCATCACACTCCGAAACTCGAGCTATTCGAACCTTCACTTTGCCTCGTCCAATTTCAATAATATCAACAACGCCCAAATCTCCAGAACCAACCTTTGCCCCCAACTCAATTCCCAAAAAACCTAATCCTCGACAAATCTTATTTCGAATAACAGAAGAATCCCTCCCCATCATTCCTGTAAAAATTAACTCATCAATACCGCCCATCTCAGCAGCATATCCCCCAATATATTTCACAACATCATTCACATATTTCTCAACAGCCAAAACCGCCATATCATCCTTCTTTGAATTCAAAAGTAATTTCCTCATATCCGAATCACCACCCAAACCCAAAAATCCTGACTTCAAAAACAACCTCTTAAGGAGAGTAGGCTTTCCAGACAACTTCCCAGAATCCTTAATATAAAGAGCAGCAACCGCATCAATAGTACCACTTCGACCACCACCCATTAAACCTTCCAATGGACTAAAACCCATACTCATATCAACAACATTTTTATTCTTCACAGCCACAACACTCGACCCACCACCCAAATGACAAATAACAACACGTCCTTTAGGTTTAACATTCCTCAGAATCCACGACACACTCAAACCATGATATCCGAATCGAAACACATCATACCTTCGAGCCATCTTTATACCTATCCCATATACCTTATTTCTCAAAGGAACATTAGCGTATAAAGCACTATCACTGATCCCATATAAACGACAAGAAAATACAGATTTTAAAGTCCGGATCTCATCAACCAAAGGGACAGTATGAGCAAAAGAATAGTCCTTCATCTTCTCTAATCGTTTTATAAAAGATGAATCAATAATTGAATGTTTAGCAAAATAAGTGCCCGGACAAACCACCCGTAAGCCTATACGCCCAATTCCCAACAAACCCTTACTCTCCAAAAAATCATACACATTATCACTCAAAGACAAATATGCATCAACAATCAAACTCTTCCCATCATACACAGCAATCCGCTTAGAAGTACTACCCAAATTAACAACCAAGTCAAGATTTTTTTTACTTTGCACCACTCCACTTCCACCACTTAATTTCATCAGGGTCATCTCCATGCTTTACAATATACAATTTATGCTTCTTTAAAATATCCTCATACTTCGCAATCAACTTTTTCTTCTCAGCAAAAGAAACCACCTTTGATGAAACACGAGCAAGTGCATCAATAAGCAAATGATATCTATCAGTATTATTTCGAACCAACATATCAAACGGAGTCGTCGTCGAACCACGTTCTTCATACCCATGAACAACAAAACGATCAGAGTCATTACGATGAGCAATCAAAGAATGAAAATCAGTAACATACCCATGATAGTTCACAATCACCGGTTTATCTTTAGTTACAAATTTCTCAATCCTCGGAGGAATCAAACAATCATGTCTCCCAATTCCAATACTAGTTAGCTCAACAATATTCACAAACCGACTTTTTAATTTTGGAACATCAGCACGAAGAATATCAATAGCAGCCAAACATTCCTTAGTCATATAATCACCAACCCCAACAAACACCACATCAGGATTAACCTTTGATGCAAACTCCCAAATAGCAATCCCAGCATCCATGTTTTTTCTCGCCTCAGCAACAGTCAACCATCGAGGTTCAACCGTCTTACCAACAACAATAAGATTAATCGAATTCTTTGACTGCAAGCAAGCTTCAATTACACACAAAGCACTAGAACCATCCGCCGGGAAATATACCTTACTACTACATCCAGGCTTCTCTAAAATTCCAGAAATAAATGATGGATTCTGATGACTAAAACCATTATGCTGTTGCCTCCAACCACTCGAAGTCAAAATATAATTTAACGATGCAACATCACGCCTCCACGGAAATTCACGAGAAACACGCAGGAACTTCTGATACTGATCAGTCATACTACTCACAATCTCAATAAACGCCGCATAAGAAGCAAACGCACAATGCCGTCCAGTCAATAAATATCCCTGACACAATCCCTGTAATGTGTGTTCAGAAAGCATCTCCATAACTCGACCATCATCACTTATATCTAAATCATGAGGCTTCAAAGGCCAAGTAAATGCCCTAGTAGTCGTATCAAAAACTTCATCAAGCTTATTCGAATACGTCTCATCAGGACTCATCAAACGAAAGTTGGCAGCACTCTTATTTAATTTAAACACTTCATTCAAATACGCACCAATCCGACGCATACTTGATGAACCAATCGTCCCCGGCACAGGAACCTCCTCAGCAAAATCATTCGCATCAGGCAACTTCAATGGCTTATATTTTTCAGCAGATGCATAAGGGCTCATTCCCATTCGTTTATTCTTCCTCGGAATAATTGAACGAATCTTTTGAGAAAAACCAGATTTCAAATCAAATAGCTCACTAAAGTTATACGAACGTAACCAATCTTCAATCAATGCCAAATGCTCAGGATTAGTCTTACAATCCTTTGCAACAACTTGATGACTCAAACAATTCCCCTCAATATCTTTCCCATCCAATTCACTAATACCAGTCCATCCCTTATGTGTCCGTAAAATAATCATAGGCATCCGAGGAGATACAACACCTTTAGCTCCCCTCGCCTGTTTCTGAACTTTTCGAATCACTGAATATGCCTTTTCCAAAACAGAAATCATTTTTAGATGAACATCACCACGCCCAGTCCCATCAACAATAATAGGAGCATATCCATAACCTGTAAATAAATGCATTAATTCCGAATCACTCATTCTCCCCATAAAAGTTGGCCCACTAATCTTATACCCATTCAAATGTAATATCGGAAGAACAGCACCATTATTCTTTGGCGAAACCAACTTATTCGCATGCCAAGAAGTAGCCAAAGCTCCAGTCTCCGCCTCACCATCACCAATCAAACACGCAACAATTAAATCAGGATTATCAAGGACCGCACCATACGCCGTCGACAAAGAATACCCTAATTCTCCACCCTCCAAAATCACACCAGGAGCACCAGGATTAGAATGGCTAGGAAATCCATACGGCCAAGAAAACTTCCGTGACATTTCAGCAATACCCTTTGAAGTATAAGGAACTTTTTTATAAAACTCCGACAACGTCCCCTCAATAAACAAATTCGCCTGCAAAGCCGGGAACCCATGCCCCGGGCCCAAAATAAACATCATATCACAATTCTTCTTAACAATTAAATTATTTAAATGCGCATACACAAAATTAATCCCAGGACAAGTTCCCCAATGCCCAAGCAGAACCGACTTAATATCATCACCCCTCAATTCCCGATCAAGAAAAAAATTATCCTTCAAATAAATCTGAGAAGCGCAAAGATAATTCGCAGCCCGAAACAACGCCTCAACTGCCATCACTTCTTTACTCACCATCCACATTAACTGCAATATATCTATTTAAATATAATCATTAAAAAGAAGAATTCCTCCAAAGATACACTTTTAAAGTCAATTTAATATGGACTACCATGACAGAACAAGACATCTCAACACTAGAAACAATCAACGTCGGAATAGTTGGACATATTGATCACGGAAAAACAACATTACTCCAAAAACTCTCCGGAAAATGGGCAGATACGCACTCCGAAGAACTAAAACGAGGAATCACAATCAAGTTAGGCTACGCTGACGCAATCATCAAAGAAGACGGAGATTCCTTCACCGTGAATAAAGAATCCGAAGGAAAAGCGGTCAAATACGTTACCTTTGTCGACGCACCAGGCCACGAAATGCTAATGGCAACAATGCTCTCTGGCGCAGCAATAATGGACGCGTCAATATTAGTCGTTGCAGCAAATGAAGGAATAAAACCACAAACCAAAGAACATTTAGTAGCACTAAAGGCAAAACAAATCAAAAACGTAATCATCGTACAAAACAAAATAGACCTAGTAACCAAAGAACAAGCTCTTATTAATTATCAACATATCCAAGAATTCGTAAAAGGAACAATCGCAGAAAACGCCCCAATAATTCCTTCAGCAGCACTTCAAGGAATTAATTTCGATAAAATCCTGGAAGCTCTCGTAAACATTAAGCCTAAAGAAGCAAACAAAGACGAAGACCCAATATTTTTAGTTGCAAGGAGTTTCGATATTAATAAACCGGGAACAAAAATAGAAAGTTTGCACGGTGGAGTATTGGGTGGAGCATTAAAAAGCGGAACACTAAAAATCGGAGACGAAATCGAAATCAAACCAGGTTACTCTTATAAAAAGCAAAATGAACAAAAGTACAAACCAATTATCACCAAAATAATATCCATGCAAAAAGGGGATCACAAAGTAGAAGTTGCAACTCCCGGAGGATCCTTAGCAATAGAAACAGAACTCGACCCATCCTTAACAAAAGCTGACACACTATCAGGATGCCTAGCCTCAAAACCAAATGTTCTACCAGATATCACAGACAAAATAAATGTTAAGTATGAATTATTCCAAGAAGTAATAGGAAAAGACAATCACGACAAAACAGAAAACCTCAAAACAGGAGAATTATTAATGCTCAGTATCGACACATCAATCACCGTCGGACAAGTCGTTAAAATAAGTAAAGACACCGTAGAACTCTCTCTTAAAATCCCAGTAGTTCCCCTCATTGGAAACTCATTAGGAATAGCCCGAAATTTTACTGGCCACTGGAGATTAATTGGCTTCGGAACAATACTATAAAACATCCCAAAGACACACATTTTTAAATTACCTTCCCTTCTTCACTACATGCCAGAAAAAAAAGAAACTTATTCAATACAATATACAAACGTACAAGAAAAAAATAACCCCCTCAAGGACCTCGCTGAGTTAGTTCCAAAACAGCTTCTCCCAACCAAAAAAACAAGTTACATATTCACAACAATTCTGTTATTGATTATTACAATAGGCTTAATAAAATCCCTAGCACCAATAACAGATCTTTCATTCGACGTAAAAAGTGGAGAAAGCAAAGCATTCAAACTCGACATCAGAATCGGCCTCCCATACGAATTCTTTATTTCAAGCACAGAAGCAAAGAACCCCGTCACATTTAATATAATTAATTTACTCATAGACTTATTCATCTACCTAATAATATCATACATACTAGATGTAATACTCAACTTCATATTTAGTATCCAATTTAGAAATTCAAAGATAGGAAGTAAAGAAATTCCAAAAGAATTCAAACTCAAGAAAAGAAGTATGTCAGAAAGAGTAACTGATTCGATCGCAGAAAAAGTCGCAGAAAAAATAGCACCTAAAACAACTGCAGTACCACAAACACCATCTCCATAAAGATTATCTAAAATAACAAATATATGTAATAACAATTTTTTAAGATATTACAAAGTTCCTTGAGTTACAGCAGCAGATTCCTCAGCAGATTCAATTTCAGCATTCACTTCCTCAATTCCCTCAACCTTATCATCTCGAGGAACTCTAATTATATCACTTACATGGTCTCCCTCAGCAATATTAATAACCTTTACACCTTGAGTAGCACGTCCAATTATTCGCACATTAGTCAATGGAGTTCGAATCACAATTCCTTTCTCAGTAGTCATAATAACGGTATCAGAATCCGTAACAGATCGTGAACCAACAACGACACCAGTCTTATCAGTAACCTTCATATTAATAACACCCTTACCAGCACGACCAGTTAACCGATACTCTCCAATAGCACTTCGTTTCCCATATCCATTTTTGGTAACTGTTAATATTGAGAATGATCCACTCTGCTCAAAAGGCAATACTTCCAAACTAACAATCTTATCATCACCATCCATCTTGAGACCAGTAACACCATAACTTGCTCGACCCATAGGCCTCACCTCATCACTATTAAATCGTATAGCCTTACCATTCTTACTAACCAAAAGCACTTTTTGTTTATCCTTAACTTTCATTACATTAATCAAAACATCATTACTCTCAGCAAGTTTAATAGCCTTAATACCACCACTCCTCGGACTACTAAAAGCAGAAAGCTCAATCTTTTTAACAATACCTTTTTCAGTCGCCATAATTAAATAATCATTAAATTCTCGAACCGAAATAACATTTGTAACAATTTCATCTTTCAAAGATAATAAATTCACAACAGCCTTACCCTTACCACTTTTAGCTCCTCCAGGAACTTCATGAGCCTTCAACCAATGAACCTTACCTTTATCAGTAAAGAATAATAAATAATCATGCGTAGAACAAGTTAATAATTCTGTAACAAAATCACCCTCAGCCAAATCGCTACCAATAACACCTTTACCACCTCGTTTCTGTTCACGATATTCTGAAACATCGATTCGTTTAATATAACCACGATCAGTAATAGTCACAACAACATCACGTTTATCAACTAAATCTTTCTCATCAAAATCTCCAACCTCACCGATAATTTTTGATTTTCTATTATCTCCAAATCGATCCTTCAAATCTTCCAAATCTTCCTTAATAATCTTCAAGATTAATTTTTCATCTCCCAAAATGCTCATCAATATTTCAATTAAACTTCTCAGGTCAGCTTCCTCACCCGTCAGCTTACCATGCTCCAAAGCAGTTAAGGAAGCAAGACGCATATCCAAAATTGCCTCAACTTGCTTTTCAGATAAAGTATACTTAGCCATCAAACCAGCAGCAGCTTCAACACGAGAATTTGCAGCTCTAATCAATGCAATAACCGCATCAATATTAGCTTGAGCAACCAATAATCCCTCTACAATATGCAACCGCTTTTCAGCCTTCTTTAAATCAAATTCTTTAGTCTTTCTAATAACACCACGTCGGTGATCCACATAGACCTGAATCAAATCACGCAAAGTCAACACTCTTGGTTTACGATCAACCAAAGCCAACATATTAGCATTAAAGTTAACTCGCAATTGAGTATACTTATACAATCTATTAATAGTAAATTTAGGTTCAGTATCTCTTCGCATTTCAACAACAACACGAACCTTACCCTTACTAGATTCATCTCGAATATCAGAAACATCAGGAAGCTTTTTATCTCGTACTAAATTCGCAATTTGTTCAACCAAATTAGATTTGTTAACCTGATAAGGTATCTCAACAATTACTATCTTTAACTTCTCTTTCTTTTTAGCTTCTTCAATCTCAACCTTACCATCAATAACAACTTTCCCCTTACCAAATTCATATATTTGATTAAACTCACCACTAATCATACCACCAGTTGGAAAGTCAGGAGCTTTAATCTTTGCAGCTAATTCTTTAATAGTTGCTTCAGGGTTATCAATATAATGTAATATAGCATTACAAGTATCTCGCAGATTATGCGGAGGCATATTTGTAGCCATTCCAACAGCAATACCAGAAGAACCATTCAATAATAAATTAGGTATCTTACCAGGCAAAACCATAGGCTCAGTTTCTTCATTTGAATAGTTATCCATCATTTCAACATTTTCTTTTTCAATATCAATTAATAATTCATCACTTATTTTACGCATTTTAGCTTCAGTATACCGATCAGCCGCAGCACCATCACCATCCATAGAACCAAAGTTTCCTTGCCCAGTTACCAAAGGATATCGAAGTGACCAATCTTGTGCCATACGTACCATAGAATCATAAATTGCAACATTACCATGGGGATGGAAACGACCCATTGTATCACCAACAATACGAGCGGATTTTTTTGTCTGCTTATTATGCTGTAAACCTAACTTATACATCGTCCACAAAATACGCCTATGGACAGGTTTCAATCCATCTTCTGCAGAAGGCAGTGCTCGAGCAACAATAACACTCATTGCATAATTAAGATATGCTTCCTTCATCTCCGGTCCAATTTGTGCATCAATTAATTCTTTAGCTTCAATAGTACTTTGCCAATCTTCTCGCTTCTGTAATGCTCTTGCAGATTCAGCCTCCGCATCATCCAAGTCATCAATATCGTTTACTCCTGCTCCTTCAATAACATCACCATCAAGACTCATCTGTGCTTCAGATTTTTTTTCTTCTGAAATTTCATCTAACACCTTAGTAGCCTCATCAGTCATCATAACAGAATCATCTTCTGCCTTTTCCTCTTCCTCTGATTCTTCCTCTACTTTTTCATTATTTTCTTGATCAGAATTATCAGTAGAGACGTCATTAGATTCAGAATTATCTTGGGTACCCATAGAAGAATCATTAGATTCAGCATCTATATCTTCATCAGTCTGAACTTCAGAAGCAACCTCAGAATGTTCATTTTGTTGATTAACTGGAACTGATTCAGAGGTTGCATATTCCTCTACATTCGCTGGAGAAACATCATCATCACGACTTACGTTAGTATCGGCATTAGATTCAGTATCAGCATTAGCATCCGAATGATGTTCCGATTCAATAGATTGCTCATCATCAGGCATTGATTCAGAGCTTACATGCTCCTCCACATTCGCTGGAGAAACATCATGATCTACATTTACATTAGCATTAGCATTAGAACTATCTTCAAATTCAATAGATTCTTCAGCAACTGGTATTGATTCAGAAGTTACATCATTATTACGATCTACATCAGTATTTGAATCATCTCCAGATTCCATAGGTTCTTCAGAAACAGGTATTGAATCAAATGTCACATGTTCATCTACATCTACATTAGTATTTGAATGATGTTCAGACTCATCATTAACATTATTAGTTTCTTCAGATACGGGCCTAGAATCGGGTATAACATGATGATCTACATTCGCTGAAAAAACATCATGTTCTTCAGGTTTTTTTTCTTCACGATTAAAATTATATTCGCCTTCCATTCTTATATCTTAACACTCCCTTTTTTGACAGAAGTTTTTTTAGTAGTTTTTACAGGAGCCTTCTTAACAACCTTTTTAGTTGACTTTTTCACAACTTTCTTAACAACTTTTTTCTTAGCCACAGTTTTTTTCTTCATAGCTTTTTTCTTCTTTAACTTAGCAACACTTTCCTTCAGAGTACTAGGCTTCACAACTAAAATTGGAAACTCAATAGAATCATAATCGCAATCATGACACTTAACTCTAGGCAGTATTCCAAACAATGTCTTTACATTAAATACAAAGCCAACATCAGTAGACTTACAATTAGGACAAAACCGAATCTTTAATGGTTTCTCATTATCATGTTTTGGTGCAACCATTACAAATCAACCTCCGCCAAATGAGCATTTGTTTCAATGAATTCTCGACGTGGAGCAACAGCATCACCCATCAATAATGAGAACACTTCATCAGCCTCAACAGCATCCCGAATATTAACTTGCTTCAGCCTACGAGTCTTAGGATTCATAGTAGTAGTCCATAATTGTTCATCATTCATTTCACCCAAACCTTTAAACCGACCAACCTCAGCCTTACCACCCAACTCAACAAGTTTCTTATTCATCTCTTCAGTACTATACACATAATGAATCTTACCCCCTTTCTTCATAGAATAAAATGGAGGAACAGCAACAAAAATATGTCCATTCTCAATTAATTCTGGAGTATAGCGAAAGAAAAAAGTTAACAATAAAGTCTTAATATGAGCACCATCCACATCCGCATCCGTCATAATAATAACCTTACCATAACGTAATTTTGAAATATCAAAAGTTTCACCAACCCCGGTCCCCATTGCAGTCAATAAATTAGTAATCATTTCACTCGCTAAAGCCTTAGAAGGATTAGACTTTTCAACATTCAAAATTTTACCACGCAAAGGCAAAATTGCTTGAGTCTCACGATCACGGCCACTCTTAGCTGTACCACCTGCACTATCCCCCTCAACAACATACAACTCTGTATTCTCCATCTTTCGACCACTACAGTCCGACAACTTACCTGGCAATCCAATCCCAGTTAAGGCATTTTTACGACGAACCAAATCCTTAGCTCTTCGAGCCGCTTCACGAGCCTTCATAGCACTCATACATTTTGTAATAATATTTTTAGCAATACTAGGATTCTCCTCAAAGAATTCTGCCAAAGCAGAAGTAGCCATAGAGTCAACAATACCCTTAACTTCACCATTCCCTAACTTTGTCTTTGTTTGACCCTCGAATTGAGGTTCAGCTAACTTCAATGAAATAATTGCAGTAACACCCTCTCTTGCATCAGCACCCTCCAGCCTTTCACCTTTCTTAAGCATTCCTTTTTTACTACCATAATCATTAATTACTCGAGTCAAAGCAGTTCGTAAGCCAGAGACATGAGTTCCTCCCTCAATAGTATTAATAGTATTAACAAAGCCCTGAATATTCTCATTATATGATTCAGTATATTGAATCGCAATCTCTGCAATAGTCGTTCCTTCATTCCTCTTAAAATAAATAACCTTTTGATGAATCTCTTTTCTAGTCTTATTCAACCATTTAACAAACTCAGTTAAACCACCTTCATAATAAAATTCATTCTTTTTTTGAGCTCCTCCCCTATTATCCTCAAGAGTAATTCTTAATCCCGCATTCAAAAAACACATTTCACGAAATCGATTAACCAACACAGTATAATCATAATCAACAGTAGAAAAAATAGTATCATCAGCCATAAATGTTACCTTTGTACCATGCTCTTCCTTTCCACATTTTCCAATCACCTTAACGTCAGCCTTAGGAACACCAATAGTATAACTTTGCATATAAATTTTTCCACCCTTTTTAACCTCAACAGTCATATCCTTAGAAAGAGCAGCCACAACACTAATACCAACACCATGCAAACCACCACTAACAGCATACGCCTTACCATCAAACTTACCACCCGCATGTAACTTAGTAACAATAATCTCCATAGCAGCCTTCTTGTAAATTGGATGTGGCTCAACAGGCATACCTCGACCATCATCTTCAACAGAAACTGAACCATCCGCATTAATAACAATATTAATAGTATTACATACACCAATCATATGTTCATCAACAGAATTATCAACAACCTCCCACACCAAATGATGCAAACCAGTCCTCTCAGTCGAACCAATATACATCCCAGGTCTCTTCCGAACAGCCTCTAAACCTTCCAGAACCTTAATATTCCCTGCATCATATTTTTCCTCAGCCATCTTTTCGAACAATACCCAAAAAAGAAAATAGTTTATAAACATTTGCGTAAACCAGGACCACTTTTCAGAAAAGCCTTAGATAGTGAATAAACAGCGTCGATAAAGGAAAAGAAAAAAATCTAATAAATCAATAAAAGGTGAAATATTCTAAATGTAAGAAGAATATCATATTCCATAATCCAGAACTCAATCGTTAGCTTTAAATATAGTTTGAATTATTAAGTGATATGCTTTTGTAGCTCAGCAGGTAGAGCGCACGGCTGTTAACCGTGATGTCGGAGGTTCGAGTCCTCCCAAAAGCGTAGCTTGCTCCATCTAAAAATAAAAAAATATAACGTCTAGAAAAACTCCAAGTGATTGCATAATTATAATGGGGAATAATATAATAATGATCAAACACTCATTAGTCAACCCTTACTTTACTGTCACTCAAGTGACAGTAACTCCCTACCCCTTTAAACGAATAACACCATTCTGCCAATCCTTCAAAATTAACCGAGAAACCCGATCCATATCAACAACTCCACCCTTCTTTAACAATTTCTTTTTCACGCCCAAACGTTCAATAAAAATATCAGCATCCATATCAGATTCAACATCGTAAAACTTCTCTAGGACACCCTTATACTTAGAATCATTAAGAATACTTTGAACAACATCTTCAGGATCAGTAACATTACTATAACTCCTCGCCCCAACCTTTGTATGCTCACTCATTTTCTCTTTGTCATTCATAGAATATTCATCCTTCGTAATTACACCAGGAGTATCAATCAATAAAATATCATTCGTCAGTTTAACCTTCTGCATCCCCTTAGTATGACCAGCCTGATTAGCAGTCGAAGCACTAGAGCTTCCTGTTAAAAAATTCATTAATGTACTCTTTCCGGTATTTGGATAACCAACCACTCCCACCTGAACCCGATCCATTCCATCAGGCAAAATAACATCCTTAGAAACTCGCTTAATCATATTCCTCAATCTAACACTCCCATCACGCTTAAAACTCGAGATAAAAACATACGGTGAAATTGTCAAAGTCTTTTTAATCAATTCAATATTAACCAAATCAGCTTTATTCAATACATACACCAACTTCTTTCCCATTTTCAGTACATCTTTTTCCAGTTCAGGATTCCTTGTTTCCTCAATAAAACGCACATCCAATACCTCTAAAATAACATCACTAATCTCAATAACATCAGCAACAATTCTAGGATACTTCTTTCTCTGCTTACGGATATTCTCTAAAAACCCTGTATGACGACTTCCCGCCTCATAACGTACTCTGACCATATATACATCTAAAAAAGACGCTTTATATCACTACCGATGGCCAGTATTCAGCTCAGAATAGCGAAATGCACACTCATCCAACAATAATCGCCGATGGCAATTCTCCCCAAGAGGCTCAACACACAAAACCGTAACATCGCAAGACAAAGCCAATCTAGACAATAAATTAACCCTAAAAGAAACTTCCACATCAGTTCGTAAATAATCAACGTACCTCTCGCTAAATCCATCCCAAGACAATCCTCTTTTATAGTGATCACCGACTAATGTTGCAGGTGGACCCAATTCCGGCATCCAATATGTAAATTTCCCCTCAAGTCTAGAGTCAGCAGTCACTCCATCATTCAAAGTATGACGACTCATAACCGAAATACGTAACCCATCATCCTCTAAAACATCATCAAAAATTGATTTACTATATAATACCATGAAATAACAATAAAAAATGAGTTCTTATTTCTTTTGCATATATTTACCCAAATAATAACTAGAACCAAAAACTAAAATACCAGGAAGTAAAGCAAGACCTAAACCAGGAACCAACAAAGAAGTACCGATTGTACCAACCGTACCAACACCAATAGACTCCATTAAACCAACAACTCTAGGAACAGATTTCTCTACATTCTTCTGCAAAGCATCAATCTGTAAAACCATTTTCCCCTTTCGTAATATACGGATTTTTTTATCCTCTTCACTAACCAGGACAACATGATTATTACCAATAGCAGCACTAATAGCTGCACTATGCCTAGTCCCATAATTTTTAAACACCTTAGTACTTTTAACCCTCACACCATATGCAGTCAAAAAGCCAAATTCATCAATGACGATAGCCCCATCCATCAAAGCCAAAGATTCAAGTAACTTAGGATTCTTTACAACCTCAAAAGTTGGTACATCCTGAGAAACTAATGGCTTATATTCCACTTTACCAACCACAAACAATGCTCCCTCTCCTCTTTTCGCAACACGTAATCCAGTTTGAATTAATGTCTCTTCAAGTTTTTTATATTTAGTAGTAGATAATGCAGTAGGATTACTCTCCAATAATTTAGGCAAAGTCTTCCTTCTCTTTTTAGTAGGAGCAGTCCGAGAAACAAGTTTACTAACAGCTTTCTTAACAGATTTTTCCCGAGCAATCGCCTTCTTTCTTTTAACCATAACTATACCAATATAATACCATATATAAGAGTTACTACTTCAAGCAATCAAATCTAAAAATTAATTTTTACAATATCTAAAAATTTCCCTGAGGACCTATCATTCAAATATTCTATAAAATAATCAACCTCAGAAGTCTTAAATAAAACCAAACTAAACAAACGAGGAGTAAAAACATAATGATCATCCCGCTTCCTTCCAACCAAATTTCCACCAAACTCCTTTTTCCAATCATCAGTCAAAAATAAAAAGCCAACATATCGAGACTCCTCAACTAATTGATCATGCAACAAAGTATAATCACCCGGAGAAAACCGCAACAAAGTATAATCCATCCCAGAATATCCTTTCCCAATTAACAACTTAAAAAATTCTTCCAAACCATCAATCTCCAACTTAATATGAGATTCCGAAAAAGAATATTTATTTGGTATACGAGATTCTTCTATTCGAAGCCTCTTAAACAAAGGTGGAGAATCAATAAAAGATTCCAGACGTAACATTTTCTCTTTACTAAATTCTTTTTGCAAAAAAGAAACCGTATCCTTCTCTAAATATTCAGCAGTAACAGAGCTCATACCAACCATCCTCCAATAGCAAATCTATCCTTTTGAGAAAAGTTTTCCTCAACAGCATGAAAGGATTTTTCCGTAACTTCAAAGAATAATAATGAATTAAACTTAGGCAATATCTTTTTAGCAATACTACCTGCCTCACCTTTCTCACGAGTATCATACATCAAAAAACCTCCACCATCTTTAGTCGAAAATTCCTCTGACAAATATAAAATATACGCAATCTTTCGACCTTCCAATCGATCATCATGACATAACAAACGGTCAGTATACGAATACTTAGATGCTGCCATCGACAAAGTCCCCTTAAATTCAATTCCGGTAATCTCAGAAATAAAAGCAAAAAAATTCCAATCTAAAAAGTCAGTATTAAATTTCTTCACAAATTCATCAGACGAAAAATGCAAATCATCAGTCTGCGACATACTAAATAAATCGCTCTCTTTAGGAATAAATTTTTCTTTCATAATAACAGCAAGTAACTTCTTCGCAAGTTCATCAGTTAAAAAATCTTCAATAACAACATGATTAAAGGGTTCTGATTTCTTATAACTCTTCTTCACAGAATTCATAGAATTCTCAGTAAAAATTTCACGATTAACCCACTCAACAAATCCTGTCATAAAACCATAAACCAAGAGTCTCTTTTAAATCTACTTCTTCAGATGATCTCGCAAAAAAGTAAAGTATTCCGCATCATACATATTTGCCATTTTCTCAACAATTAATTCAGGAGTAGAATGAGCAAGTCTCCCCAATACAGGATTATGATCAACAATTAAATTAAAGTCTGCATCCAATCCCTTTGCTTCAATACCATCAATCCTCGCCCGATTTGGCATAACCTGTGCAATTTCATAACCTAAATGAGTTGCAACAATCAAAAAACAGCCTCGAGAAATAAAGTATTCAGCAGTCGCAGATATAATTTTACCCGCTACACCCGGTTCAGTCACAGCCTCAATTTCATCTGCCAAGATTAAGGTTCGAGCTCCTGGTTTAATTTTGGACATTTGACTTAATAACGTTTCAAACGCACCACTTCCAGCACTCCCTTTCGTTTTTGCAAAATAGTAAACATCCGTGAACACCGGCATAGAGACTTCCCCAGAAATCGGTAAACCCAATTGATAAAAAGTAATATTCTGCAAAACATGTTCCAATAGCGTAGTCTTTCCACCACTATTTGCGCCCGTTAAAATAGAACATTGATTTTCACGATCCAAGCTAAAAGATATTTCTTGAGCTCCGGAAATAAAATAATTTTGAGATTCAGACATACCAAAAGATTCGGTATACCTGGGATAAGTAGAGAACTCAGATAAATAAGTCGAAACACCCAAAGAAAAATCTTCAAAAATAAGCAAAGAAGAAAGACGTGCCAATAACTCAGGAATTCTCTTAACCTCAGCACTTCGCCTCTTAACTTCTTCAGCCAAGTTCGTAAACTCATTTGCACTCTGACGCATAATGGCAGCATCTAATGATGAACGATCTAAATCAAGAGGAATCTTCAAGTTAAAAATCTCCGATGGCAATCCTGATTTATTCAACAAACCAGAAATTAAATCTTCAAAATGAGGAGGCATCTTTCCCTCTGATAAAATCTTTACTAAGGAATCCCCAGTAATAGTCATTAAGCGTAATTCATCATTTAGAGCTTCATTAATTTCCTCCAAAACTTCCTCAGCATATTCAACGGTTAATAAATTTGCTCCCTTATTAGTAATCAAGTCAAAAAGTGGTTTCAAAGAAGAAACAATCTCAGCGATCCCAGAGGAGACATCTGCACCCTCCAACACTAAAATATTTTCACGCCAACCACTCAATACCT
>JBNMFJ010000011.1:0-16877 GCA_051269935.1 Patescibacteria group bacterium | reverse complement strand
GGTGCATATTGGGCAGATGTGAGTGTTTGCATCGTCTTTTGCTTGTGTGCTACATTTACAGAATAGTTTTTCTCTTGTGTCTAGGTAACCGTGTATTTCGAGGCCCATTTTGAGTGGGTGTTCTTGTGTCATGATATATTTGTTGGGCGGAGAGTTTATTAAGTTTATGAAGCGGTGATTTTTGTGTAGATTAATTAGATGTATATTTAAATAAGAGAATTACTTGCTTTCTTTATGTAAAATACCGCTTTAATTAATGATATTGATTATGATGTTTTTCCTTTTTATACAAAGTATGCTATTCATAAATCTCCTTCTTTAGAGTTTGGTAAACATGTAAAAAATATGGAAAGGGCAAAGCGTGAAGCTCGTGATTATGCTGATTTGGGTTATCGTTTGGAATTGGGTGCTCATATATATGAGAATGATATTTTGCCTTTATGTTCTTATTTCTCGGAAGATTTTAATAAATCGATGGATTCTGCCGAAGATCTAATGACATTATTTGATTCAAGAGTTTCTTCTGGTAAACAAGGGAGTGCATTTCTTTATATGTCTAGATTATTATATGAAAGAGCTTTTTTTGATGTGAATTTTTTATTAGAATATTCTGAAGGTTTAGATTTTGATTTAACTAGTTATGATAATGAGGGATCTTTTGAAATTGATGAGGAGATTCCTTTTGATGCTTCGTTTAATCTTAAGAATGATTTGGATAAAGTTAGAGAAGGTTATGAGTTGTGTTTGTTAGCGATGGAGTATCCTACTAGATATTTTGATATATATTCTGGGATGAGAAGTATACGACGAGCTGCTGTGGAGGAAAGGTTTGAAGATGCTGCTGCTATTCGTGATAATACTTATGGAGCTGAATAGGCAGAATAGCTAAGCTTTTTATATCTAGTTTATTGTTATGATTTATGGATGTTGCACATGTGAATATTGGTGATTTTGTAAAGGTTAAGGCTAAGACTGGAACTTGGGAAGGGAGTGTGTTACAGTCCCATGATTCTGATGTTGTATTGTTGAAATTGAATACTGGATATAATATTGGTGTTCGTAATAGTGAGATTAAGAAGGTGGATATTGTTAGGGCTCGTGAGGAAAAGGTGACTGAGACTGAGGAGCGAGGTACTGTTGCTGGACTTCGGAATGTTGCTATGGTTATTACTGGTGGAACGATTTCTTCGAAGTTAGATCCTGTTAGTGGTGGAGTTAAGTGGACTGGTGTAGATGAGATTTTTAAGATGGCTCCTTCGATGGCAAAGATTTGTAATATTACACGGATTGAGAAACCGTTTATGAAGGGGAGTGAGGATATGGGCCCGAAGGATTGGAAGCGTTTGGCTGAGGTTGTCCATGGGCTATTATTGGATACTTCTATTGATGGAGTGATTGTGACTCATGGGACCGACACTTTGCACTATACTGCGGCTGCTTTATCGTTTTTCTTGGGTGATTTGAATAAGCCGGTTGCTTTGACGTATTCACAGCGTTCTATTGATCGTGCTAGTACTGATGCGGCTTTGAATTTGGTTTGTGCGGCTCGGTTTGCTATTAGTGATGTTGCCGAGGTTGCTGTTGTTGGGCATAAGGATTTGAATGATGTGGCTTGTTTGGCATTGCGTGGGACTAAGTGTCGGAAGATGCATACTTCTCGGAGGGATTCATTTAAGGCTGTTAATTGTGAGCCATTGGCTAAAATTACTATGGAACATATGGAGGTGTTTGGATCTTACAATATTCGTCGTAATGGCTTGGTTACGTTAGATGCTAAATTTTCTGAGAAGGTTGCTTTGATTAAAGCATATCCGGGTGCAGATCCAGGAATATTAGATTATTATTTGAATGCTGGATATCGTGGGCTTATTATTGAGGGTACGGGTCTGGGGCATGTTCCTGGGAAAGAAAGTTCTTCAAATTGGTTGCCGAAGATTAAGAAGATGATAAACTTGGGGATTGTTATTGCTATTGCTCCTCAGACTATTTATGGTTCTTTGAATTCTAATGTGTATGTTACTGGTAGAGAATTGCAAAAGACTGGTGTGTTGTTTTTGGGAGATATGTTGTCTGAGACTGCGTATGTTAAGCTTGGATGGTTATTGGGTCATAAGGGATATTCCGTTAAGGATGTTGAGTCTAAGATGCTTGAGAATATTTCTGGTGAGTTGAACTCTAAATTAGGGTTTAATGATTTTGTGTAGATTTATACTTTTTTAGCGTTAAATAAGTTCTTTGTTTCTGGTTTTGTTAGATACCAAATTGCTACTATTGAGAGTGCTGCTGCGAAGATTGAGGCGTATACTTGTACTCTGTTTATGGTTGAATATATTGTGAATAATACTGCGACTGCTAGGAGTCCCATTGTTGTGAGTCTTGCTCTGTTTTCGAGTGCTAGTAACCCTTTGCCTATCATATATGCTGCAAGGCTAAATACCATGAATGACAATCCGAAATATACTAGTGTATTGATTTCGGGTGAGGTTTCGGTCCAGATAAATGCTTGGAATGCTGAGATGAATGCGATGTATGAGATTGAGAACATGATTACTGCAATGATCCATATGCCTTCAGGGATTTTGGTTGTATCTATTTTCTCCATCTTTTTCTATTATTATAAAGAGTCTTTTATTTTTAAATGTGTGTTTATTTATGATTTATTAAAGTGAATGAAATTGTAGGCATCTTCATTGGGATTTTCATAATAATCCCTGGTCATGTTTAAGGCTTGGAAACCGTATTCTATAAGTGCTTCTCTGGTGATTTTATCAGTTTCTCGAATAGTCATTTGTAGAGTTTTCTTTCGGTATTGAGAACTTGAGTATATTGTGTCGAGGAGATGTTTTTCTACGCCTTGTCCTTGGACTTCGGGTCTTATTCCAAGGTTAAGGATTTGGGCATGTTCTCCGACTTTGTAAGCACTATATCCTACCATTTGTCCACCATGTATTGCGCATATTTGTACGACATCCATATTGTATAATTCTTCATATAATTTGTCTGAATTCCATGGGTCAATTTTTGTTTCGAATTCAATTTCTGCTATTTCTGGTATGTTTCTTGAGATGGTATTATGTATTTGGAGCCTTTTGGGGTTTATTGCTTGGTTCTCTTTTTCTAAGTCTGTATATAAGATTATAGGATCTGATCCTTTGTTACTTGCTTGTCTTTTCGCGGTGTCGTAAGTACATCTGATTGCTTGATCTACTCTGCACTTACTTCCATTGTTATTGATAGGTTTAACTATTCTCCAAAGGTGTTCTTCGTTTGATCTGGTAGGTATGTATTCTGTTACGTGTTCTATGAATGTAGTTTCCATTGTTTTTACTCTTTTTCTTCTCTTAAATATGTTTTTATTCACGTTTTCTAACAATAACTTTATAAACCAATTTTATGACAATCTTGTATGGTTACAGGAACTGTTATTCAGTTTAGAAGGGGTAGAAAGACTTTCAAGCCGAGGCATTTTTTGCTAGAGGTTGAGGGCGTTGATTCTAGAGATTCTGCTGCAACTTTGGTTGGTAGTACTGTTTCTTGGACTTCTCCTGGGAAAGTTCCTAAGTTGATTTCTGGTAAGATTTCTTCTGCTCATGGTAATAATGGTGTTTTGAGAGCTATCTTTGAATCTGGTTTGCCTGGTCAAGCTATTGGCACTGATGTTGAGATTGATGGTACTGTTGGTAAAGTTGAAGCTAAGAAGGTTAAGGTAGTTGCTGAAGAGAAACCTAAAAAGGCTGAGAAGAAAGAAGTCGTTGAAGTAAAGGAAGTAAAATTGGAAGAAGTAAAGTCTGGGGCTGAGGACACAACTGACGTACCCTTGTCCGAAACGGATGACTCTGCTGAGCCTGATCAGGGTAAGGAGAAATCTGAATAAAAATGGCACTTAGAAAAGGAAGTGCGTATACTGCTCGGAAGGCGAGACCGTTCACAAGAAAATCTAAGGTGAGAAGTAAGTCATATATTAAGACTGTTCCTGCTGCTAGAATTGTTAAGTATAAGATGGGTGATATTAAAGGATATGATACTGAAAAGTTTCCTATTGCTATTGGTGTTGTTTCTAAGGTTCAAGCTCAGGTTCGAGATAATTCATTAGAGGCTGTTCGTCAATTCTTTAATCGATTCCTTCAGGTTAAGTTAGGTAAGGAATTTTATTTGGAAGTTAAGGTTTTCCCACATCATATTTTACGAGAGAATAAAATGCTTACTGGTGCTGGAGCTGATCGTATGCAGACTGGTATGGCTCGTTCTTTTGGTAAGACTATGGGGCGTGCTGCAATGGTTAAACCTGGACAAGTTTTGTTTATTATTGGTGTGAAGAATGCTTTGGCTGAGGTTGAAGCTCGTAAGTTAATTGCTTCTGCTAAGGCTAGATTGCCGTGTGCTGTTACAACGACTGCGATTTCTGTTGAGTAACTTTTGATTTTATTGGATTGATACTTCGTTGGAAGAACACTCGCGTATGAACAATACGCCACGTAACCTTCCGCCTTGTCTTAATCTCACTTAAATCAAAAGTTGAAGGTTTGGGGTTCTTTTTTTTATTTTTTCATCGTCAAGGCCGCTTCAAAAATAAAAAAAATGTGCAAGATCAAGGGGTACCAAAAGAACAATTAAGTCTACAGCGGTTTAATGATACCCCGTAGCTTGCTGCGATTGGGTAGTTCATTTTTGATGAAGGTTATTTTATCTTAAAATTGCATTTATAAAGGGTTTTTGTGTTCTAATTATATGGTTAAACAGTTTTTTATAGTAGGGCGTAATCCGGGGTTGTCGGTTGCGGAGATTGAATCTTACTTGGAGGCTCGTGGTCGGAAGTTTACTCGGTTATTTTTTGAGGGGAATATTGTTGTGTATGAATTAGATGTTGAAATTAATATTAATGTGTTGGGTGGTTCTGTGAAGTCTGGGGTTATTTTGTCTGAGGGGAATGATTATACTGTTGAGAGTTATATTATGAGCCAGGATTTGGTTGATAGTGATAAGTTTAGTTATGCGGTGTTTGGGAATATGGAACCGGATACGTTAAAGGCTAAGTTTAGGAGTGAGAAGAGGAAGGTTACTTTGAGGCATGGGAGGAAAAAGATTCGGTTTCAGCATGATCGGGGAAATGCTTCTCGGGTTACGAAGAAGAAAGGTGGTTTTGGTAATGATAGTGTGAGTGGTGAAAGTAGTTTATTACCATCGGCGGACCATTATTTCTTTTTGTATAGTTTTCTTGACGTGTTTTATTTTGGTATTGTGAATCAAGAGTATGATAGTAAAGCTGTTGCGTTTCGAGATATGAAGAAGCCTGAGCGGCGAGAGGAATTGGCTATTAGTCCGCGGTTGGCTAAGATTTTGATTAATTTGTCTGGGGCTACTGATAAAGAGACTATGCTTGATTGCTTTTGTGGTGTTGGTGGAATTATTTCTGAGGCTTTGATTTTGGGGATTAATTGTTATGGTGTTGATATTGATAAGATGGCTATTTATCATGGTCGGAAGAATTTGGAATGGTTGAGGAAGCAGTATACTATTACTGCTAAGGGTAAGATTGAGACTAAGGATGCGAGGTCTCTTCGTGAAAAGGGAATTGGTTCGATTGCGACTGAGACTCCTTTGGGTATTGTTGTGAGGAAGACTCCTACGGCTGATGCTGCTGTGAAAATTATTCGAGATTTTGAGAGAATGATTGTCCCTATTTTGGCTAATATGAAGAGGATTAAGAAGAAGCATGCACGGATTGCTATTACGTTTCCTCGGGTTCGGGGTGTTTCTGTGAATGTTGAATATATTACTGAGAGGACTGGGTTGGAGGCTGTTTTGGGGCCTATTTTAGAGGTACGTGACAAGCAGTATATTTCTCGAGAAATTTTAGTTTTCAAGTAATTTTGGTCTTTAAGTGATTGATTCTGCGTTAATTAAGTGCTCGAGTACGACGTGTACGACACGCACTTAATTGCCTTGACTGAATCTACTTAAAAACCAAAATTGAAGGTGTTGGGTTCTTTTTTTTATTTTTTCACCGCACTGGTCGCCTCAAAAATAAAAAAAATGTTTGGGGTGGATTTGGTTGGATGATTGTTGGTATTTATAAATAGGAAAGATATTTAATGGTGGTTTTTGTTGACTTTATATGGATATGTTAGAAGATAGGGTAAGTGCTGATGAGATGGGTAGGGTGTTTAGTGAGAAGGAAAATGTGAGAGAGATTTATTGGTTTGCTATTGATTTACTAGATTCTAGGAAAGGATATGATGTGAATAAATTATTTGATTATGCTATGATCCATGGTCATGAGGCTCGTTTAGGATATTTGCTTGATATTAGTTTGGAGGCAGCAGAAGAGTATGGTTCTAATCGAGGATATTGTGGGCATGTGGATGAATTGAGAGAATTAAGGGATAAACTAAAGAGGGAAATTAAAGAGGATAGAGAGTGGGGATATATGATGGAAGAGGCTGGTACTCCTATAAAACAATTCTGGAGGAATAATATATCTAATATTAATGAAAAATGGAGTACCTATTCAGGGAGTGTTCCATTGGATATTTCTGATTATATTGAGCTTTATTTACGGAGAAAAGATGAATGATAAAACGATTTCCTATGATGATTTGATTCGTTATTTCTCTAAATTTGATTCTGAGCTAACAGGTCGAGTAGGTAGTAGGTTATCCTTATATTGCCTTGAAGGAACTGCTTTAACTATTACTAAACGAAAGAATTTCTCCTACGATATGGATTTTATTATTTCTCGTCAAGATAATATTCCAGTTTCAGAGATCTCTGGTGCTTTAGAGTTGAGTGAGGGATTTCGTGTAGATCCTTTCGTGGATGGAGAGTTTTTGGATTTCTATATGCCTCATGATTTTAAGGATTACTCTCGTTGTGTTTTATCTTTAGAGAATATGGATGTATATGTATTGAGTAGTCTTGACCTCTTTGTCTTAAAGGGAGTTGCTTCAAGGGATAAGGATAAATTGGATATGGGATCTTTAAAATATAAGCCAGATAGGGATAAAATATTAACTCGTTTTGAAGATTTGCGTTTTAAAACTGGTCGATCTGAGATGAAGGATAAAATGAGAAATAACTTGGTTTCTTTTTTAGATATAGTTTATGCTGATTAACTAATTTTTTGTTTTCTGTGTTAATTACAATAATCTTTATATATGCTTTTGGTGGTTATGTGTTATGATTGTTAAACTTGATAGGCCGAAATTGCTGTCTGATGCTATTGCTGTGATTTCTGAATTGGTGAATGAGGTAAAGATTCGGCTTACTGAAGAGGGTATGAGTATTATTGCGGTTGATCCGGCGAATGTTGCTATGGTTCTTTTTCGCTTGCCTAAGGAGACGTTTAGTCAGTATGAGGCGGGTAATGATGTTTGGGGGATTCAGCTAGATGATTTGAAAAAGATTCTTAAGAGGGCGTCTACGTCTTCGTCTATTGTTATTGAACAGGAAGAGAATCAATTGAATATTTCTATTTTTGATCGGGTAAAGAGGAACTTTATTTTGTCTTTGGCTAATTTGAATACTGAGGATAAGGATGAGCCTTCTTTGGATTTTGCGGCGACTGTTGAGATGGATAGTGAGACGTTTGCTCAGTCTATTGAGGATTGTGGTGTTGTGGGTGATTCTTGTGGGTTTATCGTCGGTGAGAACTTTTTTATTGTTGAGTCTTCTGGGAGTGTGAATTCTTTTAGGGCTGAGTTGACTAATGATGAGGTTACGACTATTGGTGGTATTGGTCGGGCTAAGTATTCGCTTGAGTATATGTTGAAATTTATTAAGGCTAGGAAATTGGCTGGCAAGGTGAAGATTCGGTTTGCGGATGATTATCCTTTGCGTTTGGATTTTGCGGGTGATAAAATGGGAATTGGTTTTATTCTGGCTCCTCGTGTAGAAAATAATTAATCGCTAAGATATTTTAGCTTTTCTCTCATTTTTATAATAAAGCTTATAAATAAAATAGTACTGTATATTCTATGGTTGATAATAGTGGTGATGGAAGACTTCCTTTTGAGGATGATGGGTCTGCTGTTCCTTCAAGAGAGGAGATTTCTTCTATGTATAAGTCAAAGAAGAAAAATGCAGGTAAACCTGCTCCGACTCATTCTACTTTAACTCCTTCTTCTTATTCAAATTCTTCAAATTCTACTTTAACTCCTTCTTCTTTGGCTCCTGTTTCGAGTCATCATGCTGCTCGAATGTTCGCTTATCTCTTTTCTCTTATTTTGGTTCTTGCTGTTGTGGGTGCTGCTGGTTATTATGCTTATCAATATCGTTCAAGCATTCAGGATGCTGTTTCGGGTGATGGTTCTGCGGGTATAACGGGTAATGTTGTGGGTGCTTATGATGGTGGTGTGAATTTTTTAACTGGTTTTGTGACTAATGATTTGGATTATGAAGATCCTTCGAGATTTACTTATGAATTGGAAGGTGTTGTTATTGATTTGGCGAATGAAGAAGTTGAATTGACTAATTCTTTAACTAACTCGTTGACTTCCTCTTTAACTGCTACTTGTAAGAGTGAAAAATCTGATTTAGAAAAGAACGTTAGGAGTGGTGAACAAACTATTTGTTCTAGAGCAAAGAATTCATTAAAGGATGAGATTGATAAGCAAAAAGAAAAATATGATGATGCTAAAGATGACTTGGATCAATGTGAGGATGATTTAGCTGCTGTGTAATATGGATAAAAAAGGTGATGTTAAGAAGGTGAAAAAGAAAGGTGATGTTAAACAGAAAAAGGTAGAAGGTATTCAGTTGCATCAATATAAATCTTTACGTTGGGGGTTATTGGTTCTTGTGATTGTACTATTATTGTTTTTGAATTATAGATATTTACAGGAGGCTCGTGAAGAGGCTTTTATTGATGGTGGTCAGAATGCTATTCGTTTGATAGTTGATACGGTGAATGCTAAGGGAGGCATTGTTATTGAGTATGATAATGCTTCTATTGTTTTGAGTCAATATCATAAAGCTGTAGTTCGTGAGGAGAAGCCTGATGAAGAGGTTGAGGATATTGAAGAAGTTATTGAGGAAGCTGCTGTAGTTGAGGTAGACTTAAGTGAGACTATTAATTCTACTATTTCTGAAGAGAGTAATGAGACTAATTCTAGTGAATAATTTTTACTACTTATGATAGGTTTTATATATTATCTTGCTTTTGTATATTTATGGATGGTGATCTGATTATTTTTAATGGTATTATTGTTTTCTCTATGATTACTCTTTTGTTCTTCAGTAAGGCTAAGATGCCCTTTAAGGTTAGGGATTTGACTGAGTTATTGGATAAGATTTCTTTGGAGAAGGATAAAAAGATTAAAAGGCATCATTTGGTTATGGATCATGCTGACTTGAGTGCTGAGATTGCGAAGCGTTCTTTATGATTTTACATACTTCTTTTATGGGTTTAATTTCATTTTATCTTTTATGTTATTAGCTCTTTTTTTAGGAAATATTTATATAAAGATTTTTCTTTAATAACATATGGATGAAAAAAAAGCGGTTACTAATATTATTTTGAATGGTTCGACTATACTTATGGGCTCAATGACGATGGCTTTTGGAAATATGTTTGGCGCCATTGCCGGTGGTATGACAACGGCTCTTGCAGGAGCTATTGCTGGTGAAGAGGGAGAAACGAAGATACAAAAAGATGTGGATAAGATTCCTGAAAAATTTAAAGAAGAGGTAAGGACTAAAATCTTGCCTCAATTCCTTGCATCAAAGGATAAACTTCTTTCTAATCCTGGATTTATTGAGATTCTTGAAAATAAAGATAGGCGAGATATTTTCCTTTTAGCTGCTAAAGGCTATAGTAAAGAATTGCCGGATTTAACGAATGAATTTGATGTAGATGATATCTCTCAATGGATATATACTCTTTCTAAAGATCAAGATAGTGAAGATACTCAAAAGTTTAAGATTATTATAGAAGAACTTATGAAAATAAAACCTTCTGAATAGTTTTACATACTTCTTTTATGGGTTTAAAAAAATAAATAAAAAAGAAAAATGTTAGATAATGATTATTTTTTATCTAAGCAGTCTCGAAGAGACCATTTGCCTGGGCCGTAAGCCGCAAGGACGAGCATTGCTACTAGATATAATAGAGCTGTTTCGCCTTTGTTTGCCAAAGGGTTCCAGAAATTAGCCCAGGATGCGTGTACCATCAAATAGGCTACGAGCATAGTGATTGCACTAATTGCTGCTGCTATTTGTGTCCAGAATCCAAGAGTAATTAAGAGTCCTGCTGTGAATTCGATGATTCCTGCTGCCCACATAAGCTTGGAGCTAGCGACGGTTCCTCCGAACCATCCGAGTAGCTTACCTGCACCATGCATAAAAAACATGAGGCCGACAACTATTCGAAACAAGAAGTAGAAATTCTCTTTGTTACTATCTAGAAATTTATTTACCATGGTTTTAGTTATGTATTACGATATATAAAGATTTGTTTAGATACTTGCTGTTTACGCTATCTTTATAATGTCTTCTTGATATTATCTTCGATGGATAGTGAAGAAATAAAAAAAAGAGCTTTGGAGTATCATATTGGTGGTAAGTTCTCTATATCTAGTAAGGTAATTATGGATAGTGCGCAGGACTTGAGTTTGGCGTATTCTCCGGGGGTTGCTGAACCTTGTCGTGAGATTGCAAAGGATAAAAGTTTGTCGTATAAGTATACTTCTCGAGGGAATATGATCTTAGTTGTTAGTGATGGTAGTGCTGTTTTGGGTTTAGGTAATATTGGGCCGGAGGCTGCTATGCCGGTTATGGAAGGTAAGGCGTTATTATTTAAGAAGTTTGGAAATGTTGATGCCATTCCTCTTGTGTTGGATACTCAGGATACTGAGAAAATTATTGAGACTGTAAAATTACTTGCTCCGTCGTTTGGTGGTGTTAATATTGAAGATATTGCTGCGCCGGCTTGTTTTCTTATTGAGGAGCGTTTGAAGAGCGAATTAGATATTCCTGTGTTTCATGATGATCAGCATGGTACGGCTATGGTTGTGTTGGCTGGTTTGATTACGAGTTTGAAGTTGGTTGGGAAGGATAAGTCTGCTAGGATTGTTGTTAATGGCGCTGGAGCTGCCGGAGTTGCGATTGTTAAGTTGTTGGGAGTTTATGGGTTTACTGATATTGTAATGTGTGATTCAAAGGGAATTGTTTCTATTGGTCGAGAACATTTGAATGATGAGAAAATTGAGGTTGCTAAGGTGACTAATCCTCTGGGGCTTGTTGGTTCTTTGTCTGATGCTTTGGTTGACGCTGATATTTTTATTGGTGTGTCGAAGGGGAATTTGTTGAATGTAGAGATGGTGAAGTCGATGGCGGATGATTCTATTATTTTTGCGATGGCTAATCCTGATCCGGAGATTATGCCTGAGTTGGCTCGCGAGGGTGGGGCTAAAATTATTGCAACTGGGCGAAGTGATTTGCCTAATCAAATTAATAATGTGTTAATTTTTCCTGGTTTGTTTCGAGGGGTTTTGGATGGGAAGCATAAAGTTATTAGTGAAGGTATGAAGATTGCTTGTGCGGAGGCTTTGGCTGGGGTTCTGCGTGATGATGAGATTAGTTTTGAAAAAGTGATTGCTGATCCGTTTGATTCTCGAGTTGTTAAGGCTGTGAGTGAGACAGCGAGAGATTATAAAGAGTAATATTTTAGTTTTAAGATAGATTTTTTTTAGAGATAATTATTCTTTTTTGCCGTATTTATCTTGGTACATTTTCATACCACGTTCTACATCCTTTAATGCAGCTTCTCGTCCTAAAACTTCTGGGACTTCTACTTTTTTCTTTTCTAAATTTTTGTATGTTTCAAAGAAGTGTTTTAATTCTTCTATGATATGGTCTGGTAATTCTGAGATGTCATTAAATTTGTTTGACCTGGGATCGTTCTTATATACGGCAACTATCTTGTCATCTTTTTCTCCAGCGTCTATCATTCGTAATACTCCGATTACTTTTATTTCTGCTAGGCACATTGGTACGAGTGGCCTGTTTGTTACTACGATTACATCGAGTGGATCTCCATCGTCCCATAATGTTTGTGGAATCATTCCGTAATCTCCTGGATAATGTACTGCTGAGTAAAGGAATCGATCCATTAATAGTAAGCCAGTTTCTTTGTCTAACTCGTATTTTATTTTTGAGTCTTTTGGGCATTCGATAATGCAATTTGCAAATTCTGGTGTGCTTTCTCCTGCTGATACTGTGTGCCAAATGTTTGTGCTTTCCATGAAGAGATAGGTGTTTTCTTATTTAAAAGGGTTTTGATTTAGATATTGATTTATTTTTTCGGGTTTAAATTCCTTATCTTGGAGAATATTAATTGTTAAGCTTAGTATTTTTATTCTTATTTGTTGAGCATTTTCTTTGCCTCCTAATTTCTCATCGTTATAGAACATTGGATTTGTGATTACTGATGCTCGGAATGCGATATAAGGTGCCATTATTGTACGCATTTCTTTATCTTTGGTTTGTTTGAAGTATGTATTCCAGAACATATCAAATATTTCTTTATATTTTCCTTGAAAGTTCCCATGTTTTATTATTGAATAAAATATGGGATTAATAAAAAAAGCTGTGAGGTCGTCTGCTGGTTCTCCGAATCTTCCGCCTGCTCTATCGAGATATGTTACTTTCTTTTCTTTGAACCAAATGTTTCCAGGATGAAAATCTCCATGTATTTCACAACACCTATGGGTTAGATGTTTTGATTTTGACCAATAGGGAATACATTCTTTAATGATTGTTTCCCAATGGGTTTTGTACTTAGAATAATCTTCAATTGTGTGCATATCTAATACACCCATGAGTGACCCTCCGCTTCCAATAGTATCTCGTATTTTTCGCTTGTAGAGAATTGGATTATTGACTTTGTTCTTATGTAATTCGACTAGGTCTTGAGCTATTTTTTTTGTTTTTTCTAAAAATAATTGATAACTTTTATCATTATCAATGTTGTCGAGATCTGTAAACATATCTTTTCCAGATGCCTCTTCCATTGCTATGTAGAATTCTTCTGCATTTCCTATTGATTCGGCTTTTTTGTTTTTTAATACGATTACGTCTTTTGATTTAATGTGATTTCTCATTGTATTGTAATTGGTATGTGCTTGAAGCAATGACGCTGCTCGGTCACCTGGATTATCCATTCCTAGGTTTTCTTTAAAAATAGATTTTATGATAAGTGTTTTTATTTTATTATTATCATTGTATGTTATCCTATATCCTGTCCCAACAATTCCACTTCCTAATTCTGTAATTTGTATATTTTTGATTTTACTTTTTGTATTCTCTTTCAAGTATGCCTTTATTTGCTCTTTAGTTAATTCCATATTGCTCCTTTAGGTATGTTATATTGTCGTTGAATCTTTTGTAGATACTTTGTGCTCTTATCTGTAGGATAGGATTGTTTGAAATCTGTGACATATTTTTTACAGCATCTTCTTCTAGTCTGGAAATGCCTTCTTGTAATGATATTCCCCATTTGCTCATTAGTCTTAACATTGGTAATGTTTGATCGATTGAAGACATTAAATCTATGTCATGTACGATTATATTCTCTAGTGGAGAATTATTCTTTAAATTTCCGTCATGAGTTCGTATACAGTCTATTATTTGTAATTGTGTTTTTTTTGGTATTTTTGTGTCTTTGAGATATTGAGAAGTTATTTTTATTCCCTCTTGTATGTGATCTTCTTCTTTTGGATTATAGTTTTCAGTATATCCTATATCATGAAAGAGTCCTCCAAGCTCCGTTATTAATGGATCTGCTTTTAACTCAGTTGCATATCTTCTTGAAATATTCGCTACAGGGATTATGTGATCTCGAAAATAAATATCTGAATTTGCATATGTCTTTTTTGCAAAACTGTATGCATCTTCGATTTCTTTTTTTGTTTCCATATTCTTTTTTTGTTTTTTTGTATTAAAAAGATTGTTGTACTAAATTTAAAATTCAAAATATCTATACATGTTTTAGTAGGGATTTACTGCATTTCGCAATACGCCAACGTGGCCTTTACTTTTGTGTAAGTTTATTTTTGGGTTGTACCCTTTGTCTTCTAACTCTTCTATGAAGGGAATAGTTGAGCTTTGATATGGTACTATAAAGTCAAATATTCCTATGTCGACTGTTATATCTTGAGGTAAATTTTTTAGATTCTTTTCTGGATTATAATCGTTTAATGCTCTTAAATATTGTGCGTGAGTAACTCCATTTTCTCTTGCTTCTTTGTGGACTTTTTTCGTTGCTAAACTTGTAAATACACCACGGAATAGATTCGCCCCCGGGGTTACTGAAAATAAATTTTCTGCTTCATGTTCATTTGCGATTTTATATGCGAGTGCGTTTCCGAAGCTGACTCCGGCTATTGAGAGTGAACTGTATTCTCCTTGTTGTATTCTCCTTGATGCATCTTCATACATTTTATCGAGGTATTCTCTCATCGCTTCAGGGTTTGTAGTGACTGAGGGGAAAGGGAGCCTGTAGGTTATTTTTGATTCGAGGTTTGCTTCTAATCTTTTTCTTATTGCTGGTTTATCGTATGCATATGAGGGAAGAAAACTGATTGCTGTTGGAGCACCAGGGATAGAGTTATCACTAATTTTATATGCTTGTTCTGGAACTTCCATTGGAGGAAATGTGGCAAGGAAATCCCTTAATCCTGCGTCAGGTAAAAAGTTAAGCTTCATAAAATTATCAGAAAAATGGACTTTATAAGGTTATTTTTCTGATAATTTTCGATACTGTTATATACTTCTTGATTTTATTTTAATTAGGTGATAGATGGAAATTGTTAAGGCTGATGGTAGTGTAATGAAGTTTGACCCGAAAGCAATTGTTAATAGTATTGTGAGGGCTGGTGGGAAGCCTAAGTATGCGAAGGAGGTTGCTGGTACAGTTGAGAAGAAAGTGAAGAATGGGATTCGTAGCGAGGATGTTTTGGATTTGACACTTTCTTGTATGATTAATAATCCTGTGTTGGCTGCTCGGTATGATTTGAAGCGGGCGATTATGGAGCTTGGTCCGTCGGGTTTTGCGTTTGAGGAATATTTTGGGCAGATTTTGAAGCATTATGGGTATAAGACTCAGGTTGGTATGACGATTAAGGGTGAGGTTGTGAGTCAGGAGATTGATGTTATTGCTCGGTCTGATGATGGGAAAAGGATTGCTATGATTGAGGCGAAGTATCATAATAGTACAGGGATTCGGAGTGATACGAAGGTTGCTATGTATACCTATGCTCGATTTTTGGATGTGAAGCATAATAAGAAATTTGGATTTAATGAGGCATGGTTGGTTACGAATACTAAGTGTACAAATAATGCGCGTAGGTATGCTTCTGGTGTTGATTTAAAGATTATTGCTTGGAGGTATCCGAAGACTGGGAATTTGCAGGAAATGATCGAGAAGAAGGGGTTGTATCCTATTACGATTTTAAGGAAATTGGAGAAGGGTGTAAAGGAGAAATTGTTTAGTGCGAAGATTGTGATGGCTGCTGATATGATGAAGTATAGTTTGGATGAGTTGGTTGCAAAGACGCATTTGAAGAAGGGGCAGTTGGAGAGGATTATGCATGAGGCTAAAAGTATTTGTGGTCTTTCGTAATTTCGTAATTTGAGGAAATAATACTGCGTTATTCTTGGAGTTACAACCCAGAGTTTGCGCCTCAAGCTCGAAAGCCTTGTATTATTCCCTCAAATTACGAAATTGGGGTTTGGCATAAACAATAATCTTTATAAATAATGTTTTCATTTTTATTATATGGTGGATAAAAGAGAGGTTGCAACAAATATTCTTGTGAATGGTGGAGCTATCTTCATGGGTAATTTTATGATTGGTTTTGGGAATATGTTTGATGAATTTGCGGGTGGTGTTACGCAGGCTTTTGCTGGGGCTGTTGGTGGTGAGGAAGCTAAAAAAAAGACTGAGGGTTTTGATGATTTTTTCTTTGAGAAGATTAAAGAGAGTGTTGAGACGGAGATATTGCCGAAGGTTGCTGAAATAAAATCTAATCTTGTGGGGTTCCCTCAATATGAAGAATATATGAATGATGAAAAAAGAGTTGATGCATTAATTAAGAATGCGAGTAATTTCTCTTCGGATTTGCCGGATCTTCGTGGAGAGCTGGGTGTTGAGGAATTGAGTACATGGATTCAGAAATTGACGAAGGAGCCTGAGAGTGAGGATGCGATTAAGTTTAAGCCTATTGCCGAAGAAGTACAAAAGTTAAACCCTGAAGAAAAATAATTTTGCTTATTTTTTCTCCAAAGGTTTATAAAAGATTATTCTTATTTAGTTATATTATGGTAGCAAAGGTTATTGAAGCAACAGAAATGAGATTGAATACTTTTATTTTATTAGATGGTATTGCTCATCAAGTGAAGAAGTATGATGTCTCTAAGACTGGTAAACATGGTCATGCTAAGGTTCGGTATGAAGCTATTAGTATTATTAGTGGTAAGAAAAAAGTTGGTGTGGTTCCTGGTCATGATCGATTTGAGGTTCCTATGATTACTAAACGTCAGGGTCAAGTTCTTTCTATTGCTGGAGATGTTGCTAGTTTGATGGATTCTGAAAGTTTTGAAAATCTTGATTTGGATATTCCTGAGGATTTGAAGAATGAGGTTGTTGAGGGTGGAAATGTTGAGTATTGGGAAGTTGAAGATGACAAGATGATCAAAAAAGGTTTGTAATTTTAATTTTATTGGAATAATACTTTGTTATGCACTTTATGATAATGACAACATTAATCTCAAAGCACAAGCCTCGCCTTATTCTCATTAAAATTTTGGTAGTGGTTTTTGGTGGTTTATTTTATAACTTCGCTGTGTTTTTAAATGGGTTCTTTGTATGTATTTTATGGTAA
>JBNMFJ010000010.1:0-18010 GCA_051269935.1 Patescibacteria group bacterium | reverse complement strand
AATTGCTAACTTGGAAGCGGATGTGGTTGAAATTTTGGTCAAGGATAATGGTGTCGAACTCATCGACTTTTGATTTTTTGGGTTTTTATGGATTTATACTGCGTTAATTGGATGCTCGAGTACGAATGTGTACGACACGCATCCAATTGTCTTGTCTTAATCTCATATAAACGCAAAAAATGGGGCGGGGTCTTGTTTTTCTTTTTAACTGTCAAGGCCGTACGCATAGGGCATAAACTGAAAAAGAAAAACGGCGACTGGGTGATGATTTTGAGATGATTATTTTGTATTACTATTTTATTGATGCGTTTGATTATGACTGGATTCCTGAGGGTTCTGTTTCTTTTTATGGTGTTGATATTGCTGAGGTTCCGGTTGTTAGTGCGATTAATCGAAGGAATCGAGGAATTGAATTACTGCTGCCTTAGGTATGTTTAAAAGGTGCTGGTTTTATTTGTAAAGTATGATTAAATTGGTGGAGGGGAAGAAATATGGAAGGTTTATTGCCAAGATGTCCGGAATGTGATGCTGGTACTTTGTTACCGTTTTCGTACAAGGAAGATGTGTTTGAGAAATGGAAATGTTCACATTGTAAGCACACTATTCAAAAACGAGAATAGTTTTTTGTTTTAGATAACAAAGCTTAAAAACAATCTTTATTACTTTTTTTTATGCCTGCGTAGCTCAGTGATAGAGCATCAGTCTTGTAAACTGAGGGTCGAGGGTTTGACTCCCTTCGCAGGCTTTTTCATTTTCTGTAAGAAAATTCAAAATGCCGGAAGGCACTCAAACCCTCTCTCGGATTTGACAACTCATAATTTGCAATTGATATCGTAATATAGGCTTCGCCCGATATCAACAGCGAATTATTCGCCCTTCGCGAGGCTTACCATTTTTCTCTTTTTTGAGATTGCTATTTGTGTGGTTGTCTTTTTTTACTATATGTTTAAATAAGTAAATGCCTTATGTTATTTATGAAATCATTTATGTTGTATATTATTATTGGTGTAATTGTATTGGGTGGTTTGTTCTATGTGTTTAATGATTCTGATAAGGGTAAAGATAATGATGAAACTGACAAGATTCCATTTGGGGATGATGCGTTGATTCCGACGGATGAAGAGATTGATGAAAACACTGTTCCTGTAGAAGATGATTCTGATGATTCTGTTTCTACTGGTTCTGTTATTACGGGTAATGTTATTTCGGATGGTGGATCTTCTGATGTTAAGACTTTTGTTGTTTGGGGGAAGAGTTTTGAATATTCTGTTAATGGGGTTAGTAATGGGGATATTGTGGTTGATTCTGGTGATTTGGTTAGGATTGAGTTTACTTCTACTTCTGGTTATCATGATTGGGTGGTTGACGAGTTTGATGCGGCTACGGAAAAGGTTAGTGATGGAGAGAGTTCTTTTGTTGAGTTTGTTGCTTTGGGGTCTGGTAGTTTTGAGTATTATTGTAGTGTTGGTAGTCATAGGGCTGCTGGTATGGAAGGCAAATTTATTGTTAGGTAGATTCTTGAGTAGTTTTATATAATCTTATTTGTTTATGATATTATGGCTGTGGCTTTTTTTGATCGTGATGAGACTTTTTTTGGGAATCGTGTTCATGCTATTTTTGCGTTGGTTATTTTGGTTCAGTTTTTGTTTATTGTTTTTTTGATAATGCAGGGGAGCAGTGTGGATAATGCTTTGGATGCGGGGCGAAATGATGTGGAGAAGATTGATTTAAAATTGTTGGATTTGGAACTCTTGGCTGGGGATTCTTCTGTTATGATTGCTGGGTTGGATGAGAGCGTTGTGACGGTTCAGGCTGGTGACTCTTTGGGGTCTGGATTTTTTGTGACTGATTCTGGGCATTTGGTTACGAATTATCATGTTGTTCAAAAAGAGAGTGGTGATGTTTTATTATATATGGCTAATGGGTCCGTTTTTACTGGAGAGGTTATTGGTGTGAATGCGACTTTGGATGTTGCCTTATTATTAATTAATATTTCGAGTGGGAATGCATTGCCTTTGAGGAGTTCTAATGGTATTGAGGTTGGGGAAAAGGTTTTTGCTATTGGGAGTCCTTTTGGTTTGGCTCATTCTGTTTCTTCTGGTATTGTTTCTGGTAAAGATAGGATGATTAATTTGCAGCCTTTTTATGTTCAGACTGATGCGACTATGGATGTGGGTAATTCTGGTGGGCCGCTCTTAGATCGGGATGGGAATGTTGTGGGGATGAATAATTTTAAGTTGAGTGATCAGGGTTTTGCTTTGGCTTCGGAGAAGATTGTTGAGGTTGTTAATGGAATTTATATAAGAAATAATAGTGAAGTATTATTATGATTATTTTTTTATTTTTTGAATTTGCTTTTCTATGTCAATCACTCTTTTGAGCTTGATTAGTCGTTCTTTGCCGTCTACTCCGGTTTTGATGAATGAACCGCTGAATCCTATGCAATAGTCTGCTAGGATATTGTCCATTGTTTCTGCGCTTCTGTGGGAGAAGATCATGGTAATGTTATTTTTATTACAGTGTTGTACTACTTTCTTTACTTCTATGAGTGAGCCTATTTGGTTTGGTTTTATAATTATTGCATTTATTGCGTTTACTCGGGTTGCTCTGTTTGTTCGCTTTAGGTTAGTTGTTGTGAGGTCATCTCCTGTGACTAATGTTGCTTTGGGTGTTGATTCGTTTATACTTTTGAATCCTGAGAAATCTTCTTCTTGCATGGGGTCTTCGAGATAAAATATATTGTATTTCTTTACGAGGCGTATCATGTAATCTATTTGATCGAGTCTGTCTCGGATGAGTGCTTTGTTGGTATATTTATAATAATCATTTTTGTAAAATGAATTGGCTGCAACGTCTAGTCCAATTCGGAGTTTGTATTTTTTTGCTGTTTCTTGCATTGCCTCTAGGATTTCTTCATTTGTTAATGATGTTTCCCAGGCGTTTTCATCGTTTTTACTTTTTGCCTTTATTATTTTTTTGAGTTGGCTGTAGGCTTTGATATTTACTGTCATTGCTTTACTCATCGTTTCTTCTTTTGGGATGTAATGAAATTCTTGGATGTCTGGGGTTTTGCCGTTTATTGGCTTGGAGTGGAGTCCGCCACCGATTACGTTCCCGATTGGCATTGGTATTTGTATTTTTGTACTTTTTGTTTCTTTATGTATGTCGTCAAAAATGAATTTCCATAATTCTTTATTGTTGTCTTTTGCGGCTGCTTTGAGGAATACTCCGTGTAGGATGTAGGTGATGTTTCCTCCAAGTGATGAATATCTTTTTTCAAATGCGTTTATGAGTGCGTTTAGTTGGAGAAGGTCATCTATTTCTTTTATGATAAAATTCTTGTGGATGAGATGCTTACTTAATCCGTTTAAGAGGTCTAGGCTTTTTTCGACTCCTTTTGGGTTGTAGGATGGGACTTCGGATGCTCCTTTTGATTTACCTGATGGGGCTGAGCATGTGAATTTTCCTTCATAGGTAGTAAGAGTTATTTCTATTGTTTTTTCTTTTCTTGAGTTTAGGATAATTTTATTGTTGACGTTTTTTATGAACATTCTAATATGTATGTTAGAGTCTTAATAAATATTACCTCACTACAAATCTTTTTGATTACATTCTTACTGTTATCCAAAACCAAAGAAAATAAAGTATTGGGATGATAGTTGAGATTGCGATAGCTTTATTATTTTTTAGTTTGTATGATATCCACAATGATACGTTTCCAATTATCAGAATGGTTGGAAGTAGAAGGGTGGGAATGCTTTCTTTTATAGAGAGTCCTGCTATTGCAGAAAAAAATGTTGTTATAAGTAACAGGCCGAAAAGTGCTGGGAGAGTTAATACACTTATTACGGTATAAATGATACAGATTGTTAGTATATTTATTTTCATAGTTTATTTAGTGTTATTTTATTTATATATCTTTTCGGAATGTTTAAAACATTTGTTTGTTGTATTAATTGATGCAAGAAATAAGTGTGATTGATAAGCGTGGACAGTTAACATTGTTTGTGTTGGCTGGGGTTTTGATTATATTGGCTATTGTTGTTTTCTTTTTGTTTTTTGGAGCTGATATTGAGACTTCGGAGGCACCGACTAAGAGTCCTCGGGTGTTTATTGAACGGTGTATTTTTGATGCTGTTACTCCCTCGATTATTGCTGTTTTGGCTAATGGTGGTTTGATTGATACTGCGTTTGCGATTAAGTATAAGGATCATGATTATAATTATTTATGTTATAATGGGGATTATTATGGGAAGTGTTATAATAATTATCCTATGTTGCAACGGATTAGTGAAGAGCAAATTCGGAGTGATTCGGTGTTACGGGTTGACGAATGTTTTACTGAACTGTTTGACGATTATGATTCTCGTGGTTTGGGTGTGACGGAGAATGGGGTGTTGAATTATTCTGTTGAGATTATTCCTGGGAGTGTGAGGTTGCGGGTGAATCGTGAATTTAGTGCGACTAAGGGAGAGAGTAATGAAATCTTTACTGATTTTGATATGACTATTCCGACTGATTTGTATGATTTGATTGGTGTTGCTCGGGGGATTGTGAATAGTGAGGCTCAGTATTGTTATTTTGAGACGAATGGGTTTATGGTATTGTATCCGGAGTATAATGTGAGCCGGTTTGATTATTATGAGAGTAAGATATATGAAGTGCAAAATCGTCAAACTAAAGAGGTGCTCGCGTTCGCGGTTCGTTCGTGTGCTTATGCTCCTGGATTTTAATATGGATAGTGATGAAATTTATGAAAAGAGAAAGTTTGTGTATGCTCAATTGATTTTGTTAGTTTTTTCAATGTTTAGTTTTCCGTATGTGTTGGGAGAGGTTACTAATCCTTCGGGTTCTTCTGATTCATTCTTATTTGATTCTTTTGAATATGTATTAGACCGATTGACCACTCCGGTGTTTGCCTTGGCTTCTGCCCAGGTGGAGGGATGTTGTGAAGAGTTGACTTCTGGGGCTTCTTGTGTTGTTGCTCAATCTTCTTCTTGTAAATCTGATTCGAATTTTGCTCCGGGGTCTGTTTGTACTACTACTCCTTTTTGTCAGGTGGGTTGTTGTTATGATACTGATTCTGGGATTTATGAAAAAAATGTGTTACAGGGGAAATGTAATGCAGAATGGGCACCTGATCCGTTTTGTAATTTGCCTGGTGCTTCGTTGGGATGTTGTGTATTGGGTGCGTCTACAAAGTTTGAGACGGAAGGACAATGTCGTGTTCATACAGAGGTATTAGCTTTGTCAAGTACTTTTGACGTTGATTGGAGAACTGGTTTGGATGAAATTTCTTGTCTTTCTTTGGCTGGGGAACAAAAGCAGGGAGCATGTGTGTTGCCTGATGGTGATTGTTCTTTTGGGAATGAGGCCTCTTGTATAGCTTTGTCGGGGGATTTTGCTGTTGATTTATTATGTACTGCGGGTGAGCTTGATACTGTTTGTGAAAAGACACAAATTACTCAATGTGTTGCTGGCAAAGATGGTGTTTATTTTGTTGATACTTGTGGTAATATTGCTAATATTTATGATGCTTCTCGGGCTACTGATGACTCGTATTGGAGGACTGTCGTTTCTGTTGAGTCTTCTTGTAATGCTGCGAATGGTGGGGCGAATTCAGCTACTTGCGGAAATTGTGATAGATTTAAAGGGGGAAGTTGTGCTTTGGCTGGTCCGGATGATTTTAGTGTTACCATGGGGGATTATTATTGTCGTGATACTCAATGTGAATATACTGATTTGTGGGGGGCTGAGACTACTTATGAAAATGGAGAATCGTGGTGTGTGTATAACTCTCCGATAGATGAAGGTGATGATGCTCCTGGGTCTCGACATTTTAGATATATTTGTAATGCGGGTAGTGTTCAGGTTGAGCCTTGTGCTGATTATCGGAATGAGATTTGTATTCAGCAAAATACTTTGTCTGGGCAGGCTGCTGATGTTGTGAGTGGTGATTCTACTGAGATATCTTTTAATAATGCTGTATGTCGAAAGAATAATGCGAAGAATTGTGTGAAAATTGGTGAGTCTTCTATGGATGCATGTCGTGATGAGCCGGATTGTATGGTGAGGAGTGTGAAGGTTGGTGGGTCTTTTGATTTTGATATTTGTGAACCAAAATATCCGGAAGGATTTAGTTTTGAAGGAGAGTTTCAGGCGACTGGTGCGCAGATTTGTGCGATAAATACGAGAACTTGTGTTGTTAGTTTTGCTCCGTTGCCATTTTGTATTTGTGTTGATAATTGTGGGTGTTTGAATGCCGCGAGTTTTGATGCTCAAATGGATGAGGTTTGTGAGTCGTTGGGTGATTGTGGTAATGTGCCTAATTATAATGAGGTTCGTCCGGAGAGGGGAAAGGTTGCAACTTATGATTCTCGGGTTGAGAAATATATGCAAGCGGCCGGTTTGTCGTATGATGATTATTTGGGTGTTGGGAGTGCCTTGTTTGAGCAGTCTGCTTTTTCTTCTGCAATATTTTCGACTACACTAGATCCACAAAAACCTGATATTCCTTCTAATACTGCGGAGCCGTCAGGAATTGGTTCTATGCTTACTGCATTGGGTGGAATGCTTGCTGCTTTGGCTGGTGTTATGGGTTCAACTATGATGGCGATTGGTGGTTTGATGATGAGTATGCTTGGGGGTTTGTTAGCCGCTATTAGTCCTACTGTTTGTCCGCCGATTTTAGTTCCGTATTCTTGTAATTTATGGCAACCTCCAACAGGTGGTGATGCTTGTGCTGCTTGTAATGGGAATGCTGACTTTCCTTGTACTCAATATGCTTGTCGAAGTTTAGGTGCTGCGTGTGACTTTATTAATGAGGGATCTGGTGAGGAGCTATGTGTTGCTGGTGTTGATGATGGTGGGTTTCCCATTGTTACTCCTATATTAGATTTAGATGCTATTATTGAATCTGAGAATTTGTATGAGTTTCCTGAATTGTTAGACTTTATTCAGCAAGTTGATTATGTTCGATTAACTGAGAATCATTTAAAGATAACTAATTTGAATGGGGGATGTGTTGAGGCTTATAGTCCGGTTCCTATTCGGTTTGATACTCATGAACCTGCTCAATGTAAATTTGACTTGGAAGATAAAAACTTTGAGGATATGCAATTCTTTGTGGGGAATAGTGCTTATTTATTTAATCATTCAACCTTCTTTCAGTTGCCGGATCCGAGTCATGGTCTTGCTCAAAATTATACTGCGGTTACTGATGTTTCCATTTATGTAAAATGTCGTGATAGATATGGGCATGAAGCGCCTGAATTTTTACAGATTGATATGTGTGTGTTTGATGGTCCTGATCAGACTGCTCCTCGTGTTGTTAATACTCGTCCCAAAACAAATAGTGTTGTTTCATTTGATTCTGAAAGTTTTGAGTTACAGGTGTTGACTAATGAGTTGTCTACTTGTCGGTATAGTACTAGCGATGTTACTTATGATTTGATGGAGAATGATTTATCGTGTACTGATACTTTTAGTTCTCCGTCTCAGCCGATTGGATATGTTTGTCGGACCGATATTCCCATTGCGTTAGGTAACCTTAGCAGATCTCAAACTTATTTTATTAAGTGTGCTGATCAACCTTGGCTTATTGGGACTGAAGATGAGGGTGAACGAAATGCGAATGCACAGAGCTTTGAGTTTACTTCTGTGAGACCTTCTACAAAGATTACTATTGAGGAAGCAACTCCTGAGGGTGAGATTACTACTGTTGCTGACCAGATGAGTGTTGATTATTCTGTTGAAACCTCTGGTGGTGGGAATACTCATATTTGTCGTTATTCATTTACTGGGTTTGATACTATGGTTCAATTTTTTAATACGGGAGTTGTTGGTATTCATGGGCAGTTGTTTGATTTGCCTCCGAATAAGTATGATGTGTTTATTGAATGTGAGGATGAGACTGGGGATGTTGCACAGTCTACTTCTTCGTTTAGAATTTTACAGAAAAACTTTTCTCCTATCATAGCAAGGACATGGCAGAATAATGATAACTTATATTTTATTACTCAAGAAGAAGCTGAGTGTCGGTATAGTGAGGACTCTTGTTTCTTTGACTTTAGTACTGGGAGTGTTGTCTCTGGGGATGGGGTTACTCATCGGGTTGCTGCTAGTAAGGGTAAAGATTATTATATTAAGTGTAAGGATAATTTGGATAATTTGCCGTCTGGTTGTAGTGCTGTTCTTTCTTCTGTTTGATTCTTTTTCTTTTTTATGGATCAATACTTTGTTAGTGAAATACTCGTGTACGGAAAAGTACGCAACGTATTCCACTGCCTTGTCTTGATGCACATAAAAAGAGAAAAAGTGGAGGATGTTTGAATATCTTTATAAATAACTTGCTCTTGTTATTAAGATGAAAAGAGGGGCTGCTGGAAGTGTTGTTGTTTTATGTCTAGTTCTTTTGTCTGTGAGTTTTGTTTCGGCCGGCTTTTTTGATTGGTTTTTCCCTGGGAATGATACCTCCATTACGGGAAATGTTGTGTCTACTGATTCTGAGAGTGAACGCCCCCAAAATCCTGTACCTGAACCTGAAGTGCCTAGCTTTCAAAATCCACCGTTGAGTTGTGGTGGTGTTGATACTTATCAATTAGAAGGGAGTGCGAATAGATTTAATATTGGTGATACTGTTGGTGATGTGATTGGTAGCGATCCTCTTGATAAATTTGATTTGAGTAACTTTTTAGCTGATGGAATTTATACTGATGATAACAATGATGACTTTGATTATAGCCAGAATATTGCGTTAAATCAAGACTTGCGATATACACTTTTTAGAGACGCTGAGTATCAAAATGATGGGACGACATTAGGGATGAGAATCCAGGATAATAACCATGTACTGAACTATACTTTGAGTTTTAGAGATAAACCGACTATTTATGAAACAAATCCTGCATTTGATACAAATCCAATGGATAACACAGACATTAAAATTATGGGCCACGAATATCATATTTTAAGCACAAATGTAGAAGGTTCTGAGATTCAATTACTTGATTCAACTACTACTGTTCTCCTTAATAAGGGTGAGACTCAATCAGTTATTATTAATGAGAAGAGATATGATGTGAGTATTTTTGAAATTACAATCAATGACGTTAGGCTAATTGTTAACGGAGAAGTTATAAATATTTTAAAGGAGGGCGAAACATACAAGTTAAGTGATGATTTATATATTGGAGTTAAAGATATTCAAGTACAAGACTATGCGGAAGGTGTTAAACGACTCGAGTTCACCATTGGGAACGGAATACTAACCTTAATTAATGGACAAGAGGTTCAACTTAATGGAGATTCTGTTGATAATTTAATTTCATTGATAGGTGTATCTACAGCTGATGAAAAAACTCAAGTTGATGAAATTACTATTTCTTGGATTGCGGATAATGATTTATTTGTTGCTGGTGATTCTGTTGTTAGTATGCCTTTTTTTGGGAATTTGAATTTCAGTTATGAGGGGGTTCCACGGCCTTATATAGAAGGCTTTGATATAGAACCTATTGGAATTGACTTGATCAGATTTGCAGGAATAAATTTAAATACAACTACTGAGCATATTGATTTATTATATAAAGATACTTTAGGTATTTTTTCTCAATATGGTGAATCTGATAATCAACTTTCCTTAGATGGAACATTTGATAAGAGTACTGACAAATGGACATTACTCAGTTATTCTGATGTTGATAACGCAGAGTCCTATTTGTTAAGAGCAACTAATTTTGACAATATTAATGAGGATGTTGATATCCAATATAGGGATAATGAAATTTGGCAAACTATAGGACTTGAATTTGTTGAGGGGGAAAATTTTATACTGGGAGTAGGAGATTTAGAAATAACTATTTCTTCTATTGATTTTACTAATGAAATTGTAACCTTTACGGGAGCAACTTCTACCAACATTCTTTATACTAAAGAGGGATTGGCTATTTATCTTAATGATTCACTAGGACGAGATACTTATAATGTAACTTTTATAGAAGAAGATATAGATGAGAATATTGCATTGGGAGAGACAGCCGTAGTTACTCTAGGCTTAAACCCAGATGAGGAGGTTGAAGTTTTATTCTTGAGTTTGTCTGAATCATCGGACTCTATTGAATATTTAAATAGTGATATATTTCAATCTGTTATGTATAGCTACCTTGCGACTGATTTTAGGTTTGTTAATTTAGATCAAAGTCGTTTGAAAATTCAATATTATGGTGGAGAAGTATATGCTAATTTTTATTTGACTAGTGAGACGGTTTGTTCTGCCTCTAGTAGCTCATCAGGTGGGGGTGGTGGCTCTACTTCTTGTGTTCCTAATATTACTTGTGTATTAGATTCAATACTTTGTCCAGCCAATGGTATTCAAATTGAGACATGTACTGATGCAAATTCATGTGGAGTTGCTACTCAAAAAATTATAAGTTGTACTCCGAATGTTTGTTCGGGTTGTATAACTTCTGATGATACCTGTGTTCCTTATGGTTTTAGGCTTACGAGTACTAATAGTTTATATTGTGATTTAGATGGTTCATTGAAGGAACAAATTGGGAAGGATTCTGATGGCAACTTAGGTTTGTGTGAGAATGATTATGAATGCCGAAGTAATACTTGTTCTTCTGGACAGTGTATTGAAGTTGCAGAAATTGCCGCTGAACAAAGTAATGCTCGAAGGGTTTTTTATGGTGTATTATGTCGGTTTGCTAATATATTTGGAATTCAGGAATACAATGCTTGTTTACTTGAATTATATGGAGAGGTTCCGGATACTTCGGGAGATGAAGGTTCAACTACAATTTCTAATGCGAACAGAGTCCCAGTTCCACCAAGAAGTGGGAATTGAATATGGTTAAATTGCAAGTATTCATTATGTTAGGATTGTTATTCTTAATTAGTGTTTCTGCTGATATTTTTGAAGAAGCAGATTATACGTATTTATCTGTTGATGTAGTAGAGGGTTGGAATTTGATTGCTGGTTTTAGCTTTCTGGAAGAAGATATTCATTCTTCAAGTACTCTTCCTTTTTCTTCTTTAGTCTCTTCATATTATGTTGATAATGCTGATAAGATGACTTATTCAGTGTATCCAGATTATGATGTTGTTGAGGCTGATGGACTTCGCTTGTATAGCCAACCGTTTTGGGTTTTTTCCTTGTCTTCTGGAACATTTGCGTATCGTGTTTCTCCGAGTTATGTTAGTTATACTGGTGGATATAACGGATTGTATTCTGGAGTTAATTTGTTAGCAGTTAATTCTGAATTATATAGTGAAACCTTAGAGGCTAATGTAGGGGATTGTTCAATACTTTCTGCTTATTCTTGGGATTCTTCTATTCAGGATTGGTCTGAATTGAATTTAGCTTTATCTTTGGAATCTCAATTAGGAGCTAGTTATATTGGAAATGGTATAAGTATTGAGGTTGAGAATGATTGTCAAATTATCGAATTAACAATTGCTGTATCTGCACCTTCATCTTCTGGTGGCTCGTCTGGTGGTGGATCAAGTGGCGGTGGCGGTGGCGGTGGATCGAGTAGTAGTTCATCTTCAGTTGTTACAGTCACAACTCCTATTGCTCCATCATCTCAAAATAATAATGGAAATATTAATGATAATAATGTTCCTCAAGCTGATCCTGCAGTTGATTCTATACTATCTACTGATATTACTGACTTTAATATTACTAAACTTATAATTCTATTAATCATTTTGGGTATTAATGGGATCCTGATTTTACTTATATTTTATTTTATTAAAAAACTTTAAATTTTACTTCTTGATAACAGTCTAGTTTAGTAGATTTTATAAACAAATTACCCTTCTATTTTCTATGTATGATAAGAGAGGACAGCTTACGTTGTTTGTGATAGTAGCTATTGTATTAGTTTTGGGTATTTTTGTGTATTTTTACTATCAGGATACGGACTTTTTATCGAATGATTCTCGGGGATTAAACTTTGATTCTTGTGTTGCTTCGGTTGTTGCGCAAAGGTCTACTGAACTTGCCCGTAATGGTGGTGGGATGTCGGATGGTGAGACTGGATTTATGTATCGGGGTGTTGATTTACCTTATTATTGTTATACTAATGATGCGTATAAAACTTGTACGGTTCAGCGTCCTTTGGTTAAGCAGGTGTATGAAGCAAATTTAGAAGATGATATTTCTAATGATATTCAGGGCTGTTATGATGAGGCAATTGATCAATTAACTGCTGCTGGATATAATGTGACGACTGGGCAGATTGATTTGAATATTACTATTATTCCAACTCGGATGATTATTGATATTGTTGCTCCGACGACTATTGCAGGTAGTCGGTTTGTTGATTATCGGGTGAGCTTGGATAGTCCTATGTATGAATTATTGATGATTGCTACTGGTATTGTTCAGAGTGAGGCGGCTTTGGGTGATGCTTCTACGGGTGAATTGATGTTGTATTATCCGAATGTGATTGTTGATAAGTTTAAACAATCTGATTCTACTACTATTTATGTAATAACTGATAAGGTGAGTGATACTGTATTGCAGTTTGCTTCAAGAAGTCTTATTTGGCCTGCTGGATATGATAAGGTGGGGGCAACTAGATGAAAATGAAATTTGATAAGGTATTCTTGCTTTTATTTTTTGGAATATTTTTAGTTGCGTTTAGTAGCGGGGTTGAGACGATTTTGTCTGAGGCTTCGGTTTGTTGTGAGAGGACAACTTCTGGGCAATGGTGTGTGAATGATGATGCTTCAGAATGTGATGCTAATTATCGAAATGCGCCTGCTGCTTGTGGGTCAACTTCTTTTTGTAAGCTAGGTAGTTGTTATGATTCTTCTGAAGGAATTTGTTATGAGAATACTCCGCAACGAGTTTGTGATGATAATGGTGGGACTTGGGATGAGCGAGAGTTGGGCGAGGTTCCTCAATGTCAATTAGGTTGTTGTTTAGTTGGTGATGAAGCTGCGTTTGTTCCTTTGGTTCGATGTAAAAAGCTTTCTACTTATTTTGGTGTTAATGTTGACTATCGGACTGATATTACTAGTGAGACTTCTTGTATTGCGTTAGCGAATTCTCAGGATCGTGGTGCTTGTGTGTATGAGCAAGAATTTGAGAGAGTTTGTGAATATACTACTCGAGGTGAATGTGGAGCTGAAGAATCGGTTGAGGCGGTTGATGCTGTGAGACAGGATGATGCTATTGGGAGTGCAAGGAAATTCTTTGATGGATTGTTGTGTAGTGCGGAAGAGTTGAATACTGTTTGTGGACGTCAAGCTACTACTGGATGTTATCAGGGGGATGCTCATTATTATGATAGTTGTGGTAATCGAGAAAATGTTGTTTCTAGTGATCGTGACTTGAGTTGGAATGAGGGGCGAGCAATTGAAGCTGATGGGATTTGTCCTCCGAATTCTGCGGATGGGAGTGATCCGGATTGTGGTAATTGTGATTATTTATTGGGTAGTCGATGTGAATCTTCTACTGGATTATTGAGTGGGGAGAATGCGTATTGTCAGCGGACCGTTTGTACTGATAGATGGGGCGATGAGAGAAATAATGGTGAATCTTGGTGTGTGAATGATGGACTTTCTGGAGATGGAAAGGATAAGGTTGGTTCACGATATCATCGTGAGGTTTGTGTTGATGGAGAGGTTAGAGTTGAGGCATGTGCTGATTTTCGAAATGAGGTTTGTTTTGAGTCTAGCTTAGAGACTACTGCTGGTGATTATAGTGTTGCTGCTTGTCGGGTAAATAGATGGCAAGATTGTATTGGAGTTACTGATCAGGGTGCATGTTTGAATGGAGATAAACGTGATTGTACTTGGTTGCCTAGTCCATCTGGATTATTAATTGGTGGATCTGAAGCGGGGAGTGCAACTGATTCGACTCTCTCAAATCCTACCGTTGGAAATACTGGGGGAAGTACCTTTACAAATCCGACTGCTCCTGCTGGAACTGGTAATGCTTTGTTTGGTGGAGATGACGAACGCGGAGAGAATGAGACTACTACTACTAATCGTGAGGATGGTGTTTGTGTTCCTCGGTTTTCACCTGGTTTGCAATTCTGGGAAGAGGGAAGTGCTCAATCTGTTTGTGCCGCTGTTTCTGCGAATTGTGTTGTGAAGTTTAGTAAGGGTGCTTTTGGTGATTTTGAGTGTGAAGAGAATTGTCATTGTTTGAATGAGGAATGGGCTGTTGCAATGAATCAAGTTTGTGTGGCTGTTGGTGATTGTGGGGCGTATGTTAATTATGAAGGAAAGTTTACTGATAGTGGATATGAGTGGAAGAGTAGTACTGATCGATTAAGTTTTACTGGTAATGCTGAAGGGTTTATTCGAAGTGGCTTTAGTGGAAATGTTATTAAAAATATAAATGCGGAGTTGTTTGCATGATAACGAAAAAGGGTGCTGCTCATGTACAGGTTGTGCTATTATTTTTGAGTATGTTTGCATTTGCGTTTGTATTGAGTGAGGGGCTGGTATTGGTTGGGGCTGTTGAATTGATGACTTCGGATGGTAAAACTATTAATGCTGATTTGGTTGAAGGGCAAACTGGTGTTTACCGTTCTTCTGGTGTGGATTATAATTTGGTTGATGGGAAATTGGTTCGGGTAACTCCTCAAAATACTAGAACAACTTCAAATGCGTTTAGTCCTACAGGTGGTGGTGGGGCTGCGACTTCTACTGCTGGAGCTTCTGGTGACTTGTCGCTAGGTGCAGCTAGTGTCGCTGCTAATGCGGGAGCTGGTGGAGTTGGTGGTTCTAATCAGCAGGGTGCTGCTGCTGCGATTGCTCCTTTGGCTCAATTAGGTGGTTTGTTGACTGGGACTTTGGGTGAATCATTAATTTGGGGCGGTGTTGTTTTTGGTGTTGCGACTGTTGTTAGTCCATTACTTGGCTTTGAATCAGAACAGGCTGAAGCAATAGGTATTGCTGCGGGTCTTGGAACTTTTGCGGCTAAAATGGCTCAAGGATTTTTTCAAACTGATGCAACAACATCTATTTTTATTGGTGCTGCTGTTGGATTGGCTGCTTATTATTTATTATATGAAAAGGTAAAGTTTGAGGCTGTTAGTTATGCTTGTTTGCCTTATCAGTCACCTATTGGTGTTGGTCAGAGTACTTGTGAGCAATGTAATGATCCTACTTTACCTTGTAGTGAATACCGATGTAAAAGTCTTGGGCAGAATTGTGAATTAGTTAATGCTGGAACGGAAGAGGAGCGATGTATTAATGTTCATCCTAAAGATGTTGTGCCTCCGATAATTACTCCTAATGCAACTGAATTAACTTTTGGGTATCGATATCTTAATGTGCGAAACTCTCCTCCTGGTCCGGGCTTTGAGATTATTCGAAGTACAGGTGAGAATGGCTGTGTTGAGGCGTTTACTCCCTTGAGATTTGGTGTTAGTACTGATGAGCCATCTCAATGTAAGATTGATTTTAAATCAACATCTGACTTTGCTTCTATGTATTCGTTTATGGGTGGAAGTAATCTGTTTAGATATGATCATTATGAGCAATTTGTTCTTCCTCATGCGAGTGATTTTTCTAATACTTCATTGCAGTTGACTAATGGGAAGGATTTGACATTCTTTATTCGATGTCAGGACAAAAATGGGAATTTTAACGATGCTGAATATGCTATTGACTTCTGTATTGACCCTTCCCCTGATACTACTGCTCCTCAGGTTAAGTTGACTAGTGTTGAGGATACTTCTTGTATTGCTGCGACAACTGATTCAGCTGAGATTGAATTTTATGTTAATGAACCTGCTCAATGTCGGTTTAGTAGGACTGATCAAGCATATGAATTAATGGAAAATGATATGAGTTGTGATGGGAACTTGTTCCAGATGAATGCATTGCAGTTGTTTACTTGTCGAGCTAATTTGACTGGTGTTACGAAGGATCTAACTGACTTTTATGTACGATGTGAGGATGGGCAGGATAAGTTTGTGAATGATCGTAATCGTAATGCTGAGAGTTATCGGTTTAGTTTGCGTGGGAGTACTCAATTGAAGATGAGAAAATTGATTCCTAATACTACTGATGTGATCTATGGTGGCGTTTCTCCTTTGCCTGTTAATTTACAAGTTGAGACATTATTTGGATGTGAGAGAGGCGCTGCTACTTGCTCTTTCTCTTCGACTGGAGAAGATGGTGATTATGTTTTGTTTGCTGAGACTGATACTGAAGATGGGATTCATAATCAGACTTTATTCCTACCTGCTGGAGATCATCGGTATGATGTACAGTGTGTTGATTCTGGTGGTAACTTAGCTACTGACTTCACTGAATTCAATTTGAATATTGATACGACTTCTCCAATTATTGCGAGAATTTATAATGATGCTGATCAATTAAAGGTTGTTACACTGCGTGAGAGTCAATGTCGATATTCTACTGAAGATTGTGATTTCTTGTTTGAGGAAGGGATTACTATGCCTCGGGATGATTCACTTGTTCATTTTGCTGATTGGGATAATTCTGAGACGTATCATATTAAGTGTCGGGATGCGTTTCGTGATTTGACGGCGGATTGTAGTGCTATAGTCCGACCAACCACTCTTAATTTTAATTCTTAGTTTTAGTGGAATGATGCTTCGTTATTTGAATGCTCGAGTACGACGTGTACGACACGCATTCAAATGCCTTGCCTGATTCGCACTTAAACTAAGAATTGGTAAGTGGTCATTTTTTTAAATTTCTACCGACAAGGTAGCTAGAAATTTAAAAAAATGACTGAGTAGATTTATATACTTTTTTTTGTTTGTATTGGTATGAATGAGAGAGGGATTTCTTCGCGAGGGCAGGTGACGTTATTTGTTATTATTGGTGTTGCAATTGTAGTGTTAATTATTGGTTTTTTTACGTTGAGGGGGACTGTTGATGTGGGTGATGTTGCTGGGAGTGGTGAGGTGTATTCTGCGGTGTTGGGTTGTGTTGATGATATTACGAGTGAGGCGGTTTTGGCTATTGGTGAGAGTGGGGGGTATTTTAATTCTCCTGAGTTGGTGAATGATCAGTATATTGCATATCATTTTGTTCAGAGTGAGGGGTATTTTCCGCAGCTTAGTTTGATTGAATCTGAACTTGCTGATTATGTTGAGGTGATGTTGTACTTTTGTGTTGAGAAGGAATATGCTCGGATGAATGATCTTGAGATTCGAGGAGGGGATATTAGCGTGACGTCTCAGGTGAGGAGTGATGATTCTATTTATTTTTCTATTGATTATCCTGTTGTGGTTTCTCGGGATAATAATTCTGTTTCTTTTAATTCTGCTATTGAGCGGGTGTTTGATGTGAGGTTGTATAGTATGTATGGGGTGATGGAAAGGATGCTTGTTGAATCATTGGAGCATCCACGAAGTTTGTGTTTGAGTTGTTTGTCTGCGGATTTGGAAGCGAATAATTTAAAGATGAATATGTGGGATTCAAATTCTGAGGATGTTATTTATTTCTTGACGGATGAGAGTGGGGTAGTGAATTCTGAGGAATTTATTTTCTTCTATGTATATAAATATGAGAGGGGGTATTATGATCCATTTGAAGCGATTTAGTTTATTAGTTTTGCTGGTATTGTTTGGGGTGTTTATATTTGCTCAGGGGAGTGAGATTCCTGCTGAAACTTGTAAAGATGCTAATGGCGAGGATATTATTTTATCGGGAGAAAAGGATCTAAAATCTAAGACGTTTAATCTTAAGGATTGTGTTAGTTTTACTGTTGATTATGACGGTGATAAGGTTGACTATAGTGGATTGAAGGGTGTTGGTGGGGATTATCCTAAAATTAAAACTAGTGAGTTTGGTAAGATTGTTGAGGCTAAATTTAAGGTGGATCGTAATCGAATTGTTGTGATTGGGAATATGGAATTGGAATTAGAGGCTGGAAGTGTGGTTGAATATAAAGATGGAAAGCTTTCGATTACAGAATCTGATAAGTTGATAGATCCTAAAGAGGTTTCTTTTATTGATAATGAAGAAGGGTTTGGAACTAATGAGATTAGTATGACTGGTTCTGGTG
>JBNMFJ010000009.1:0-18241 GCA_051269935.1 Patescibacteria group bacterium | reverse complement strand
CGTAAATTGTGTGGTTTAAGCCACTATTCTGTTTTTTAACTCAGCTATGTTTTCTTCGAGGCCTTTTTGTCGTAGGCTTCTTGCACTTTGTGTTCGGTAGGTATGGGATTCTAGGAATGCTAGGGATCCTTTGTACCAATCATTTATGCTGTCGATGCCGCATTCTTGTCTTAGTTTTTCTCCGAGATACCAGAAGTCGCCTCTTCCAAGGTTGTCTACATCAGCGTCGGTGATAATTTCTTGGTATATGTTTTGAGGTGATGTTGGTACTTTGGTTGCTAGGATTAAATCGTAGATAAAATTTGTTTGATCTGCGTTATATCCTTTTGAATCTAGTACTCCTCTTGACATTTCTGCGGTTAGGTACTCATTGTCCTTTGCTCCGACTTCAAAGATTGCGTCATGGAGATAGCATGCGGTTTGGATTAGACTTTTTTCTGGGTTGTCTATTCCTTCCATGTCGGAATATCGCATTGCTACATCTGTCATGTCGAGTACATGGGTAAAGTTATGATATTCCAGGTTTGGCTGGTTCATTCTCATGTAGTTTCGTGCAAATTCTTTAACGTCTTGGAGTTGGCCTTGTGTAGCTTCGTTAAGGTTGTATATTTGTAATTTAGTTGTTTCCATAATATATATAGTAATAAGTTCTATAAGTAACTTATTTATTTTTATCAAGCTTTTCCCGTAAGTTTTATATACTTATTTAGGCTTTAGGGTGTATTATGGTAAATCAAAAAGAATTTAAGAATTCCTTTGACGTTAAGGATAAGAATATTTTGTCGATATTGGGAGCTGATGCAAGGACTACTTTTCATGATATTGCGAAGGAGGTTGGTCTTAGTCGTGATGCGGTTACTGCGAGGGTGAAGAAATATGAAGAGGGTGGTTTGATTAATGGGTATCGTATGCTTGTTGATATATCTCGGTTTGGTTATATGAATTATCATTTCTTTTTGGTGTTGAATAATCCTGATGTTCTTTTGGAAAAACGAATTGTGGATAAGCTTGAAGGGATTGCTGAGGTTAGGGCTTTGATTAAGTATGGTGGAGCTTATGATTATGAGGTGGCGTTAATCGCAAGGGATACTGCTGAGTTGGCTCGTTTGGTTGGTTTGATTGAGGATGCTTGTGAGGGGACTTTGAGGGAATATAATATTATGGTTATGAGCGATACTTATTTTGGGAGTACGTTTCCGAAGAGTTTTTATGATTATTCTTCTGATTCGGTTAAGGTTGAACCTGTTGATTTACAACTTGATTCCGTTGATTATAAGATTTTAACTATTCTTAGTTCTAATTCGCGTTCTTCGTTGGTTTTTATTGCTGGGGAGGTTGGGCTTTCTGCGGATGCTGTTAGTTATCGGGTTCGTAAGATGCTTCGTGCGGGGTATATTTTGGGTTTTGTTCCTGTTATTGATTACGAAAAAATGGGGTATACTTTTAATGCGATTATGTTATCGATATCGGGGATGAATCTCGATAAGGAGAGGGCGATTAGAGGCTATTTAAGCCATAATGAGCATGTTATTTGGTGTGGAAGGGGAATTGGGCAGTTTACGTTGATTTTGTATGTTTTAACGACTAAAATTAGTGAACTTAGGGATACTCTTTCTGGGATTAGAGGCTTGTTTCCTGGTGAGGTAAATAATTGTGTTAATCTTGTTATGTTTGAGAGGTGTAAGTATACGTATTTTCCGAGCGAATTGTTTTAGGGCTTTCCGAAAGCTATTTGATCGGTTATTTACTTGATTGTTTATGATAAAATTAGAAGATAAAGTTTTAGATCCATCTGCCATGGATGTTTTTATGGGTGTGGATTGTGTTAGGCCTATTTACTGGTTTGCTACTGACCTTATTGACCCAGAGTTCAATTATTCTGTTGATGATATGGTATCTTATGCGGTTATTAAGGGACATGTTGCGAGATTGGGATATCTAGTTGATATTTCTCTTTCTGCTCTTGAATTGCGAGGATATTTTACAGATAGAATGTCAGAAGATGCTAAGTCAGGTATTGCACATGTCAATAACTTGAAAATATTAGAAGAAAAATTACATTCTGTTTTTAATCCCGAAATGGGATGGGATTATATGATGCCAAATGATCTAGATTCTTATGCTTTTCATCAGAATAGATCAACTTCAGTATTAAATGCTAAATGGAAGTTGTATTCACATGATCAACCACAAGATATTGCTGATTATATTGAATTATACTTGGAGCAGGGCCATGGAAGAAAAGAGACCGCTAAATTATAATAATATTGTTCGTTATTTTTAATTTATGGATTCCGAATTAGATGGTCGTCTGGGAAAACATTTGAATCTTTATTGTTTGATTGGAACTGCATTAACATTATCTAAGAAGAAGAATATTTCTTATGATATGGATTTTATTATTTCCCGTGATGACCATATTCCTTTGTCAGAGATTTCAGCTGAATTGGAATGTAGTCAGGGTTTAGAATAGATCCATTTATCGATGGAAATTTTACTCATTATAATTTACCTTGGGATTTTAAGAATAGATCTAAGAGAATGATGAGATTACGAAATATTTCGATTTATGTTTTATCAGATATAGATTTGATGTTAACTAAAGGAATAGCTGGTAGGCCAAAGGATAGAAAAGATTTAGTAGCTCTTCGCGATAGTGTTGACAGAAAATTAGTTTCTGAAAGATTTGATGAACTAATAATCAAGAAAGATAGCTTGTCTCAAAAAGATACTTTAAGGGCTGAGTTAGAGGCCTTTTTAGATGATTTATATTTGAATAGATGAGTTGTTTTAGTTGTTCTATTAATAAGGTTTAAAAAGGATAAATTAATCAGTATATTATGGCAACAAAGATTCCAGCTGCAATGAATAGAATGTTCAAGAATGCGTTTATTTGTAAGGTTTGTAAGCATAAGACTAAGGTCGAGACGTTAAAGATTCTTACTGGCAAGACTAGATGTCGGAAGTGTAAGGGTTCTGATTTTCGGCCTATTCGTAAAAAATAAATTCTATTGAATACTACTTCGTAATGCACTTTAAGATAATGCCGATATTAATCTTAAAGCACAAGCCTTTTATTATTCTACTATAATTTATTTTTTTAAGGTTGGGTAATTCTTTGCATTTTTTGCGAGCAAGTAGTCTCAAGATGAAAAGAATTATTGGTGATCGGCCTTACTGTCACTTGAGTGACAGTAAGTATTGATGGAGTTGCTATTGTATATGTTTTATTCTATATGTTGTTGTGGTTATATCTTTTTAAAGATATTTTAGTATAGTGTTTTATGAGATCAAATATTATGATATTATCTGCTGCACTTGTTTTGACTTGTTTGGTTTTAGTTATGGTTGTTTCTGCTGGGTTTAATGACCCTGTTGTTGCACAGAAAGCTGATTTTACTACTACTTCAAATTTGGGATGTTGTTCTCCGGATGTTGTTGTTGACTTTGGTTACAAGGTTGAGAAGGCTGCTCTTGTACGATATTTGAATAATTTTAATCATGTTCCTGGATGTGGTGATTGTGGTATTGATTTAACTGTTAATTCACATAATAGACCTGCTCCTGTGGTTGAGGTTCGATATATGGATAATTTTCATCATGTTGGTGGTTGTGGTGATTGTGCGTCGGTTGTGGCTACTACTCGAATACCAATTGGTAAGGTTGAGGTTACTCGTGTTTTGAATAATTTTAATTATGTACCTGGTTGTAATTTTTAGATTTTTTTAATTTTTAAAATTTATCCATGGTTTTGTTATTTCTTTTTCTGGGTATATTATTTGGAGTGTTTGGTTTATGTCTTTTTGAATCCAATCTTTGTTTTCTGTAATGTATTTGTATGTTTTTGGATTTATGTCTAAGAGCTCTTGTGTTTCTGTGGGTGTGAAGCCTGCTGCTTGGGATTCATATACTTGGCTTGCTGTTCGATAATTTGTTCTGGATTTAGGAAGATATGTGACTATGTCTTTGGGGTTTCTTGTCTCTTGGTTTTGGAGTTTTGTTCGTACGGTGTGTACTGGAACTTTTATGAAATATGCGAGATCTGTGGCGGTGTATGGAAGTACCTTTGCGTTCTCTATTCTTTGTTTTTCTTCGGGAGTAAGTAGTTGTTGTTTTTTGTGGGGTTTACTTTGGCCGAGTGTTGGTAAATTTAATCGTTGTAATATTTTTGAGATTGTTACAAAAAAAATGCCATGATCTGTACCTAGTTGAGTAAGTGATTTGTTTTCCCTTCTTTCTCTTGTCTGGTGATAGTCAAGGAGGAGGCTATATACTTGATCGTATGTATAAGTCCTAGTTGATATTTTTCCTTTTTCTATTATTTCTGCCCCTTCATAAGCGAATTGTTCTTCTGGAGAGAATTGTGCTTTTTTTCTTTGAATTATTTCTTCGAGTATTGATCCTACTATTTTCTCTTTTTCTTCTTTTTTTTGTGTGTAGTGTGTTTGGTTTTTATAGTGTCCTCGTGAGGTTCTCCATTCTTTATGTACATCTTTTCCAACGATATATTGTCTTACCCTTTCCCTTGTTACGCCTACTTTTTGTGCTATATGTTCTAGGCTTAAGCCTCTTTTAATGAATCTATTTCTTTTGGGGTCATTTTTTGAGGTAAGATATTGTGCTAAGGGTTTTTCTAGTGGTGGAAGTGTGTATCCGTCTTCCTTTAATTTGGTCTTATAATCTTTTATAATGGTTAAGGGTTTAAGCCTAATTTTTTCGGCAAGTTTATCTAATGATGACGTGCCATTTTCTATTTCCCGTATTATTTCTTGCATTCTTTCTTTTCTGGGTTTTGTCTTTCCATTGTTTACTCCATACTTGTACAATGTCTCTTTTCCTAGTCCTGTTTTTGTGCTTATTTGTTCTAGTGTTAGTCCTTGTTCTTGGAGCTGCTTGAGTTCTTGTATTCTTTTTTCTCGGTGTTTGTATATTCTTGTCATAATTTTAAGGGATTCTTGATATTTATAAAGAATTGTTTGTTCGAGTTTTGAATAATTTAACTATGTATGAAGAATTTATATAAATAAAAAAAATAAAAATGGGCTTTTCGTGAGATCCACCCGGTGTTTGAAACGATTGTAATTATAATGAAATAATTTGTATGTTGCCGTTAGACGTGCTTGCGAATGTTCGTGCAGCGACTGCCTTAGAACTTAATTTCTTTGCAGCTGTCATTACAGGTAAACTTGCGTTGTCGACTACTAAGATGAATGCATTGTCTGTTCTTAGACTTCCTAATCTTGAGCTTGGGATGTTTTCCAAGATGTTTAGGTCTTCGTCTAATACTAGAACGTTACGTCCTTTTATTTCGTCGGCAATTTCTCGAAGTTTTGTGATGTCAGCGTCTGTGACTTCTCTTCGGGAAATTGTTTTAGCTTCGCTTGATTCTCGTTCGTATCGGTTTTCTCGCCTTTGTGGTTTAGCGTCAGGTTTTTTTAAAAATTCTGCTGCTTTTACTTTCTTTCGAAGGGCTTGGTGGATTTCTTTTCCAGCTAGTTCTTCGACTTCTTTACCATCAGGGGCTTGTGCGATGTAGACTACGTTTGCGTTATCGCTTACGTTTTGTGCGATTAAGTTTCCGCCTCTGTCTCCATCTACAAAGAGTGTGATTTCCTTTGTTTCACCTAAAGTGGCGATTGACTTAGGGAATCTTGTTCCTTGCATTCCTACAACGTTTTTGAATCCAAATTTCAACATATTTATTACATCAGCTCTACCTTCAACTACTATTATTTCGCTCGCTGATTCCATATCTGGTCCTGCTGCTAAGTCCTCAGGTCCATAGGAAACAACTTTAGCAACTCTTGTAGATTCTCGTAGTTCTGTTTCCATTTCTGTTGAATCCATGCCTTCATTTGTTATGTTGGCTAAGAGTTGTTTTGCACGATCCATGATGTAGTCACGCTTTGTTCCACGAACGTCATCGATTGATCGGATAGTAATTTTAGCGTCGGTAGGTCCGATTTTATCAATTGTTTCAAGTGAAGCTGCGATGATGGTAGTTTCGGTTTTGTCGAGTGCTGAGGGGATAGTTATCTCTCCAGTTGTCTTTCCGCCTTCTGTGACGAGGTCGACTTCGATTCGGCCAATTTTACCTTCTTTTTGAAGCTCTCTTAATTCCATATCTGCTCCTAATAGACCTTCTGTTTGCCCGAATAGAGCTCCGATTACGTCTGGTTTCTGAAATGGACCGTCTGCTTCAAAGTCAGCTACTATTGAATATTTGATTGATGTTGGACTAATTTTTGCCATGTTTTTTTCTCCGTATTTAGTTAATTTTTAGAAAAATGTTATGTATTTTTTTGCCTTTTTCTCTTAAGTTGAGAGGTGAATTTGATTATAAGTGTAATAATAATTTCGTTAGCTTCATGCCATCAATCATTTTTCTAAGATTATGATGTGATATTGTTTTATAAAGCTTATGGTGATTATATATATATAGAGAATTTATTCGTCAGATGATGTTCCTTCGCCACTGTCGTCATCGTTTGAGTTAGCCATATCACCGGATTCGATGATTTCTTTTTCAGCTTCTTCTTCGGCTTTGATCTTTTCTTCGTCTGTGAGTGAAGTTGAATCAATCTTTAACTTAGATATATCTATTTCTTTGCCCTTTGTTGGTAAAGGTCGGTGGATTGTTATTGGTAATACTCCAGCTTCTAGTTCTTTCTCTGCAATTACTAATGGATCGTAGTTTGTTCCGTTAAGTTCGTCGTCAGTCATCTTAAGTAATAGTGGAGCGTCCATAGAAATTTGGAGGCCTCTAGCTCCGAGGATTCTTGCTTTTTCGTATTTTGTAAATTCTTGTTGTGCCATTAGTTCCATATCATATCAAGTACTTTTGGGAAAGTATCTTTATATTGTGATTTTACTGTCTCTAATATCTTTTTTAAATCTTCCGAATTAAGAATTCCTGCCTTTCCTTTCTGCATTGCAGTAATTCTTGGCTCACCATTGTTGTCAGCGATAGCAATACTTAATCTTGCGCTTGAGATTGCTTCTTCGTCTTTACTTGGATCAACAATGATTGTATCTCCGATTCTGTGGAATGTTATGTTAAATGATAATGCATCTTTGTTTAATGGTAATGGTGTATCGCTTAATTCATGTTCTAACTTGTCTTCTGCTTCATTATATATTGGTAGTCTTGCTTGTCCTAAAGCGATTAATGCAGCTAAACCTGCAGCGTCAAATAAATTACCGTCGTCGTTGATTGCAATGATATCAACAAATACTTGCCAAACTTTTTCACCAGATTTTATTACTAATTTTTTGAAATCTAATAAGCCTGACTCTCTAATTCCTCGGTCGATTACTCGTCCTAATTCGATTGCTTGGATTCCTGGTCTTCCGATATCAAAATTATCTGAAGCCATTGGGTGTAATTCTGCTGTTGTCATAAATGTTCCTTCATCAGGTGAATCTGGATATGGTGTTGTTACTGCCATTTTTACTCCACACATTACATGTGTCTTTCCTAATTTTACTGAGACAGAGCTTTCTGCATTTGTACTTATTCCTTTTTCTACAACGAATTCTCTCCAGTCTTTTGGCGATCTTCCATCAAATCGCATACCTTCTGCTAGATAATCTTCAATTCTTTCTTGTTGTAATCTTGGTACTTCGTATTTACTCATTTTGATCTCCTTGAACTGTTTCTTTTAATGCATCCATTTGTACTTTTAAGATATCGTCACAAGCCTTTACGGCCATATCGATACACTCACTTAATTCATCAGGTGATATTTTACCATCTAATTGTAATAATGAAATATTTTTTGTTCTTGCAGTGATTGCTAATGGTATATCAGTTGCTCCTTCACCGTCGTGGAAATCTTCTTCTGCTTTGTCAACGTCAACTAATAATGTCCTGTCAGCTTTTCCTGCAGCGATTGCTGTAATCATTTCCGTCATTGGTATTCCTGCATGTGCGAGTGCCATAGCTGCAGCATTTAGTCCTGCTACTCTTGTTCCTGCATCTGCTTGTGGAATTTGAATGAATACGTCTACTACTGCATTTGGGAATGCTTTTAGGTCTACAACTGCTGCTAATGCCCATTCGCAAACTTTTGAAATTTCTTCTCCTCTTCGAGAGGGTCCCGGTCTGATTCTATCCCATACTGAGAATGGCATCATACCGTAGCTTACTCGTAGGATTCCTGTTGTTGAATCTTGCATATGTTGTGGATGTAGAACTCTTGGCCCTCTTACGGCTGCAATAGCCTTTGTTCCACCTGTCTGGAATGATGCTGATCCATCTGCTGAAGGAATAACTCCAACTTTTGCACTCATTGGTCTCACTTCTTCAAATGTTCTTCCGTCAAATCGTTCTTTATATAATCCTTCTACCATTATTCTTTGTCTCCTTCCATGTTTTCTTCATTATTGTTAGGATTTTCGATAACTTCTAGTTCCTTATCGTTTTCTGCTGACTCGTTAACTTTAGGTGTAATTTCTATTCCCATTCCTTTAATATATTCTTCTGTTTTAAGTGTTAGCCCTTGCATTGTTGAGTTTGCAACAACAAAATCAATAATTTCTTTTGTTTTTACTTCTAGATCGATAGTGTCTGCTTTTAACCAGACTTTTCCGTTTTGACCAACAGTAATATTAGCTCCTGTTGCGTTTCGAATTAAGCTCACCATACTCCCTTCCTTACCGATAACTCGGGGTACCTTGTTTGGGTTTACATTAAGTATCATACCTTCATGAACCTGTCCGTACCCTCGCTGTTTGATTGATAAATCCATTCCTCGTCCACCGACATCCCAAATTTTTGCTATTACTGTGTCACCGTGATCTAAGAAATCTTTCATTTCATTCTTTTGAATAAATCGTGGCACTTCAGTAACAGGTAAGAATGCGTTATTGTTTAATCCGATATCAACAGTCCAGCCTCTCATTGTCGCTTCTTGAATAGTTCCAATTACAGTGTTACCTCTTCGTGGATAATACGGTCCTGAAACAGCAATAACTTTAACATATTTATCAGAAATATTAACCATCCCGAATCTTTTAGCTACAATATCTTCTTTGTCTCTATAAACTCCATCGCTTGGTATAAATTCATTTCCCGAACAGATTGTTTCTCCAGGAATTACTACTTTTCTATCTTGGTTTGCCATTCTTATAATATCACAAAAAGATTTTTTGGCTTTATAAAAGTATTGGTGTTTTGATTTGATATTACTGGATGCTCCAGTTTTGCTGGAAATTAAATTTTGGATCTATATCGCCCTTCTTTTTTTAATTCTTTTTTTTACTCTATTTTCTTTCCTTTTTGACAGTTCTTCTCGTTTGATAATTATTGTATCCTTTATATTTGCTGATTGTCTCGATTATTACGTTTTTTTTAGTATCTTATATTTATCAAAAGATAAATCTTTTTCTTTTTGGTTCTTTTATATTCACTAATTCCTTGACACTAAATCACGATAAGGTTTTATATACTTTAGAGTGTTTATCATAGAAATTATACTCATAATGAGTTTAGAGGTCGATGGAAAAAATAGGTGATAATATTAAAATGAGCAAGAAGATTGTGAATACTCTGTCAATTCTACTTTTATTATTTTTATTTACCTTTGTTTCGGCTTCCAGTGATCTCTCTTCTTTTTCATTCTCGACAATAACTCCTGTAATTGATTCTTTACAATTCTCTACTATCTCTTCACTTGTAGATCAGGTTTATTTTACTGGCTCATTGCCTATAATTGATATGGCTAATTTGATTACTAGCTCTACTACTTCATTATTATCATTTCTAACATTTGAGATTGCTACAATACCTATTGAAATAATAGAATGTAATAATCTAACATCTTCTACTTGTTCTGATATTTGTTCTGATGTGGAAAGTTGTGAGGAGGTTTGTTCTGAAATTAATGGAACTAATATTTGCGAAGAAGTTTGTTCTATTAAGGAAGTCTGTTCTGAGGTTTGCGTGGATAAGGTTGACGAAGTTTGCACGACTGTAATAATTAATGCAACTATTGATTTACCGAATAATACAAATTCTTCAATTGATGAAAAGCTTCTTGGTAATTCTACCCTTTCTGTTGTGACCTCAATTGTTGATTTTATGATTACTCCGTTATCTATTGTTTATGGAGAATTATTGGAGGTATCTGCAAGATTAGTGTATGAAAATGATACTCCCATCGTTGGTGAAGATTTATATTTCTATTCAGAAGATGTTCTATTGGGATATAATCTTACGGACTCTGATGGTAAGAGTTTGATTCGAATAAATAGTTCTTTACTTTTGAATAAATCTTTAAATATAACTTTGGATGTTATCTTTAACGGAACTGATCTATTTGCGAAGAGTTCTGAATCTAAACTCTTTAATTTTATTGTTACAGAAGATGAGATTATTACTAATGGAAGTAAGGCTATTATTGTGGAGAATGATACTGGTAGTTCTGCTGGCTTTTCTAATATTTCAGTTATTTTAAACTCAACGAATGTTACACTTTCTAATATATCTAACTCCTCGAATGTTAGCATTATTCAAAATAATACAAATAAGACTATTGTCTCACATAATGCTGATCTGGGTAATTCAACCTTGAGGAATTTATTATTAGGAAAATTAGGATCTGATATTTATCCTGGAGTTTCTTTTTCAAGTCTTTCTCTAGGCTCTTTAATAAATGAATCAAATGTTCTTTCTGATTCTCTTGATAAAATTGAGTCTCAAAATGGAACAGGGTTTGGAATTCAATCCGTCGATAATTTGGTTGCATTAGATGTATTACGAAAGTATCTTGTTGACGTTGAACTGAATGTGACTGGTGGTATAGTAACTTTGCGAGGAGTTAATGCGTCAGAAATATTATCTGTGTATTCTTCTAGTGGTGTATTTTATCTTAATAATGTAACTTTGGATTCTGCTACTTTGAAGTTTCTTAAGAGTGGTTATATATCATCAATTTTGGAATGTGGTGATGCTGATTGGAATGGGAGTGATTGCTTGAATTGGACAGAAAGTGGTCTAAATTTCAGTGAAGATTTAAAACATGTATGGTTTGAAGTTGACCACTTTAGTGGGTTTAGGGTTAATGATGGCTTCACTATTCAAGATGGAGATATAAATATTACTTTACTTTCTCCTAGTAATAATAGTCAAGAATTGTCTTCTGGTTTTTTGGTTAATATTAGTGTTGAATCAACTAATAGTTTGAGTAGTTGCGAAGTTAGATTTTTATCTGGGGAACTTGAACCGACTTATACAACTAAACATTCGAGCTCTTGGATATTTGATATTGCCCCTACTCCTGATGGAGGATATGTATTGGGGGATTCTCATTCTGGATTTACTGTTAGTAAATTTAGTAGCGAGGGTGTTAGTGAATGGAATTACTCACATCCTTATGGAAATCCAAATTTTGCTTGGGCTAATGATGTATATGTTGATACGGATGGATCTATAGTTGCGGCGGGTAGAATTAACACTAGCACTTCTCAATATATAGGAACAGTTGTTAAATTGAGTTCAACGGGTAGTGAACTTTGGAGGTTTGACTATGAAAGGGCTAATACTGCTATTGAGTCAGATGACTTTAGCTCTGTTATTTCTTCAGGGGATGGTGGTTATATTGTTTTTGGTGAACATTTGAATGGTGGTAATTATTTATCTCGATTTAAATTAGATTCTTCTGGAAATATAGTTTGGAATTTTAGCGATACCTTGAGTTCTCTTGCATCTTATCAATCAGTGAAGGTGAGTGATGGATATGTTGTCACTCAGCAAGTATCAGGAAGTAGCTATGAGGTTAAAAAGTATAATACAGCTGGGACCTCTGTTGCAAGTGATTCATTTTCTACTTTTGCCCCTACTGGAATAGATGTTTTTAGTGATGGTACTTTGATTGTTGTTGGTCAGGAGTATACTGGTGGATATGACGGTTATGTGAGAAAATATAATGCTGATTTAAGCGTTAACTTTACAGTTTCTTTTGCTTATGATCAACGTTTGAACTTTTATGATGTTCTTGCTGGACCTGAGGATTCAATTATTATATCTGCGACACATATGGATCCTAGCTTTAAATATGATGCTGTGCTGTGGAGATTAAATAGTACAGGTGGAGCATGTGACTATAACACTACTAGTAATGTTAGTTGTTATGAGAGTGATGAGAAATATGTTACTTATGTTAAGCCAAATGTTGGGAATATCGGATTTCCCCTAGCTTCTGTTAATTATGGTGGTGGTTTTATAAGCGCAGGTCATAATATGGGCGTGGTTCAAACTTTACATTCAAATAGATATGAGTTAAATTTTACGGGGGGGCCGTATGCTTCGGTGAATGTTACTGGTTTAGTTAATAGTACTGAAGAATTTTATATTTGGTGTAATGATACTAATAATGATGGTGAAATTTCTTCTTATAATGTTGTTGAAGTTTCTTTAGAAATTAATAGTGATATTGTTTTAGACTGGGGAAATCAGACCCCGGATAATAACTCTGCAATATTTATTGATAATTTGTATACAAATGTTTCTATTGCTTCGAATGCAAGTGTGAATAGCTGTGAACTACGATTTTTAAGTGGAGGTTTTGAAAATTATTCGATGACTGTGAATGGTAATGAAAAGTTCGCTACATATAATGTTTCAAATTTATCAGTAGGTCAATATATATTTTATGGTTGGTGTAATGATAGTAATAATGCTACAAATGTAACAGACATTAGATATGTTACCTATTCAAATATTAACTTGTCAAGTATTAGTTTATCATCTGAAACTTCTCGAAATTTAACAACTGAGAACTTGACTGCTATTTTTACTGGACTTTCTGAAAATACTCGAGTATTTTATGATTGGAAGTTAAATAATGTTTCAGTTAAGCGACTTGATATGCCATTTGATGCGAATACAACTCATAATTCTACTTATGTTCGTGATTATACTTATTCAGCTGGGGATGAAGACTTTTATTATGGTGATTTAAATGGTGTAATGTATGATTCAACCGGTGGATATAATTCGAAGGGAGCGTTTGTCTTTGATGGAGTGAATGATTGGATCAATGTAAATAGTGATGGAGCGAGTGGAGAGGGCGATATACCTCTTACTAGTGACTTTAGTACGTCTGCTTGGGTGAAACGAGATACATTTACGACATTGGACACTATTTTTGCGACTCGAGAGGTAGATAGTAATGGGCGTCATTATTATATGGAAATTGAGACTGCTGATACTCTTAGATGTGGGTTTTATGGGGCAACATATGATATATCATCAACAACTACTATTGCTGATTCTAATTGGCATTTTTTGACTTGTACTTATGATTGGGAAAGTCGTGCTTTGAAAGCATATGTTGATGGAGAACATGAAGGGACAAAAATTATTGCGGGAAATCCTGATTTGAATGATCCTACCGAAACTTCAATTGGTGCGCGTGGGGGTCTTACTGATTATTTTGATGGGACAATTGATGAGGTTACGGTTTGGAATATTACGTTGGAAGATAAACAGGTAAAGGCATTATATGATTCGACGTTTAATGTAGTTGTAGCGAATCAAACTGTAATTGGTGATACTTGGAGTGTGTGTGGGACGGCGAATGATAATGTTGTTGATGGTCCTACAGTTTGTAGTAATTCAGTTAATGTAGGTCCTTCTACTCCGTTTATTCATAATTTAATTTTAAATGAAAGTACTGATAATTCTACCTTGTATACTTGGGTGAATGCCACTGGTAATTCAACTGATAATGTTACTTTGTATGGGGATTATTATAGGAATGGTTATGCTGTTTATGAATACAGTGAGATTTGGAATTTTACAGTGGACTATTCTTCAACTAGCTTTATTAGAAATATTGTAGTTGATAATGATGGATATACTTATCTATTTGCTCAAAATGGAGCTGGTACAATAGATTATACAAAATTATATAAATTATATCCAAATGGTACATTACTTGACACTAGATCGTTTGATTATAATGGTAATAACTCTTATCCTGGAGAAATGCTATTGTTCAATAATACTTACTTGTATATGTCAATGGTCCATCAAAATCTTCCTGAACATACAGTTCTAAAATTAAACTTAGATTTAACTGAGGTCTGGAATTTTACTGAGACACTAAATGAGTCAGAGAGATTTGGGAAGTTGGAGGTTGATCCAGCGGGAGATATCTATTATTCAAATATTGATGGCTCTAATTCCTATTCAATTTATACGGCTAAAATTTATGCAAATGGATCCAAAGCATGGAGTGACTTCCATAAAGATGGAGGAGTAAAAAGTGGACCTTACTTAGTTTATTATGATAATTCAATAATTGCAATTGCTGGTTCCTCTAGTCTGAATAACTATTATGTTACTAAATATAGGGCTAGCGATGGAGAGGTAGAGTTGAGGGCTAGGAAATTTTATTTTGATGAGAATAATTCTGATTCTTATTATAGTGGTGATATTGTAGTTGATAATGTAGGTGATTTTTATATGCATATGACAACAAGAACTGATAGTAATTATAAACTTTCTCTGTTTTTATTTAATTCAACTTTTGATTTGGTTAGCAATACTACAATAGAGAGTTCTATTACGGCTATTAATACACTTAATACTTTGGCTATTGATCGTAGAAATATATTCTATTTAGTTTCAGGTTCAAATTCTTCAGGGGAATTGATCTATTATTTATATACATTTAATTCTGAGGGAAAAGTTTTGAAAAAAGATCCCTTGGATGTTTCATCTGCTTCTGGTGTGTTTTTGGAAGAAGATAATTCATCATTATATTTTGGTGGAGGAAATTCTAGGTATACTGATCTTTATGCATATAAATATGCTTATTCATCACTAAGTTTTGAGATTAGTTCTGATAATGATATTCTTAGCTTGCAAAATTTTACAAATATTTCCTCATTTAATATTCAAGATAATTGGGGTGTTTGTGTTAGAGCATTTAATGGTTTTATGTATTCTGATGAGATTTGTGATGGTAATTTGAGTTGGCCTACTTTTTATGTTCCTTATATTTCTAATATTGTTTTTAATTCGACTAATGGAGGTAATACTTATGAAGAGAATTTTACTTCTTGGGTTAATGCAAGTGATGGTGATAATTCTTCATTGTTCTATAATTTTACATTTTATGAGAATGGGAGTCAAGTCGATTCCTATAATGGGCCGTTGTGGGAGTATGAATATGATGCTGGGGATGGAGAGCAGCCGGAGGCTATTGATGTAGATAGTCATGGGAATGTGTTTGCTTTTGGAGCGAAGCGAGTGTTCTTGGATAGTGACGAGAATCTGACTATTTTCAAATTTAATGCTACTGGTGGTATTTTATGGAATCGAACTGATAGGTTTTTTGTTGTTGATGAAGAACCGATTGATATGAGGGTTGATAGTAATGATGATGTGATTACTGTTGGAATGTATAGTAATAGTTTATTGTTTGTGAAGTACGATGGAGATACTGGTGATTTGAAGTATGTGAAGAGTAAGGATGGGGTTATTTTATCAAATGGAAATGGTGAAATGATAATTGATTCATCGGATAATATTTATGTAATGCTCTTTGATAGATTAATGAAATTAGATTCAAGTGCAACGACTGTTTGGGATGTTAATATTAGTGGTACTGAATATGGAGGGACTTCTGCTAATTTGGAGGATATTGCTTTTACTCCGGATGGAAATTTGATAATTATTGGTGAGCATGTGAAACCTGGTATTGATGGAGTTGTTGTTGCACGCTATTGGTCAAATAATGGTACTTTAATGTCCTCTTTTAATTATACATATAATAACTATGAAACTTTTGGACATGCTATTGAAGCAGATTCTAGTGGTATTTATATTGCTGGAAGTTCAAATTATATTAATTCAGATTATGAACCATATGTTGCTAAACTTAATTATTCAGGGAGTGTAACGTGGCATACTGAAGAGCAAGATGGTGGTGGTGGTGGTACTGATGTTATCAGTGATTTGCTGGTTGATGAATTTGGAAATGTCTATATGGCTGGGAATTATGATGCTGCTACTTCTACTGATAGGGGTTTTTTGAATAAGTATAATATACTGGGAGAAAGAATTTTTAATATAAATGCTACTGCTATTCAGACTGAATATATAGATATGGTTTTAAGTAACGGGACGATGTATACCATAAGAACTAATTCTGATGCATCAGCATCTGCTATTGATTGGGTTATTGAGGCCTTTAATGTTACTAATGCGAATCTGACTACGAATTATTCAGCAAATACCCTTGTTATGTCAGGATATATTCCTAACTATGATTTGAGAGAAGGACAAAATTGGAGTTATTGTGTTAATGCGTATGATGGGCATAATTATTCGAATCAGGTATGTAGTAATTATTTAATTGTTGAGGCTCCTTTGACTATTTCATTTGTAAATGTGACTCCTGATAACTATAATTCTACAAACATTACTTCTTTTGATGTTAATGTAAGTTTGAATAAAGAGGTTAATTCTTGTAATGTTACTTTTGGCCTTTCCATTGATCCAGTTATATTGGATAAATCTTTAAATGAAACTTATATTGATATGGTTCAGACTGGGTATGATTCATATACGTTATTTTCAAGTGAATTTGTTGTCCAGGAAGTTGGCAACTTATTCGAAAATATAACTACGTTTGTTTTAAATAGAACTGCTATGAATTTAAGTGGTAGTATTATTCAGCAGGTAGAGGCTGCTGCTGATGGTGGATATTATGTTAGTTCTACTGCTGTAAACTTCATTGCTGGGTTATCAAAACTTGACACTTCATATAACTTAGAATGGCATTATAATTTTAGTGATGGCTATGATGATTGGGTTGTTTACGTTTTGCCAATAACTATGACCAATGGTGACGTCGTTGTCGCTATTGATCGTGGTCAGCAGAACTCTACACTTGTAAGATTGAGTAGTACAGGTTCGTTGCTTTGGTCAACTGAATTTGAAGGTAAGAAAATATGGAATGATAATCCATTAACTGAAGATAGTGATGGGCATATTATTTACGGGACAGAGAATAAGGAAGTGGATAGTAATGGACCAAATTCAACATTGTATAAAGTGGATGGAGCAACTGGCTCTGTGATTTGGGCGACGGTGATTGATGGGCCGAGTGTGTTTAATAGGATACGAGGTGTTGGAGAATTGCCAGATGGAACATATTGGGCTAACATGAGATATAGTGGTGGGTTTCAGGATATGCTGTATGTCATAAATAGAACGGGCTCGGTTATTTCTAATTCATCAAGAACTGGATACTTTATGGATTCATTTGATTATGGCCCGAATGGCACTATCTTCTCCGGAGGGTATTATTCTAATGGTACTACGTATTTTCCGTATATTGAACATAAATATCCAAATGGCACTATTATATCTAACTATACTTATCCATTGGCCTTTGGGACAAGTATTGGAATATATGATGTAATTTATAATCCGAATGGGATCTTTGTGTCTTTGGGGCGAACATATAATGGAACGGGGTTTGCGGATTTATTATTTAAGGGAAATATTAATGACATTGGTGGGACAGCTACTTCGTCAATTTCAAGTATGACTATTCTGAATCAATCTGGAGAGTATTTTGCTCAACAGAGTTTCTCAGGATTAAGTGAGGGGGTCTATCATTACTATGTTAATTGTTCTAGTGATTTTGAACAGCAATTTAATTTAAGTAGGACTATTAGAATAGACCAAACTCCGCCGACTGTGAATTATGTTAAGGTCTTTAACGAAACTCCTACGTTTAATGGCCTGGTATACCAAACATTTAATGTTTCATTTAATGCAAGTTTTGATGACTTATCAAATATATCAAGTGTGACTATTGTATTATGGGAAGGTGATGTAGATGGTACTAATTTGACGTCTGAGTCTATGGTTGAATTGGATAGTTTTAATAAAGTATGGAAATCTACGTTTACTACATTATCATCTTGGGATGGTGGGTTAGTTAATTATACAATTTATGCAAATGATTCAGTAGGGTACAATACCAACTATTCTTCTACCTTTACTTTACTCGAATTTCCTGGCATCGATAGATTATTTTTGAATGTAAGCTTTAATGCGACAGAGTCTTATGCAACTTATGGAAGTAATTATTCTAATTGGTCATTTTTACCTGTGTTACAGAATGCAACTACTTATGACGATTTAACTGCCTTTGCGATAAATAGAACATCTACTGTTGCAAATATAATTTATGATTTTAGGGTTGATGGTTATGGA
>JBNMFJ010000008.1:0-18292 GCA_051269935.1 Patescibacteria group bacterium | reverse complement strand
ACGATAACATGTAAATGATAATAGCCCAGAAGTCTAAAAATAATGATAAATTAACTTCGGCAACAAGTAAGCTTCTAAGTAAACTTAATAGTATACCTACAGGTTGATTCAAAATATCTAATAAAAAACTAAAAAATAATTCAGGTAATTTTACTAACCAAATAGATAATGCAATATCAAATGCATCTTCAAAACAAGGGCCAATATTGGTAATACTGCAATCATCATGACTTGCACTTACTAGCACAGTTAAGACAAGAATCAAAAAAAGAAAAACTCCTCCCTTCGAAAAGGAAGGAGAAATAAAAAAGGGTTTATTCATGGGATTTAAGAACCAAGGATCAAATCTACGACAAACGGAGCAGCCCAGATAACAATCAATCCAACGACTACATATGTAATCATATTCTTAGCCTGTTCCCGTTTTCCAGGATCAGAACCACTAATAATATATGTAATACCAGCAAATAACATCACTAGTCCAGATATCACAGTAGCGGTATACTTCACTAAGTCATATACAGTACGTATCGGTGTAAGGATTGCATCAAAGTCTGCAGTTGTTGCAGCAGCAATTAAGCTTACTTGAGTAACTACTAGTAAAAGCAGAACAAGCAAACTTAATCGTTTAGATATTCCATTACGAATTTCTTGTGCCAAATTATAACCTCCTCTAAGCATTTAGTTTTCGGATATTTGCTTCGCAGGAAGCTTCGGCAGTCCACGCAAACATCCAGTTCAGACGCCTTGAGTTCTTTGTAACAAAGTACGCATTTTTCCATGAATTTTGATACGAAAGGGGTTATAAATAAAACCTGATGGATTTTTTCTATATTTTATTCTATAAAAAAATTATCAGGTTTATTATAAGGGTAAAGGATATCAAATTTTCATGGAAGAAATAAATGTGGACCCTGATATTATTATTCAAACCTTGGAAGAAATTCTAAGGAAAGTGAATAAAATATTAATTGAGCAACATGCGCCAAAATTCTCAACTTCATCTCTATATTGAAACTGAGTTTCGAGAGAAGTTACTTAATGAGGCAAGAATACAGCATTTGTCTCTTTCAGAGTTATGTAGGTTAAAGCTAGGTATGGATTTAGATGTGGGAGAGAGATTGAAGAGAATAGAGGATGATATTGAGTATATTAAAATAGGACTTATTAACTAGCTATTATTTGATTTATTTTATTCTCAATCATTTTAACTACTGACTCCACATTGCTTAACTTTAGCCTCATCTGATTATTTTCTTCTATGAGTATCTCAATTCTATTTTCTGCTTTGATTGATCTTTGTTCTAATTCCGTTTTTGTGATGTCTATTAACATGTCCTCTTCTGTGATTGTATCTCTCATCCCTAATAATTCTGTATAATAATGAATCTTGTCAGATTTCTTCCACCCAAATCTATATTTTAGGGCTGGTTCAGACTTGTATCTTGGCAACCAATAACAACAGGAACAATGCCTCAGGTGGTACATGGTTAACTCTGAATACTTTTTTCCAGCTGGACTTGTCTTATCTCCAAATAGTTTAGTTGCTAATCTTTGTAGATATTTATTTGCATTTTGTGGAGATATGTCAAATATATAGTCTTCACTTCCTTTATTGTTTTCCTTTATGTATTCATTAAGTAAATCTGAGGAAAATAATAATTTTATTCGTCTACCAAATGTTTTACTGATCTCATCTCTTATTGATAATTCTTTTCCCTTATTATATAGGTCTGAAACTTTTATATTCATTAATTCGGTTGGCGACCTTACTCCTGAATCATATAAAAATAGAATGAGTACCCTGTATTTGAAATTTGAGTTATTTGCTAATTTCTTAACTTCTTCTTCGGTCAGATATACCCATTTTGGTTTATCATGTGAGGTATCTAGATCTAATGTAATATCCTCAATTTGTACTCCTTTCTTTCTATTTGCTTTCATATACCAATGCCAGAAAGCTTTGAAGGGTTTCACATAATCAACAACAGATTGATATGCTTTGCCATCTTGCCTTGAAATTTCTCCCGACCTCATACTGTTGAATAATCTGAATAGATCTCTTTCTTGTACTTCTTTTAGGTCTGTGACTCCAAGATGAGTTTCAATTAATTTGGCGATAAATGTCATCCTTTGTCTTAAATTATTAAGCCTTGGGTATCCTCTAGCACCTTTTATGCTACGAATTGAGACATTGAGACCCATCTCCATATCATAAATGTAATCTAAGATTATCTTAGAATTTTCAGTACTAATATTTGGAATGCTATTTCTCTGTACTTTTTCTTTCCAAGCAAGGTATCTTTCTTTATGTTTGTAGGGGTCAATCTTCATGAATTTTTGAGGAAAATCATTTATTAAAACGATCTGTATATCCTTTGTAAAAAAACACACCCATCAAAGTAGACAAGAAGTACTTACGCCCCAACCGGGGATTGAACCCGGATCTGTGCCGCGACAGGGCACCGTACTAGCCATTATACTATTGAGGCAACTCAACTCCTGACTGGCAGGATTGTATAAAATAAGTTGACCTTTTTCCTTTTTAAACATTTCTTTTATTTCATTATTAGATTTATGGTTCTAGCGAGGTGAATACATCAAAGAACTTATAAATAAGTTATCCTTTTATTGTGTATAAAGGATGGTGAAAGAGAACTTAGTAAGTAGTGTAGGTATGGTGATGCTAGTATGTCTGGTGATTTTTTTAACTCAGTTTTCCGTTGCTGCAACTCCTGTGTCTTTGTCGGATCAGGGTACTGGGGTAACTAATAAAACTGATAGTTCATTATTGTCGTTGGGAGATTTAGTGGTTTCTGTTTATGATAATCTGACTCTTGGAAATTTAATCTATACTGAGAATTTTTCTTCGGCTATCTTGAATGGTTCTTGGGATTTAATGCTGGGGGAAAATTCATCTAATCAGTTAATGCTGGAATTTGGTCGAATATATTATAAGGACTATACTATTAATGGTGAGGATGTTGACTTTATTAATTTTGAGGATAATACCGTCGAGAGAAAATACTTTTATTCTCCATTGGGTGATATTGGTGATGAGGACTTAAATCTTACTAATTTAACTTTGGTGAATTTGAATATTACAGGAGTTACTCATTTTGGCAATGTTACTGTTGACACAGACAATATTACTGTACAAAATATTATTCCTAAAGATTCCAACTCTGTTATTTTCTGGGGAAACACTTCAGCCTTTACTGGCTTTTTTACTTTTATTGGTAGTTTGACGTCGAGGATTACTGGACTATTTATTGCTGATATAGATTTTTCTAGTTCTATTAATTCTACAACTGGGACATTGAATTTAAGCGCAGGGACGGGGAATATTGATTCCTCCGGAAATATTAGCGCAGACAAAGTAAAGGTAGCTTCGGGTACGTATCAGATTTCAAGAGAAAACGGGGAGGTGTTTATTGACTATGCGTAGTAAAATTAACACAACCTTTATTAACCTTAATGGTTATATATTATTGAAAGGTGGTATTTACAAATGAAAAAAATAATTTTTACGTTTATTGCGCTTAGTTTCATACTAATGGCATTTAATGTTTCTGCGGTTGCTTGGAGACATAACGGTGTTATTATGATGAACTTATCTAACGAAGGCCAATTGAATGTTACTAATGATATTTGGGCGGGTGGAAATATTACGTCTAATGAATTTTTTGTAGGTAGTGGTAGGTATCTTACTGATGTTGTTGGTAATGTCGCTAATAATAGTGTTGTTGGACATAACTTAACTGTTCGAGAATTGTTAACGGTTGAAGGTAACTTAAATGTTACTGGAACAACTTATTTGAGTGATGTAATTGTTTCAACTGATAATATTACAACGAATACTATTACTGCAAAGGATAATAATAATATATCTTTAAGTGGGAATTTGATTGTTTCTGATAATATTACAACTGCTGATTATGGATTTTTTGGTTGGATTGGTAATGCTGCTAGTCGTGTAACAACTATCTTTGGTACAACTTTAGATATTACTGATGTTACTCTTGGGGGAAATATAACCTCATCTAATGGAAATATTAATATTTCTGCTGGTACTGGTAATATTGAAATTGCAGGCACTTTGACTGCGGCGGCCTTTGAAGCTGCAAATATATATGCAACTAATAATATTAGTGCATCTAATGATTTGACTGTTGGTGGTAATGCTGTTGTAAGTGGTAATGTTACTGTTACACAGAATCTAGATACCACGAATCTCTATGTAACTAATAATGTTTCTGCTGGTAATAATATTAGAGCTACTAATAACTTAAGTGCAGGTAGTCATGTTAATGTTGGAACTGTTGGGCAATTATATATTGAAAGTGGCGAGCTAATCATAGATTATTAATTTTGTAATTTTGTACATACTTTCTCCTTGGTAACACGGAGAATTTTATTTTTTTTCTTATCTTTTTCAATAAGGTTTATGTATTCTTTTTCTCTATTTATAGTATGAAGAGGGGAATATTTGTATTATTTTTAGCCTTACTTACTTTGGGTCCATCTATTAGTTGGAAAACTGGTGGTTTTACTTTTATGAATCTAGGGGATACTGGGAATTTAACCGTTACTGGAAATATTTCAAGGTCTGAGCCTGGATCTGCAAGTTGGGAACCTAGCCCTTCCCTATGAATGGAATCTAATATAAAGGTATTAGTTATTCCGTTACCTTTTTAATGGGGTAAATATCATAATATTTATGAAGTTTACAGAAGCATTTAGTTTAATTCCTAGAGTCCCATTGTCTGCATTAGTTATGTATATTGGGTTACTCTTAATGATTAAAATCTCATTAGTACCTTCTATTCCCGAAATGTTTTTATTTATGAATTATTTATTTAATTCTTTTGGTTATTTTGGGCTTTTTGTGGCTTCCTTTTTGGAAGGAATTGTCTATATGGGTCTTTATTTTCCGGGCTCGTTTGTGGTGTTATTAGCGGTCTTATTTTCTGATGGATCATTTATATCATTTATAAAAATAAGTGTTGTCGTGGCTATTGCATTGACGCTTACGTCATGTATCAATTATGGTCTTGGTCGGCTTGTTCGGTTAATTCATCCTACTAAAAAGAATTCGCCTCAATTACAACATGGGAATAGTGGGCTTGTATTATCTATTTTTCATCCTGCAGTATTAGCGTTTTATTTCTTTTATGCAGGAATGCGAGAAGAGCGAGTGTTTAAGATTGCGTTAGTGCCACTTTTACTTACCATTTATGGAACTGTTTTGGCAGGATTTCTATATGTCTTCGGTTCGACAATTGAGGCAGCTGTGAGTAATCAATACCAGCTATTGCTTATGATTATGATTTGGGTTATTATAGCTTTTATTCTAAATGTAAAAAGATCTTAGTACGCTTTACTAAGATCTTTTTTTAGTATTCTACCTTTTATTACTTTATTTTTAGCGTTCATCTTCATCTTTTTGTTTACTAATACCATAATTACTGTCATTACTATGAATAGGCTGATGATTAAGTAATAGATTCCTTGTAGTTTAATCTTTGCTAAATTTACAGCGATTGGTAGTATTATTGTTTCTTTTACAATGTTTCCGATTTGTTCTGGTATTGATGTTCTTTGTTGCTCTACACAAGTATTACTTATACATAGGATGCTGTTGTTTGAGCTACAATCAGAATTTTGGGTACATTCGAGTTCTTCTGTGGTATTTGATTGGACTGAGAATCCGCTGCCGCCGCCGCCGCTGGAAGAGGGGGTTTCTGTTGCGGGACAATCTGTCGGACATGATGCTGTTGATTCTGTTGCGTTACATACTAGGTCACCACAGAATGGTCCTTGTTCTAATGCAAATGCTGAGAAATGAGATACTGATCCGGTTACTGTTTTTTCTGCCGTATCTGTTACGCTTGGAAGTAAAACCCAACTTGTTAGGAGGCATGTTGTATCATTTTCCCATGCATGATTAACATACATGTTTATTCCCCTTCCTTGTTGGTCTAATCCAGATACGCCTGAATAATTTATTCCTACTGTTGCTGAGGTGAAGCTTAGGGATGTATTAATATTGTATACTATGGAATAATCTGGTAGATTACATGCTGTTAGATTGATCTGGTCAATCTTCAATGTTTCGTTTGTATCGTTAATTAACGGGATACTAATTAAATATGGAATAAAGCTATTATTGTATGTTAAGAATCGTATATTATACGTATCATCTACTAGAGTTATTGTTGTGCTATTTACGAATGTCTCATTGTGTATATTTGTATTATTAGTAGCATATTCAACTTCTATAGACGCTGTCTGGTCTGTCTCGATACTTGATGCGGTAATATTTATTTCAATTGTGACATTAATATAATATAGATAAGTAAATGTTTGATTTATTATGATTGTTTTATTGAAATTATCTTGTACATAGAATGTTGCTGTATAATTTCCTAATACTCCGTTTGTTCTATTTATTTCAAAGACTTGAGGTGTATTACATGTGTCTTCTAATTGGGTTAAGAACGTTCCATTTGGATAGCTAATATTTGTATAACAGTTTTGAATTTGATTGTCATCTTCTGCGGTCATAGAGAAGGAAATATTTCCTTCTTCAATAATTGTATCTGGTGTAATGATTGTTGAGAGTATTACTGGATTACTTTGGTCTGTTATGTTCTGCGTTATTTTGATTGATATGTTATCTGAATTGTTTCCGGCTATTATTCCTGGGAGGGTTATTGGATTAAAGTATGCGAAGAATGTGTAGGCTTGACCGATTACACCGGTGGAATTTACTGACCATGAGATATTTTGGGTTTCTCCACCGAAGAGATACTCACTTGGGTACGGATTTTGTGTTGTTGTGTAGAATGGTGTTGCATTTATATCCATTGAGATGTCTCCTCCTTTGCTTGAATTGCTTATTGCTTCTACTACAAAACTATCTTCTATTGTTAAGTTTGTGTAGGTTGAATTACAAGTTACTGAAAAACTATATAATCCTGGATTACTAAAGTTGGTAGAAAATAATTGATATCCGAAAGTTGAATTGTATACCATGTTTGAATAATTCTGTAGGCTATTGTTGCTATCGGTAATGTTGATTGCACATGCTGCTGTTGTAATTTGGGATAGGTTAATACTTAATTGGTAATTAGCAAAGAAGTTTATTGTTTCATTTACTACTTTACTTCCTGTTGTGTTTGGCTGATCTGTATCTGTGTCGTCCCATATTATTAATTGTGCGGTTTCACCTGCTGTATAATTTCCGCCCACGTATGCGGAGAAAGAAGTAACTGTGAATATTACATCTTTGTCGTCTTGTGTGAATTGGTTTTGGGTCTTGTAGTTAAACCATCCTGATTCACATGCATTTGTTGTAAAGTCCCACTCATTACATTTTCGGATTGTATCAATTTGGCTTTCTTGGTCTTTTGGTAGAACTATTGTTGCGCTTGTTTGATTCTCTAATTCTATAGCTAATATTGGAGTTATTTGGGTGAACTCTGATTCTTGAATTCCAAATTTCTTTGCTTCGTCTTGGTTAATTAATTGCTTGTTCTTGATTGTTACATTCTGAGCGAATGTTATCTTTGCGCTGTATGTGTCGTTTGAAACATTGATAGTTATTGGTACTTTTGTGACTGAAGGAGCTGATGCTGGAGTATCTGGGGTTGATTCTTCTTCAATATCTTCTTCTGTGTTTGTTTTAGGTACTGTTATATTTGGTAATGTTACATTGCTTGTTTGGTTTGTTGTTTCATTGAAATCTTCACAGATTGCGATTATTTTACAGACTTCTTGGATATTGTCTTTACATGTGATCTCTTCAACCATTGTACAATTGTCAGAAAATATTGTTTTGTTTTCTGTAACTGTCTGGCAAGATGTTTGGTTTTGTGTTGTACAAATTTCAATTACTTCAGCTTTACATTCTTCTTGAGTCTCACATAAGTTTTCACAACTTTGGGTTCCATTTATGTCCTCACATACTTCATCGCAAGTTTCAAAATCTTCACATACTTCTTTTTCTTCTTCTTCACAAGTTTCGATTTCGTTCGTTTCACATATTTCTTCTGTAACTTCTTTGGTTATTTCTCCACAGGATTCGGCTAGTGTAGTTTCACATGTTTGGTTTATTATAACATCCTCACATATTGTTACTTCTTCACATACTGTTTCAGGATCTAATGTTACATTGATTACTCCACATTCTCCGCCGACACAGTTTACTGATATGTCGAAGTTAAAGAATTGGAAGAAGGTTACTAATCTTTGAGCTACTGGATTTACTAGATTGAGTTCTATTGTTCCCCAAGCTAATTCCCAGGCGTTTACGCTTTGCTTTGTTTGAAATTGACCGGTACATATTACTTCAAGGCTCCAATTCCCTGAATCATAAATTGGGTAACTTAAGTTGAGGACATAGATATCTCCATCGTTGTAGGTAAAAGTTCTATTTGTTATATTGCTGGTTAGTGGATAATCAATTCCCTCGTTATTTATAATACTAAATGTTACGTTTTGGATATTTCCGGTACAGTTTGCTGCTATGTATGTTATGTTTGTTCCGTAGGCTACTTGAGTTTCGTTAAATACATTGCTTACATTAAATGCGGTTTCGTTTGAGAAAAATACTGCATGCAATATGGCATCTCCGAAATTAAATACACTGATAAACCATCCTGCATTGAGAAAGTACGAGACTGATTCTGCGCCTGCTTGTGATGGTTGTTGGTAGGTTGTTGTGCTTCGGATTCCCTCGAATGATGTTGATGTTGATTGGCCTTGGCCGGCTGATCCAGTGTGAGCTGAGAAGATTTGGTAAGAAGCTGAAGAGGCATCGTTTGTTGCGGCGTTTAGACTTGAAATGGTAATTATTAATGTTATTACTAGAAGGATTGTATAGATATTTCTAGGGGTTTCTTTCTCTTTTTTTGTGTACATCTTTTACTTACAATATAGAGCTAATAGAGTTTATAAAAAGTAGGGTAAAATAGACTATTTGTAGTTCTTTCTGGTCTGGTCGACTTCGCTAAAAGCGTCTTTGTACTCTTTTTTTTGGTTTTTATAGTTGGAATATGTTTCTGATATGCATTTAAAACTGCTTCTAATGTAATCGTAAGTCGTGGTTAATGCTCCTCCTATGCCGACGATGATTTCGAGAGGTTCCATGAGGGCTATAAAATCATTGTTTTATTTAAGAGTTTTGTTTAGATTTTGGATAATTATTTCTAAAAATATTGTTTAGATTTTTCTCTAATTTTCTTAATATCTTCTTGTCTAAAATTTATTATGATACTTTTGATCTTTGATACGCATTTATGAGAACTTGCAAGGCTATTCCTACATTGTTCTTGGCTTACTTGTTTGGTTTGGAGAGTTGGTATATAGTATTGATTATCTATTCTTTCTTTTTTGAGAGTTTGAAAAGTAATGTAAATTTCATCAAGCTTGAAGAGATCTTTTATTAGAATTACGGCTACTGTGTGATTTTCACATTTTATACCGCATTTGTAGAACAAAGAGAGTACGGTATTGTAGATGCCGAAATAACTCTCAGATGTTGCATTCTCATATATTCCTGCTTTATATAGTAAATCAGCTGCTTTTAGGCATTGCTTGGTCTTTACGAGGTATGCATTGCTCATTTCTGGTGAAGGTTCTGTTATTTTGAGTTGTTCTTGTTGTACGGCATTATGAACTACCTTTGAGTTTTGCATAGTATTTTTCTGCTCCATTTATGATTATGTGATGCTTTATAATTTCTTGTATTAATGGACTTTTAAGGTCAAATTTCCCTATTTTAACATCTAATTGATAATACTGGCTTTCCAATGTCTTTTTAATTTCTTTCCTTGATGTGTCGATATAGATATCTATATCACTGCTTTTTGTTTGGGTGTTTTTTGCGAAGGAACCAAAGAGGATAATTATGTTTTTTGGGAATTCTTCACTAATCTCTTGAATCATAGGTTCTAAATCTGGGAATTTTCCTAAATAATTATGGAGTTTGTAATTTTCTGCGTTTATTCTGTAGGTTTTTACCTTTAGATTATTTTTGAGGTAATATATATGATTTTTGCCTTGTTCATTATAATCTATTATGTTTTCAGTGTAGAGAACTTTGATAATTTTTTGGATTCGGGTAAGAGAAGTGTTTAAGAGTTTTGCAATTTGACGTCCATGAGACGGTCTCTGTATTAGTTGAAGTATCGTCTCATATTCGTAATTGACCTTTTTTGAGTTCATATGACTTTTTAGGATTCAATAGTTTTTAAGAGTTTTGTTTATATTTTGCCTAAATCTTGAGCTATTTTTTCTGCTTCGTTTAGGTCGGCTTCTAATTCATCTAGACCTTGATTCCAGAATTCTGTGTTAAGCTCAATTCCGGTTTTAGCGAAGATGTTTCGTGTGTTGTCTGATGCACCAGATTTTAGGAAGTCTTTTACTTGCTCTATGAAGGAATGGTTTTGTTTTACCTTTGCCTGGAGTCCCTTAGAAATTAATAGGCCGGAGGCGTAGGAATAGACGTAGAAAAAATACCTTATGTGTGGCCAATGAACCCACCAGTTTTTTGTTAGTTCGGATTGTTCGACTGCTTCTCCCATGTATGCTTCCATGTCTTTAACGAATATTTCACCTATGTCTTCTGAACTGAGGTAGCGTTTTTCTCTATGAGCATTATGGAGGTCTAGTTCGAATTGGTAGCATGCTATTTGTCTTATTATTGTACTGAGTTCTCCTCCGACACGGTCTATGAGTAGGGATAATTTTGTTTCGGGGTCGGCTTCATCTAATAATTTTTGGAATACAAATCCTTCAAAGAATGTGCTTGCGACTTCTGCAGTTGATTTTGGCATGTCATAATAGATTCCTTTTAATTCTTTCATTAAGATGCCGTTTATTCCATGTCCTAGCTCATGTGCTAGGGTTAGTACGTCGTTTAGCTTGTCTGTGTGATTAAGTAAGATATATACTGGCTGGTTTTTCGTGTAATGAATGCAGCAGGCTCCGAAGTCTTTTCCTTTGCCGGGGTGGACGTCGATATTTCCGTTTTCTATGAAGTCTTTGGTTATTTTTGCGAATTGCGGGTCTAGGTTCTCAAATACTTCGAGGACTAACTTAATTGCTTCTTCGTAATTGTATGATTTCTCCTCTTTTCCTGCTGTATATGTTAAGTTTCTCTCGTTGTATTTTAGTTGTTCTTTGCCGAATAGTTTCGCTTTTAATTTGTAGTATCTTTGGGAGATGTCGTACCTTGATTGGACTGTTTTTATGAGGGAATCTATAAATTCTTGGTCGATTGCATCCTGGAGAATTCTTCCTTGGTCTGGTGTTTGTAAACCTCTTAACTCGTCGTCTATTTTTTTGTTGGTTAGAATTGCGTTTATTTCCGCTGTTGCAACGTCTTTGTATTTTATGAGAGTTTCATTAAATGCTTTTGTCGCTGATTCTCTTGTTTTTTCATTTTGGTCGTCTATCATGCTCGCAAATTCTGAGAAATTTTTTGTTGATTCTTTGTCTCCATCATAAACTTGTCTTTCTTCTTTTGAGAGAAGGGCTGAGGTCATTTCTTCCCATAGGTTATGTGATGGGTTTGATTTTAAGCTCATTATCTTTTCGCCTTCCTCGGTTAAGAAATATTTTGCTTCGTTAAAAATTGATTTTAAAAAATAGTGGTAATCGGATAGGTCTTGATTTTGGAGCATTTTTTCTTGGTCTTCTTTTGAAATTTTTCCGAGTGTTAATGAGAGGAAATGTAATTTTGTACTCATTTTTGCTTCGAATTCGATTACTTTTGCATATTTTGCTTTAATTATTGGGTCATTTTGGTCTTGTTTGATTCTAAGGTAGAAATAATATCCAAAATTACCCATGTTGCCGTGGTTTGTTTTGAGGGTTTCGTATTCATTGAGTGCTAGTTTTAGTTGTTCGTGGTTTGTTATTAATTCTGGGTTATTTCTCCATCTTTTCACATAATTGTTTAGGGCTAATTCGATCTCTTGCATTTCTTTTTCGAATCTAGGGTCGTCATCTGATTTCTGAAGGTATGACAGATTCCACTTTGTTGGAATTGGTTGAGCTGTAGAAGTTTTTTGGGAAGATTGTGTAGTTTGGGTCATGTTCGTATAGATTGGCTGGGGTATTTCTTCCATAAAATTGCTTAGAGAAGAGTTTTTTTAAAGATTGCGTAACTATTAACGCTATTATGATTTTTCTATTGCTTATTGTTCTTTACACCAAGATACTATTTCTTTTGCTTCTCCTAATGCTTCTTCGGCTGCTTCTTTTGTAAAGAGGATTCCTTCTTTATCAGGATACCTTGCTTCAGATTCGTGTGGGGTTAAGAATTTACCTAATTTTACTATATTTTGTGGGGCCTTTACTTTTCGTGCTAAGGAAGCTAATTCATGAGTTTTCAGTAGTCCTTTTCCCTGTTTGATATGGACTGCATTAAGAGCCTTTTCGGCTGCTTGTTGAGAGAAAAATAGTGCTCCGTCGTATTCCTTAGCCTTGATGAGGACTTCTACTTTATGTATATCAGACTCTGCTTTTTGTATCCAAGCATTGTAGAGTTCTTGTGCATTTTTGATATAATTCTGTTTTTCTGTTTTCATTATATTAATTGGTACCCGGTTTTAATTGCTTCATTTACTATATTTATTTTATCTTTTCGTTCGTTGTATTCTTCTGGTGTGTAGCATAGGGCCTGGAGGGGGATCTCTGTTTGCTCCCATTCGTCTTGGGCGATTAGATTTCGCTTACTTGTGAACTTATTTTTGAATGTTTTACTTACTATCACAATGTCTGTATCACTATCTGGGTAGAAGTCTCCGTTGTATCGGCTTCCGAAGATAATGGCTTTTTTTATTTCTATTTTTGCATGTAATCTTTTAATATATTTTTTGGCAATTTGAATGTTTTTTTCTATTGTTTGTGTCATATATTTTAAATGATATAGGTTTTTATAAGGTTTATTTTTACCTTCCTTTTCTAGCTTCAAGTATGGATGCACAATCGTGAGCTTCTCGGGATTTGCAATTGGGGCAGTTTATTTGGCCGCAGAATTTGCATTTATGGGCTTTCTCCCATATTAGGAATTCGTTACTACAGCCTTTGCAGTTTCGTCTGTCCCAATTTTCGCAATTGTGATTTTTTGGGGATAGGTGTTTTTTACAGAAATATATGTTACAGGATTTGCATAATTTTTTACTTTCTTTGTAGAGTTTGTGGCATTTTGCGCAGTATTTTTTGTCCCATCTGTGTTTTTGGGCGATTTTCTCGACTTCTTCTTTGGCGATGTGCCATTCTATTTTTCTGAGTCCGAAGAGGAATGGAAGGCGGATTGCGTTACGGCCGTTTAGGTCGATAATCCAGTAGATTGTGCTTGGGCCTTTAGATACTCTCATAAAATATTCTTTTCGCTCTAGGTCGACGTAGAGTGGTTGCCAGTTTGTGTTGATTTTGAATTTTACAGCGTGTTTGAAGTTTAAAATTCCATGAGAATTAAATATTTCTTCGGGTTCCATGAACTCGAGGGTTATGCCTTTTATGTTTAAACCAGTATATGATTTTATAAGTAATTGGTTCCTTTTGTTATTAGGATTGTCTTCTTTCACCATCTTTACTTTGTAAAGGGTTTTTGGTTTATAGTTCTTGTTATTATAATTATCTTTATATATTGCTTTTTGGGTGTATTTTAATGGAAAGTAAAAAGTTGCAAAAAATTAGAACATGTCTTGATCTGGTGAGTTTGAATTTCTTGAGGACCTTGCTAATGGAGTAGGTATGCATCCGAGGTGGATTTATACTAATTATCGGAATAAAGATGGGATACATTTGTTGTTGTTTTGACATTTTTCATATTTCCTACTCCTTAGTGACATAATTATAAAGGTTTATAAGCGCCCCCCTTGACTCTTTATTATGAGCAGGATACATCCGAGAGAAGCATTGGATCACGAGGAGGCTAGGCAGCCATACATAGATGGGCTTATAGAGGCCTCTGGGCATGATCTCAAATATGTTGATTCTATTACGTATGTGACCCATGAAGACGAGGAATATACAGATATATCTAAGCATGGGAATGGGGCGATTCAGAATTTTACTGATATTGCAATATGTACTAAGCCTTATGATCATAGAATGGGTTCTCGGTCAAATATTTATTTGACGGATACTTTGTTTGATAGATTAAAAACCAGAATGGATGTTATGAATCCTATAGATATGGATCTTATCCTTACACAGTCCATTGTTTATCATGAAGATCTTCATGCGACTCATTTTTATGAAGGAATTCCTGGAGTGATTGAAAAAGTGGTTTATACTCATGATTTGAAACTCTTTTTGGCAGCTTCAGAATTAGAGGCTCATAAATCTACTATTGTTGAGTTGGGGGAGCTTGGTGTTCCATCTTTGTATTTGGCTGAACATCAGAGCCTTGCGATTAGTGAGTATCAGAGATATTTTGACATTATGAAAGATTTAAGGGAAGAAAATTATAAGGTACCGAGGATTAATAAGGCATTGAATAAGTATGCTGAGAGATTTAAATTTAAGAAAGTACCAATTCCTCAGTTGTAAACTTGGATGTCTGAACGGTGATTTTGTGAAAGATTTAAAAATAAAGTATAATTATCATATTTATGCCCACGTCGCATACCCGCAACGGGCACGAGAACCTGCAAAGCAGGTAACGGTATTGCCGCCGAAATGGCACAAGTACCAAAGTATGGCATAAACAAAACTGGAACTCTTGCATGTCTGGATGGGGATTATTAATGTTCTAATACTATGATAAATCAATTGAAGTGAATAAATAAATATTTAAGTCATTGAATGTGTTATAAATCATGGATAAAAAAGATAGATTAATAATTTTTCAAGATAAGGGAATTAAAAGGACCTGATTTAAAGAAGAGTGGCATTATTCCCTGATAGATATTGTTCAAGTATTAACTGAGAGCTTAAATCCGACAGATTATTTAAAAAAACTGAGAAAGAGAGATACTGAATTAGGAAATTACCTAGGGACAAATTGTCCCCATGTAGAGATGCTTACAGGGTCTGGTAAAGGACGGATGTCTCTTGCCGGAAATAGTGAAGATATTTTTCGACTTATTCAGTCTATTCCTTCAAAAAAGACTGAGCCTTTCAAAAGATGGTTAGCAAAAGTTGGAAATGAAAGAATAAATGAGATTGAAAATCCAGAATTAGCACAAGAGCGAATGAAGCAACTATATGAGGAAAAAGAATATTCAAAAGACTGGATTGATAAGCGATTGAGAGGTATTGCAATTCGGCAAAATTTAACAGATGAATGGGAAAAGAGGGTATCAATGGTCGAAGGGATTATGCGATATTAACTGCAGAGATTTCAAAGGCGACCTTTGGAATGACTCCTAATGAATATAGAAGTCGTAAGAATATATCAACTCAATCAAAAATTAATTTAAGAGACCATATGGATGACCTAGAACTAATATTTACAATGTTGGGTGAACGATTAACTACAGAAATTTCACAAGAAGAGAAACCAGCTACATTCTATGAAAATAAAAATGTAGCTAAGAGAGGAGGCAGTGTTGCTGGAGATGCCAGAAAAAATGCTGAGAGGGAGTTTGATCGTTCAATTGTTACAGATAAAAATTTTCTTAAAAATAATCATAAAGAGAAGATTATTAGATGATTAATATTTTAGCCTTATAAGACAAAACCTTTAAAATAGATTAATAACACAAACAAACAGAAGCCCACGTCGCATAACGGTATTGCACAAGACTGGAACTCTTGGTCCTTCGGGGCGCCCAGGTTCGACTCCTGGCGTGGGCGTAGAATATAGAATAATCATCATCTCTTCTGTAGATATGTGCCCCTACATATTTCATATAAATCACAAAGTATATAAACTTGTAGGGCCACAAGTTTATATGGTGAAAGTTAGAGTTAAGTCTCGCGGTGATAAAAGATATTATTATTTAGAACATAGTATTCGTAGAGGTAAAAATGTAGTAAAAAAAGAGAAGTATCTTGGAACAAAACTGCCCGAAGAGATAGACTTAATGAAAGATGAGTTTTTGAAGGAGATTCAAAAAGAATTGTATACTAAATTAGAAAAAATAAGAGGTGGATTCCAAGATGAGTGGAAAAGGCTTCCAAGAAGTGCTAAAGATAAAGAGCTAGAAGAAATCTCTATTAATTTTACATATAATACCAATGCGATTGAAGGATCCACGATAACAGAATATGAAGCGAGAGAAATTATAACACATAATATCTCAGTAAATAAACCATTAAGGGATGTCAAGGAAACTGAAGCTCATAGTAAGATATTTTTAGAAATGCTCTTCCAAAAGGGTAAGATAACAAACCGGCTACTATTAAAGTGGCATCAAAAAATATTTGGAGACACAAAGGAAGACATTTCAGGAAAATTTAGACTTTACAATGTTAGGGTTGGTTCATATATCGCTCCAGACTGGCAAAAGGTAAAAAAATTAATGGATGAGCTTATTATGTATATTGATAAGAATAAAAAAATGAATCCTGTTGAACTTTCTGCTAGAGCACATTATAAATTTGAGTCTATTCACCCTTTTGGCGATGGGAATGGAAGAATTGGAAGGCTATTAATGAACCATATCCTCTGGCATGCAGGTTATCCAATTCTTGTAATTGAATATAAGAAAAGAAAAACGTATTATAATGCTTTTCCTAAGGGAGAAGATTATTTTGTTAGTTATTATATTAAAAGATATTTAGCGGTTTACAAGAAATACTCCCCATAAATATTATACATCTTTTTTTATCTCCCTTTTATGTGATTGTAATATAATAGGGTTTATATAAATTTTCTACCCATTTAATGCGTAGGGATGGCCGTCGATTTCTCCGTAGGGCTTTTTGCCTTGGTTTTTTTCTCGATAGTTTGTGGCGTCGCCTATTGTTGCGGTGTTTATCTCGTTTCTATAGCTAAGGATTTGCACTTGACTGGCTTGTGAGTGTTGGTAATGGAATGGGCTGATATAGCTATTTTGTTTTGTTTGATGGGACTTCTGTGAATATGCTTTTGTTCTTCTTTGTGATGTTGTTCTTTGGGCGGTTACGAGTGTGTGTTCCATTGGGATGTTTTCAACTTCTCTTTCGAGTGATGAAGTGGGTAGTCTTGGGACTAGGTAGTTTGCTGCTTCTAAATGAGGTCTGTGGGGTATGTACTCGTGCATGATTTTTAAGCGAAATGGGGCTTTTTATTTCTTTGTGTTAGATTAGATTTATGTTAATTCTTTTTTGATCAACTTATGTGCTGCGTTGATTTTTTGGAATTGTTCGTGGTTCCCGTCGGCCATGTCTGGGTGGTGGGTTTTTGCTAATTGCTTGTAATTTTTACTGATTAGGTCAAAGTCCATTTCGTCTTCTGAGACTTCTAATGTTTTTCTTGCTTCGATTAACTTGTCTGATATGTCGTCTTCTTCTGAAAACTCTCGGTGGAATTCGTCTACGGATATTTCTTTTGCCATTAATTTTGCGACTTCAAGGGCTAATACTTTGTCAACAACGTATAAGTTTTCGATGAATTTTGGCATTAATTTGTATGTGTATTCTAAATTTCGTCCTTCAAAATACCATTTTACTGTCGCTGGAGCTTTTTTTCGAGGTATTTTTTCCATGGTTACCCTCACGTCATCTCGTTCTAATCCTAATGGTTTTAGGGTTTGAATAATCTGATTTTCTAGCTTTACTGCACGTCGGTCGAAAGAGTCCACTATTCTTGGTTCTTCTATTTCGTTTCCTTTGATTTTTAACATAGTATTATGTCTAAAAAAGCGTTTATAAAGCTAGGTAATCGAAATTTAATTCTTCAATCGAATGCTTTATAAGGCGTGTGAGAAATAATTATATATGACAAAAGAAGAAATTATAACTGAAACTAAAATGGAGAATGAGACTCCTGAAGTTATTGAAGAAGAAGCTAAGACTGAGGAAGTTGTTGTTGAAATGAGTAATGAAGAAAAGTATTTAGGTATGCTGCAAAGGCTTCAGGCTGAATTTGATAATTTTGCTAAGAGGACACAAAAAGAGAAGGGAGATATTATTAAAAATGCTAATTTTGCTTTGATATCTGATTTTATTCCAATCTTGGATGATTTTGAGCTTTCATTGCAGCATAATGATGATGTGGGCGTAAAAATGATTCATGATTCTTTGCTTCGGACTTTGAAGAAACAAGGAATGACTGAGATCGCTACTGATGGAGTTTTCAATCCAAATATTCACGAGGTTTTGAGTCAGGAAGAGGGTGAAGAGG
>JBNMFJ010000007.1:0-20331 GCA_051269935.1 Patescibacteria group bacterium | reverse complement strand
TACGTAAATACGTAAATACGTAAATACTTAAATCTAAAATTATTATACTATTCATGGAACTAAGTATAATTTTCATTATTACTCTGCTAACAACCTTTCTAGTAGTAAGAGTCGCAGCTCACAAATTCCACGACATGAAAGGATACGGCATTAAAAACGAGATGTCAAAAACCCTCACAGGATACCTTAGGAAAAAGTTAAAATTCAATATACACCATTTTCATATCGGCCTACTATTATTTATAATAATAGTGATTATAATCTATCTAACATCCCTAAACCCCAAAACAGTAGTCCCATTAGCCATAAGCATATCACTCATAGCAGATCAAGTGATGCCAATAATAAACAGAAAAAAATGCTATTTTAATCGAAAACAACTCCAGGATTCAATAGCCATCCACCTACTCATAGCACTAATCGCAAGCCAAGTACTCTAGGTGGTAAAGCAGCATAGACGTTTCAATCGTAACTTTATTGCGATTCAAAACACAAACTTGACAAAGTCAAGTTATTCTTTTTACCAACTTTTTTTATGCCTCCTTTGGTATCTTTAAAGAAAAAAGTTGATCCCCTCTAATTCCAACTGACCAAACTAGCCACAGTCCAGAATAAAAGCAAAAGAACAATAAAGCCAACAACCAGCTTCGCCCAAAACGGCACACCATGGCTTTCTTCCTCGGTGATATCGCTCAATTCATAATCATCCAGCTCATCAAAGGTCTCAGGGGCCTCATTCACACTATTAATTACCTCTTCCATATATATAGATAAAGACTAAGGCTTATAAATAACTTTTCATATAACTATACTATGGCAAGAAAAGCAGGAATCATAACTCCGAGTATACTACCCGGCGAAAAAGGATGGGAAGCTCAGCAAAAAAAGAAGCTCGCAGCAAAGATGATCAATAGAGTAACAAAGGTTCCAATAAAAGCTCCAACACAGGTCGGAGCAATCCTATTAGGAGATAAAGCATTCAGATTCGGAAGAGGAAGCGTAAACTTCAAAGGAGATAAAAAATACGCGGTCTGGAGATATAAGCGAAAAATCGGTGAGATCAATGTGATGAATCCTGACACAACAAACCAAGTAATCGATCTAAAGTTTGAGCGATTAGGTGGAATCGGAAACCATAAACACTTAATCCAAGACGCAGACTTCCAACTCGAGTGGATGACACGAGAACAAGAGCTTCTAATGACACAGAAAGAATGTTACCTATGTAATAAAAAAATAAGCAAAACAGCTCAACCCAATCTTTACCATTATAATTTATTCAAAAGACGAACAGGAATTCTAGAAAATGCAGATACAGTCCCAAGCGAAGTAGTCGAAGGAAAGTTAAGCATATCTCAAGGTTGGGAGAAATTTAATCAAATTATCGAAGAGGGTAATAGATATTACATGTCTTTGATAGACACAGCCTTAATCTGCGCAGTATGTGCAAAGAAAAAGGGATTACGATAAATAGTATAATAAGAAATTTCTATAAATCTACAGAAAAACAATATTTTTGATTATAATGAGATGTATTTTTTGGAATTTACGGCGTATTGTATATACGTAAGAAATACAAAAGGTACAAAGTTATTCCAGTAGAATTCAAAATTAATCAACAGCTCTCTCAGAATCAAACACTTCTTGTTCCTCTTCCCGAGTCTCTTCAGTTTCAGCAGCAGACGGTTCTTCAACCACAGCAATTTTACCAACCTCTTCATGCTCTATATGGTCGTGAGTAACTTCATCCGCCATATTAAGCTAAAAAAGCAACCTCAGACTTCTTCTCGTTGTCATCAAGAGTAGCAGTTCGGTATAAAGTACCACCCCGCTTAGACAATTCACGAACCTCAGCAGGTTTTAAGGATTCCAAGTTCGCAGGATACTCAATATTATCAATCTTTAAAGTATGGTTTAACTTAATCACCTTCCAGTCTTTGCCAACATCAAAGAATAAGTCAGCAATCATATCCCAATTATTAGTCTTTAAACTTAAGAAATCAGCTTTAGTATCTTCATCACCCTTAGCACCCTTTGGAGGTTTTGGTCCCTTCGCCTTAACCTTTAATTCAAAATCAGGAGTCTTAAACGTCAAAGCAACAAAAGCCTTTGGGTATTTATCCATCAAATCTAATAGCAAAGTAGGATTAACCATATCATTAATTTTAATACTTCGAACTCCTTGAAAATTACCAATTTTTATAACAGGGAATGTGATTTCATTCTTTAAGTCTAAAGTAGTTACAATAACACCGCTAATCTTAGTCTCAGCTCCATCAAGAGCAGTTAAACAGTTCCGAACAATAGTATTAACATATTCAAACCCAGTCTTTACACTCCACTTAGAAGCCTGTTTCTTAGCATCAACAAGAAACTTATCCGAGAACTCACCTCGACCATTCCGTAATAATGAAATATGAACTTCATCATCAGCAACACCATCAAAGATTTTTTTAACAATCATAAACATATAGAATGGCTTTTTATTTATAAACCTAACTTCTCAAAATACCCTATCCAAACCTTTAAAAAAAACTTTTTCCCTAATAAAGGATGTTAACACAAAAAGACCTACCATACGCATTCGACGCACTCGAACCACACTTCGATGCCCAAACAATGGAATTGCACTTCACAAAGCACCATAAGGGCTATGTAGACAAAGCAAATGCAGCCCTAGAAGGAACAGACTTGAGCGACAAATCAGCAGAAGAAATAATCACAAAGCTCGACCAATTACCACAGGAAAAGCAACAAGCAGTAACCAACACAGTGGGCGGACACCTAAACCACACATTATTCTGGGATATCCTAACACCAACAAAGGTGGCACCAAGCGAGAAATTATTACAAGTATTCAAGAATGATATCGGTGAAGACTCACACGATAAATTCGTAGCAGCAGCATCAACAGTATTCGGATCAGGATGGACATGGTTAGTAGTAAACAAAGAAGGAAAACTAGAAATCACCACAACAAAGAACCAAGATTCACCATTAATGCAAGGCCTAACACCAATACTTGGATTAGACGTTTGGGAACACGCATATTACTTAAAATATCAAAATAAGCGACCAGAGTACATCAACGCTTTCTTTGAGCTCGTAAATTGGGAAAAAGTGGAAGAAAACTACAATGCAACTCAATCAAATTAATCCTGAAGAGAATTCTACAACTCAAACACCGGAAAGAATAACCCGTGATACAATTGTATCTGATATCTTAATGAAAAACCCCCAACACGCAATGCTCCTTAGTGAAATCCTATACGACTTCGGAATCCACTGCGTCGGCTGTGAAGTCTCATCAATCGAAACAATAGGAGAAGGAGTAATCTCACACGGATTCTCCGAAGACCAATTATCAGACCTCCTCTATGACCTAAACAAAACAATTCTAGGCGACCCCAAAGAGTATACATTATAGGAAAAAAAGTTGAGTGTATAATGTAATTTTATCTACAAATATCAGTAAAACAACGCCTTGGCCGAACCGAGTCAAGGAGAATTTCTAAAAGTGGGTCCCCCATCTTTTAGAAGAAATATGTTCTTTTGCCAACTTTTCTTTGAAGAAAAAGTTGATAACAACAATCCTTAAAAAACATCCTCTCTCCTCATAAACATGGCAGAAGATGTACTAAGCGAAGATACCCAAAGAATTCTTGGAAAAACGGCTCAAAGGAACAATATCCTAGCAGCGAGAATAATCTCTGAAACAGTAAAAACAACTCTAGGTCCAAAAGGAATGGATAAGATGTTGGTCGATCGAGGCGGAAGCGTAATCGTGACAAATGATGGAGTAACAATCTTGGAAGAAATGGAAATTGAACATCCAGCCGCTAAAATGATTGTAGAAGTTGCAAAAACTCAAGAGAAAGAAGTCGGCGACGGAACAACAACTTCAGTAATGATCGCAGGGAAATTATTAGAAAACGCAGAAAAACTTCTAGACCAAAAAATACATCCAACAGTAATTATCAAAGGATATAGATTAGCAGAACAAAAAGCTCAAGAAATTCTAGCAACACAAACAGTTAAAATAACAACTGAAGAGGAATTCTCAAAAGTTGCACAAACCGCAATGACCGGAAAGGGGGCAGAATATCTTAAAGAAGACCTATCAATGATCCTCATTGAAGCAATAAAATTAGTCGGACAAGAGAATAATTTTAACATTGGAGACATCAAAATAGAAAAACAAAAAGGTGGTTCAATCCAAGATACTGCATTAATAAAAGGTGTTGTAATTGATAAAGAGCGAGTAAATATCGATATGCCTCAAGTAATAGAAAATGCAAAGATTGCATTAATCGAAGAAGCACTGGAAATTAAAACACCAGAAACAGAAGCTAAAATATCAGCTTCATCTCCTGAACAAATGCAAGCCTTTATCGCTCAAGAAGATATGATTTTAAAAAATAAAGTTTCTAAAATAAAGAAGTCAGGTGCAAATGTAATAATTTGTCAAAAGGGAATCGATGAACTTGTGCAATTTTATCTTGCGAAAGAAAATATCTATGCATTACGAAGAGTGCCTAAGACAGACATGCAAGCACTAAGTAAAGCAACAGGAGCACGAATAATTTCAAAACTGGATGAGTTAGAAGACACAGATCTTGGAGATGCAGAACGAGTTGAAGAGATAAAGTACGGAGATGATGCAATGACTTATGTAACAGGATGTCCAAACCCAAAGGCCTTAACAATATTAATCCGAGGCGGAACAAACCATGTAATCGACGAGATAGAGCGAGCATTAGAGGATGCATTAGGAGACCTATCAGCAATAATAAAGAATCCTCAAGTTGTTGCGGGTGGAGGAGCAATAGAGATGGAATTAGCAAGACAATTGAATCATTTTGCACAAACCCTAAGAGGAAGAGAACAATTAGCAGTAGAAGAATTTGCAAAAGCATTAGAATTTATTCCAATCACTCTAGCTGAAAATGCAGGTCTTGATCCAATAGACGTCCTAACAGAGTTAAAAGCAGCTCACGAAGAAGGACAAAACCATGCAGGTCTAAACCTATTTACAAATGCAATCGAAGACACAATAATGCATGGAATAATCGAACCTGTAAAAGTGAAAACACAAGCAATCCAATCCGCAACAGAAGTCGCAACAATGATCCTCCGAATTGATGACGTAATTGCAGCAAAACGAAAAGGTGGAAATGCATTAAAGAATCCATCCAACATGATGGGCTATGAATAAACCCAAAACACCTAAAAACCTATATTTCTACACAATAAGATGGCAAAAGAAAAGTTTTACGTAACCACAGCAATTGATTATGTTAATGCCGAACCACACATCGGACATACATATCAGAAAGTAGTCGCAGATGTAATAGCAAGGTGGCAAAAGCTTCTAGGTAAAGATGTATATTTCTTAACAGGGACTGATGAACATGGTCAGAAGGTTGAAGAATCTGCAAAAAAGAATAACAAGGATCCACAAAAATTTGTTGACGAAACATCTCAAAAATTCAAAGATGCATGGAAATCTCTAAATATCCAATATGATCGATTTATCAGAACCACAGATGAAGACCATAGAAAATTAGTAGTAGAGTTTATCGAAAAGTGTAACAAAAATGGAGACATTTACAAGGGTAATTATGAAGGTAATTACTGCGTAGGATGTGAAGAATATAAAACGCAAAAAGATTTAGAAGATGGCAACTGTCTAATTCACAAAAAGCCAGTAGAACATGTCAAGGAAGAAAGCTATTTTTTTAAGCTATCAAAATACCAAGATTTCCTATTAGATCTTTACGAAAATAATCCTGAAACACTTCAACCAGAATCTAGAAGGAATGAAATAATTAATAGATTAAAGGAGGGATTAAATGATTTATCAATAACACGAACAAGCTTCAAATGGGGAATTCCATTTCCATTAGAACCAAAAACGCATATCACATATGTATGGTTCGATGCACTAATTAATTATTTAACTGGAGCAGGGGAAAAACAGTCCCATTGGCCAGCGGATATACATTTATTAGGAAAAGACAATACATGGTTCCATTCAGTATATTGGCCAGCAATGCTAAAGTCAGCAGGTTATCCTTTATTCAAAACAGTCTTCAGCCATGGTTTTTTAACTGTAGATGGAGAAAAAATTTCTAAGTCATTAGGTAATGCAATCTCTCCAATTGACTTAGTAGAAAAATATGGAGCAGATTCAGTACGATATTTCTGCCTAAGAAGTACAGCATTTGGAACAGGAAACGACGGAGACTTCTCCGAAGCCGCACTAATCGAAAGACACAATAACGAATTAACAAATAAGCTAGGAAACTTAGTTTCACGAACAGCAGGCTTAATCGAAAAGAACGGACTAGAACAAACGCAGCAAACTCTAAATATAGAATTTGCAAAAATAGACAACTTAATACAAACATATCAATTCGATAAAGCGCTAAATGAAATATTTGCATTCATCGATACATGCAACGAATACATCCAAGAACAAAAACCTTGGGAAACAAAAGACAAGAAGGTCCTTTATCAATTAGCTGATGCAATAAAACAAATAGCAATTGTAATATCTCCATTCATTCCAGAAACCGCTGAACAAATAGCAAAAAAATTAGGAATAAAGCTAACCCTAAAAGAATTAGAAACTCCCCTAAACCCAAAGTCTAAAATAACCAAAGGTAACAATATATTCGGCCGAGTAGAAAGCATTAAAAAAGAAACTCCACAAGGTAAAACTATGACAGATACAGCGCAACCAGTTACAAAGATGCCAGAAGGCATTACAATAATCAGTTTCGAAGACTTTACAAAGGTAGATTTACGAGTCGGAGAAATTGAAAAAGCAGAACACATTGAAGATTCTCATAAATTATTCAAACTAACAGTTAACCTAGGACATGAAGAAAGAACAATAGTTTCAGGAATAAGAGAATGGTACACAAAAGAAGATCTACAAGGAATGAAGGTAACAGTAATTACAAACCTAAAGCCCAGGAAAATGCGAGGAGTAGAATCCCAAGGAATGCTCCTAGCAGCCCAAAGTCCCGACGGAAAGAAAGTAGTTTTAATCGGACCAAACACAGCTGATATAGAAAACGGCAGCAAAATAATGTAAATATAATATTCCTAACATATATAAATATCAAAAACACTTAAATAATATGACAAAAAAGAGCCTTCCCAAAAAAGAAAAAAATAGTCCCTTTACTCCAACCTATGAAACAATCATAATAGCAATCATAATATTTTTCTTTATGCCATTTATCAACATCGACACTGGAATTAGATGTATAACTCAACCATGTAACTCAAGCAAGTACACTGGCCTATTATCCTATATGCTAAATAGCCCAACCTTACTTGGGACAAGCACATTATACTTTTTCCTAGGACTCACAATTTCATACTTGTTAGCAATCCTAGCACAAATATTATATAAAAAAATTAAATCGAATATAGAGAATAAAATATGAAGATTTATTCCAACCCTAGATGTGCAAAATGCAGAACAGCAGTAAAGTTTCTTGAGGATAATAATATAAAAGCAACAATTATAGAACATCTCAACGAAGGAATAAACCGAAAAGACATTGTTGAAATACTAAAAAAAGGAAATTATAACATCGATGAAATAATTAGAAAAAATGAAGATGAATATAAAAAATATATCAAGGGAAAAGACTTAACAGATGAAGAAAAAGCAGACATCCTTGAAATGCAACCAAAGTTACTCCAAAGACCAATTATAGTAGATAAAAAAACAGCTAAGATTACAAGAGAAAAAGATGTTCTCAAAAAATACCTAACCGAAGAAATCTAAAATTGATTCTTTCACCTCAGTAAAAGAATCAACTATTCGTAATGGCTTTCCTTCAAGTAAAAGTTCCCGAGGCATCATTCCAAAAGTTACAGCAATAGAAGTAACCCCAGCCTCATTAGCCTCTAATATATCTCCCAAGGTATCAGTAACAAAAATAACTTCATCAGAGGTTACACAATATTTTTCAAAAATAATCTTAAATTTTTCTACCTTGCTCGAATGTGTTTCATTCCCAAGAACTAAATCAAATATATCAGCCAAACCATTATTATTCAAAAATAAGTGCAAATTAGCCTCATGATTACTACTATTAATAACTAAAGTAAATTGTTCAGAAAGTTCATTTAGAATACCCCCAATATGAGAGTCAGCAATAAATCCATGATGTGCTTCATTCCATAATTCTTTAAAAATTTCTCGCATTTCAACAGAAAAAATTTTCTCAAAATAAGCAAAAGAATTAGCACTAGAAGAAATACGAACCCATTCGTCATAAGTCATCTCAGGAAAGAACTTTTTTTGAATATCAAATAAAACTTCCTTAGAATCATGAATAACCCCATCAAAGTCAAATATAATAATCTTTTTTTTTATCGCCATTTTACCTAGTCCATAATCGCAAATCGAAGCAACCCACCAATAGAACCTAAATTATCAAACTGAACACCTTCAGTCGTCTCATCACTAACAATATGTACTTCAGCCCCACCAGTCTCCGCAAGTTTTTCCAACTCCTTAATAACTTTCCGATCTAGGCTCTTTGAAATAATTAACTTCGCAACAGCACCACGGTCAAGACGATCCCGAACTTCAGCCATACCATAAGAAACCTTATCAGGATCTTTTGCGAGCATTGAAAAAAATTCATCCAATATCTTTTTCTGCTTTGTAACTTCTTGCTCCATTAACACATCCTCACTTAAACGAACTAAATCAATCAATCCTTTAATACCGGAATCACCTAAATCTTTAACCGCGATAACTTTCTTTTTAAGTTCTGTAACAAGCATTCCCTTATCCAAAAAATCTTCTTTAGTAGGCATTGGCCCACCAACTAGAATACCCTTTAGTTTTTTATTATCAAAGAATGCCTCCTTCATTTTTTCAGCAATTCGTTTATAAAATTCCTTAGCCATACTGTCTCTGATTCGACTAAATCTCTGAGCGGACTGACCACCCGCCTTTGTCTTCCCGGGAATACCACTCGTAAAGTTAGAAAGTTGCCGCACATTCTTCCCTTCCAAAATTCCAATAGAAGCTTCATTTCTCTCAATCACCAATAACCCATAGACTTCATCAGTCACAAGCATATCCTGTAATGGTTCCAATACAAAAGTCTGATCACACCGATACACACGCATTTTCATAGGTTTAGGAGGAACAATAGTCCATACTTGTAAATCTTCTTTACCCTCAGCATCAGCAACATTTCCAGCAAACAGAACAATACCATTTTCAGGAGTTCGCTCAATATCTTTAAGTCGACGAATGCATTTCTCCAAAGACAAAATAACATTTTTTCGAGTAGTATTAGATTTAATATTAGTCGCAGTACCCTTTTCATCCTCTAGCTGCTTAGTAACCTGAGTAAGTGTGAAACCCGCAGGTACATATACCGTAATAAATTCCGTATGCCGACCACGATAGCTTTCAAGCTCTTCAAGTAAAAGTTCAAGCTCATACTTACTAATAGGTTCTAATACTTCCATAAAAGCACTAGCCAAGAACCCCTTTAAAACGTTACGATAGTCATAAATAAGGCAAAGAGTAAAGTATTCCATGCAAGGAAAAGAATTAGTAGATGAATACCAAAGACTACAAGAAATAAAAATAAAAACAGAAGAAAAAATAGAAGAAATAAAGGCTAAGCTAATCGAACAAGTAAAAGATAAAGGCATGGAAACATTCTACGGCACAAAGAAAGACATCATCATAAAAACAGTTCCAAAAATAGTGTATCCAGAAGATAAAATGAAACTAATAGCAATCATAAAAGAAAAAGGACTCTACGAAAAGTTATCAATGCCAAACTACTCAAGAATATCATCTCTCATAAAAAATAAAAAAATAGATCAAGAAATAATAGATTTAGTAAAAGTAGAAGAAAGCCATAGAGTAACATTAAAAGAACCGTAAATACCATGAAGTCCTATATCTTATGACAAGCAGTCAAGTCAGCAGTATAATCAATTAATCCTTCAGGGATACTGATACCCTCAATTCCCTCACGCAAACTAATTCCCGCATCCTTTTTTTGCTTCCATACATCAGCACTAAATGCCATTAACTCTTCAACCTTGGATAAATCACTTTTCCCTGCAACAGATTTTGGCCAAGTAGCCGCATGATAATTAATTCCTAAAGAGTCCCCAATAACACTAGTAATCTGTGGAATAACAGGATAAAGCAATAACGCCAACCGTTCCAATAAATAATACAAAGTATATCTCGCTGATTCACTCTCTGGCTCTGAAAAATTCCCTTCTTCATTATAAGCTCTATTCTTCACCAGCTCAATATAATGAGAAGCAAAAATATCCCATAAAAATCGACGTAAATCTTGACTAGGATGATTAAAGTCATATCCAGAATAGAAAGCATCAACCTTGTCAGTTAAATCATGAATATAGTCAATAAATAATTCATCAACAGATGTAATCTTTGGTTTCGCTTTCGGTTTATCAAACAAGGAAACAAACTTAGCCACATTCAAGAATTTATTCAACGTCTTTCGCTCTCCAGAAATCTTTTCAATATTACACGAAAAGTCTCCCTTCGACAAATCGCCTTCAGTTGCCGCCCACATTCGAATTGCTTCAGCACCGTAATTACGTAACAAGTCTTGCGGATCAACAACATTACCAACGGATTTACTCATCTTTCTCCCCTTAGAATCCATAATATGTTGATGAATCCATACATCATTAAACGCCGCCTTTCCAGTTTCAAGATACCCTCGAAGTAAAGTATAATATAACCAAGTTCGAATAATTTCTTTTCCCTGAGGTCGTAAAGTAGCAGGGTACGATTTAGCAAAAAACTCATCATCCAATTTGTACCGTAACATAAACAATTCACTAATAGAAGAATCCATCCAAGTATCAAATACTCTAGTCTCACCAGTCCAAGTTAGGCCAGAAAATTCTGAATCACTCACAATCCCAAGAACTTTACCATTAAGAATAACTTGCGCATCTTGCGGAACATCTTCTCTCCATGGCTGATAATACTTCATAACAGTCGGAAGAGCAACAACCTTTTTTCCTTTAAGGTCAGAATGCCAAATAGGAATTTCCGTTGCATAAAACCTCCTTCGAGAAATCGGCCAATCAATAGAAACTGAATCAATCCAGGACTCTAATATTTTCCGAGAACTATCAGGAAAGAATCGAATATCATCTTTGGCAATTCGCCTAATTTCTTCCTTAATCTCAACCTGTTTCAAATAAAATTCAGGCATCTCAATAAATTCAATCTCAGCCTTGCTTCTATCACTAATAGGGGTTTTATGGATAATCTCTTCCTGCTTTTTTAAGAGTCCAGCTTCCTTTATATCTTCTAAAATAGAAGCTCTTGCATCGCGAACTTTAAGCCCTTCATACTTACCAGCATGAGCATTCATCTTCCCATCCATGGCAATTGAAATAATAGGCTTTAACTGTAACTCACGGAAAAACGCAATATCAGTAACATCTCCAGCACTACACATCATAACCAATCCAGTTCCTTTATCAATTACAGCAGAAGGGTGTGACATAATAGGAATTTCTTTTTCAAAAATCGGGCTAACCGCAGTCTTACCAGCTAAGTGTGTATATCTCTCGTCCTCAGGATTAAAAATAACCATACCACAAGAAGGAATCAACTCAGGCCGAGTCGTCCCAATAACAACTTCCTCTCCAGTTTCTTTAATAGTCCAAGCAATGTCATTAAACGTACTAGGACGCTCTTCATACTCAATCTCCGATGCCGCAATAGTCGTCTGAAGTTTAGGATCCCAATTATTAATTCGAACATCTTCATAGATCTCACCTTTCTTAAATAAATCAACAAATGTCTTTTGAGTCAAGGCTCTATAGCGTGGATCATCAGTTTTATACATAGAACCAATAGCTTCACCTTCTTGATACGAGTTAAAAGAAATTCCTAATCTAGCAAAGGAATCAACAGATTGCATTCCACCTTCAGTAAGCAATTTTTTACAATATTCTAAAAATTCTTCACGTGGCGTGTGCAAAGCAGAAATCTTATATTTCTTCTCAGCCCCAACCTCAATAGGTAAGCCATTATTATCAAGCCCCAAAGGAAACAAAACCTCAAATCCCTTCATTCGTTTATACCGAGCAAACATATCCATAAAACTATATGTCACCGCATGTCCCATATGAATTGGAGCATTGACATAAGGTGGAGGAGTATCAATTGAGTAAATAGGCTTATCAGTAGAGGGATCAAAAGCAAACTGCTCAGCTTCTTTCCACTTTGCAGTAATTTCAGTCTCTAAATCTACATTCCAATTCTTAATATCAGCTAAACCAACCATAGTATCCAGCTGCAAAAGCAATTTAAAAAAGTTCCCTATTTAGTTTTGACCGAAAAGTTGAGAGGATCTATATACTACAGGACAACATTCAATTAAAAGCATTCTATATCTACATAAAGATGCTTAAAAAATACATCTTTGTAACAGGCGGTGTGATATCCGGCCTAGGTAAAGGAATAGCCGCAGCCTCCATCGGTCACATTCTCTCACATAAATATAAAGTTCTCCCAATTAAGCTAGATGGGTATCTAAATACAGACCCCGGGACAATGAACCCCCAAGAACATGGAGAAGTTTTTGTTCTAGAAGACGGAGCAGAAGTCGACATGGATTTTGGTCATTATGAGCGATTCTTGAATTGTACTTGTAAAGAAGCACAATCAATAACGATGGGAAAAGTATTTTCAGAGATCCAAAGAAAGGAGAGAAAAGGAGAATATTTAGGTCAGACAGTCCAAATGATTCCTCATGTAACTGACCTAATAAAAGAAAGAATAAAAACATCCAGCAAGGATGCAGAAATCACAATAGTCGAAGTCGGCGGAACAGTAGGAGATATCGAAGCAGAACTATATGTTGAAGCAATTAGGCAACTAGCAATGGAAGTCGGAGAAAAAAATGCCATATTCATCCATCTTACCTATATTCCAATTCCAGGTCATGTCGGAGAACCAAAAACCAAGCCAACTCAACAAAGCGTAAAGCTCTTACTCGAAAGAGGAATATATCCAGATATGATTTTAGCAAGATGCACCGAAGAAATTGACGAGAAAATAAAAGCAAAAATATCTTTATTCTGTAATGTTGAAAAAAGGGCAGTCCTCTCCGCAAACGACGTAAAAAATATTTATGAAATCCCAGAGTTATATTATGACCAAGGGATAATTTCTCTATTAAATGAAAAATTAGCATTAGACCTACCATATCATATAGATCTAAGATGGAAAAAGCTAACACAAAATCTCAACAATTTACATCAACAAAGTAGGGAAATTACAATCGCAGTATGTGGTAAATATACAGCACTTGAAGATTCATATGCATCAATTGTAGAATCCCTCATGCATTGTAAAGCAAATACAAATATGAATATTAACATGAAGATGATTGAAACAACAGATATCAAAACAGAAGAAGATGCAGAGAAAATACTTCAAGGAGTTGATGCCGTAATAGTACCTGGAGGATTCGGAAATCGGGGAACAGAAGGGAAAATAAAAATAATTCAATATACCAGAGAAAATAATATCCCCTATCTCGGCATTTGCCTGGGCCTCCAATTAGCAGTAATTGAATATGCAAGAAATGTATGCAATATCCCAGATGCAACATCAGAAGAGTTCGATCAAAATGCAAGCAGCCAACTCATAAAATACTTACCAAATCAAAATGAAGACACTCAAAGGGGCGGAACATTAAGACTAGGAAAGTACAAGGCATACCTGGAAGAAAATACAAAAGTAGCACAAATATATAACAACAACGAAACAGCATCCGAAAGGCATAGACACAGATATGAAGTAAACCCGAACTATCACGATAGATTAAAACAAGGCGGCTTAACATTAGCTGGAACATCAGCAGATAAAGAATTAGTAGAATTTATTTCAATAGAAGACCATGCCTATTTTGTTGCAACCCAAGCTCACCCAGAATTAAAATCAAAACTCGAAAATCCAGCACCTCTATTCCTAGGTCTAGTAAAAGCTGCAATACATAAAAAGTATCCAATAAGTGAAAAAGAATAACCTATCACAACGCATAAAAATACAAGTATTCTCATACAAACATGGTAAAAATATTAGCAGCCTCAGATTTACATGGAAGTCTAACTGCGGCAATAAGGCTTTCAAAAAAAGCCTTAGAAAATAATGTAGATGTAATAATATTAGCTGGAGACCTAAACGGGAACCAGGAAGGTGATTTGGGAATCTTAGAACCTTTTAATCGAGAGAATCAAAAAGTATTGTTCATTCCAGGAAATTGGGATACAACCCTAGAACATGAAAATCAAAAGCAAGGCGCAAGATCAATTCATAAGAAATATGTTACATATGAAGACGTAGGAATAGCAGGAATAGGAAGCCCCGATATGAAAATGGAGTTAACAGATAACGATTTTCTAGAAATAAAAAATCAATTCCAGAAGATGAAAACTAGTAAAACAGTATTAGTGGGACACCTTCACGCTCAAAATACAAAAGCAGAATTCTCAGGAATCCCCGGAGACGCAAGAACTAGAAAAGCCATAGAATACTTCCAACCCGACATTTTCCTCGCAGGCCACATCCATGAGGCCGAAGGCATTGAAGACAAAATAGGAAAGACTCAAGTCTTTCAGATAGGCCGAAACGGCAAGGTTTTTGAATTATAAAACACCGTTATCCCAAACAATTAAAAAGGAATTTATCCTAAAAAACAAATGGAAGGCAAAAGTAAAAAGTTTGATCTGAACAATCCCCTTCATTTCGGAATCTCATTCGTAATAGTTATTGCACTTATCTTTGGAGCAATCAACGTATTCTCAAGCAACCCAAATTTAGACGAGATGGACTTAATTGCACAATGTATAACGGCAAAGGGCGGAGCAATGTATGGAACAAACTGGTGCACACACTGCCAAGCTCAAAAAGAAAAATTTGGTTCATCATTTAGATATATTGATTTTGTAGACTGTGATAAGGAAGCAGAAACATGTATAATTGAAGGCGTAAGAGGATATCCAACTTGGAAAATAAATGGACAAGTATTAACCGGCACACAAGACGTTAGCGTATTGGCAAATGTAGCGGAATGTACTCAATAGATGGCCTCTGTAACTATATTCACAACTCCAACATGCTCATATTGCAAAGATGCAAAAGCTTATTTTAAAAGTAAAAATATCGACTACACAGAAGTTGACGCATCAACAACTGAAGGTTCCGCAAAAATGCAAAAAGTAACTGATGCCTCAACAGTTCCAGTAATTCAAATAGGTAAAGAAATAATTCTAGGTTTTGATAAAGCAAAAATAGACGCAGCATTAAGCGCATAATTCTACAATGAAAAATTCAAGTAAACAATTGGCAGAAGAGATATTAGATTCTACAGATATTCAGATAAATGGATCAGAACAATGGGATATCCAGGTAACTAATGAAGATGTGTATCAAAGGGTTTTAGCAGAAGGCTCGTTAGGCTTCGGAGAAACATACATGGAAGGATGGTGGACATCAAAAGCACTCGACCAAACATTCGATAAATTATTAACAGCAAAGATAGAAGAAAAAATAAAAAACCCTAAAATATTACTTAAGATTGCATTAGCTAAAGTGAAAAATATGCAAAGCAAGATAAAGTCAAAAGAAGTAATTGATCAACACTACGATCTAGACAATAATCTGTACAAATTAATGTTAGATAAACGAATGGTATATACTTGTGCCTATTGGAAAAACGCTAAAACCCTAGAGGAAGCACAAGAAGCAAAATTGGAATTAATATGCCAAAAATTAAAGTTAGAAAAAGGAATGACGGTCTTAGATATTGGTTGCGGGTTCGGAAGTTTCGCAAAATATGCAGCAGAAAAATATAAAGTAAAAGTAGTCGGAATAACACTCTCAAGGGAGCAAATAGTTCTTGGGAAAGAATTATGTAAAGGATTAGACGTTGAACTTCGATATCAAGATTATCGGGATGTAGAAGAAAAGTTTAACAGAGTTGTCTCAATCGGAATGTTCGAAGCCGTCGGCCCTAAAAACTTCAGAGAGTATATGGAAAAGGTAAACTTTTGCCTAAAAGATAACGGCATATTCGTACTACATACAATTGGCTCAAAAAAATCAGTTAAAGTTGGAGATCCTTGGATAGACAAATACATTTTCCCAAACGGCGTACTCCCTTCCGTTACACAAATAACAAAAGCATCAGAAGGCATTTTTAACTTAGAAGATTGGCATAACTTTGGAATGGATTACGATAAGACATTAATGGCTTGGAATAAAAACTTCCAAAAAAATTGGAAAGAAATTCAGAAAAGTAATCCAGAGAAATACACAGATAAGTTTAAGCGAATGTGGGAATTTTATCTTTTAAGCTGCGCAGGAGGATTCAGAGCAAAGAAACACCAGCTCTGGCAAATAGTATTCACAAAAGAAAACGACACTAATAAATACGAATCCGTAAGAATATAATTCCCAAAGAAGAAAACATACTGATTGTAAGAGTATCTCCGCTGAGTTTATGCTACTGCTAAGTTAAGTATGAAAGATAGGCGTTTTATGGCTTATGCCTAGTTGGTATGACATGTGCGGCAGAAAACGCAAAAATATTTTTTCTTTCCAAAAAAATATCCCAGTGCTCCGATGTTTATGTATAAATAGCGGAGATACTGTGTAACCCCAAACCCTTAAATAAACATTTTTCTCAGAGTATACATGGCAGCAAAGAAGTCTACACTTATTATTACAGAGAAGCCATCCGCAGCGGCAAAGATAGCAGCAGCGTTATCAAACGGAAAAGATGAGAAAATAACAACAAAAGATAAAGTCTCATACTATAATTTCCAAAGAGATGGAAAAGACTATTTAGTTGGATGCGCAGTCGGTCACTTATACGGAATTCAACAAACAGCAGCACGTGGACCATTTCCAAATTTCGAAGTAGAATGGAAAGAAGCTTCCAATAAAAAAGGAGCAGCATTCACTAAAAAATATTTTACCGTACTTAAAAAACTAGCAAGAGAATCCAATGAATTTATTGTAGCTACAGACTTTGATCGAGAAGGAGAAGTGATTGGATGGAATGTCGCCCGATTTATATGTAAAACAAAAGACGCAAAACGAATGAAATTCTCCGCCTTAACAAAGGACGAATTAGAAAACTCATTCCAAAATCTCTTACCAAATTTAGAATGGGGAAGTGCCTATGCAGGAGAAGCAAGACACTATCTCGATTGGTTTTATGGTATAAACTTGTCACGTGGATTAATGAAAGCATTATCAAAAACAGGCCAATTTAGAATTCTTTCAATTGGACGAGTACAAGGTCCTGCATTAAAAATTATCATGAATCGAGATCGAGAAATTCAGAAGTTTATCCCAACACCATTTTGGCAAATATTTTTAAATATCAAGGATCTAAAAAACCAAACTCTAGAAGTAAAATATCCAAAAGATATAACCATTGAATCAGAATTAATAAAGTTCGAACATCTGCAAGGAAAAAAAGCAAACGCAACAACAACAATAAAAGAAGAAATTGTAAAACAGCCAGTACCTTTTGACCTAACAACTCTTCAAACAGAAGCATTTAGGTATCACAGAATTAAACCAACCCACACGCTCTCAATAGCTCAAAGCCTATATACAGACGGTGTAATATCATACCCAAGAACATCATCCCAAGAGTATCCAGTAGGAATAGGCTATGATAAGATTCTAAAGAAGCTACAAAAGTATACAACGTTAACAAAATATGCTGTAAGAAAAGAACCAACAAAAGGTAAAAAAGTAGATCCAGCCCATCCCGCAATTCATCCAACAGGTGAACAAAAAAAATTATCAGGACGAGAAAAAACTATATATGATTTAATCGTAAAGCGATTCATAGCTTGTTTCTGCGACCCAGCAATCACGCAAAACAAGAAAGTAACCATAGAAGCAAATGGATTAAAGTTCAACGCAAAAGGGATCCAGATTAAAGAAAAAAACTGGCTGCACGTATATCCCTCAAGTGTGAAAGAGGAAGAAATACCAACAATAAATGGAGAAGTGGATATCACCGAAATAAGAACAGAGAAGAAGATGACCCAACCACCAAAGAGATATACACAAGCTTCAATAATCAAAGAATTGGAAAAGATAAATCTAGGAACAAAATCAACAAGAGCAGGGATCGTAGAAACATTATCCCAAAGAGGATATGTAACAGGAAACTCCCTTGAACCGACAGAATTAGGGAAACGACTAGAAGAAACATTACAAAAGTTCTCTCCAGAAATCCTTGATGTAGAGATGACAGTAAAGATGGAAGAAGAAATGGAACAAATGGAATTCTCTGGAAAAGACTTTGATAAACAAGAAAAAGATATATTGGAAAAAGCAAAAGGAGCAATAAATATAATAGCAAAACACTTTGTAGACGATATAGATAAAATCGGTGAATCATTAGCCGATGCAAATGCTAAAGCATACGAACAAGAAAAAGAACAGAATACAATGACCGAATGTAAGATATGTAACAAAGGAAGATTGCGAATAAACTATGGAAGAAAATTTGGAAGATATTTCGTGTCATGTGACAACTATCCCGAATGTAAAACAATCTATTCACTTCCACCAAAAGGAAAGCCAGTCCCAGTTCAAGACAAAGAGGGAAATCAAGAGATGTGCCAAGAATGTAATTTTCCAATGGTTCAATTATTACAGTCTGGGAAAGCTCCATGGAGACTATGTCCAAACCCAGACTGTGTAACAAACGCTGACGCAAAAAAGAAAAAAGAAGAATTTAAGAAAAAATTAGCAAGCGGAGAAGTCGAGATTAAAGACGGTAAAATAATAGATCATACAAAAGGAAAAGATAAAGCAAAGAAAAAACCAGCAAAGAAAAAGGTAAGAAAAAAGACAAAAAAGTAACCAGATTCTCAGACATAACAGTACTTAAATAGGCATTAAGATTAAAGTAAAAATGGAAAAATCAATAGATGAATGCTTAGAGGAAATATATTCAAAAAGAGAAATGCTTCAAAGCGAAATGCTTTATAAGACTGGTTTAGCACTTGAAGATGTAGGAGATTTATTTGACAAAGCTGTCGCAAAATTTTATACTAAATTTGAAGAGTATACACAATCCTCACCTCTAATGCCTTATTTTTCTACAATTTATAGAAATGCAGTCTATGATAATGGAAGAAAAGTGGCAAGAAGACTAAAAAAGGATCATTCAGGTGAAAATGTTGAAGATATGGCAGATCCCAGACAGAGAAGGCCAATCGATGAGCTCATAGAGAGGGAAAGCAAAGATGATGATTTTGGGAGTTTTCTGGTCTACGAACTAGGAGATAAGACAGGTTTTGCAACATATCAAAAATATGCAGAGGGAAAAACAGCAAAAGAAATTAATGAAGCAAGAGTAGAGAATGGATTAGGAAATGCAGGGGAAGTAACCATAAGGACTAGCTACGCAAATGGGTTAAGGCAATTACAAGAACCCGAGATGAAAGAGAAAATTCGAAAGAGATTTCTTGAATAATCTAAAACAATCCCTTCCTTTTAATCCCAGACTCAACAATATCAAAATTAAATTCCTGCAAAGGCAAACTTCGATGCTTTCTTAATAATAACTTCCTGCGACCACCACCTGCCTGCAATTCAATCAAACACTTAGTCCAATACTTCAATAAGTCTCCCCCAACCATATGAATATTACTTCCGCCCTGTTCAGTATCATCTCGACTAAACTTCGCATAGACCTGATTCGTAACAAGAACAGGAATATGCTGTTTACGGGCAATCTCATTAAGACTCCGCAACTGTTTTGCCAATTGATTATTAATCTCACCGATAGCAGAAGAGTCATCAGAACCAGAAGCCTCTCCCATTTCAAGGCGATACAGCATGACAATAGAATCAACAACAATCAAATTAATATCTCGATTATTAACCCATTTAACCATATCAGTAAAAGCTTCTTCTTGCTCAGTGAAGGTTGTAGGAGAAAGTAAGAATATTCGTCCTAAAGCTTCTTTCGCATCAGCACCTGAAGAACCATATATTTGGAAGAATCGCTCAACACTAAAACCACCTTCAGTATCTATAAAAATCACACGCCCCTCATTCCGAACAGCCGTAACAGCTGCACACATACATAAATTACTCTTTCCACTTCCTCCCGGCCCATATAAGGTCGTAATAATATCATGCTCATATCCACCACTAAGAAACTTGTCGAAATCGCGATTTCCCGTGCTAATACGTAGTTGCTCCATAAAGAGAGGGGG
>JBNMFJ010000006.1:0-21354 GCA_051269935.1 Patescibacteria group bacterium | reverse complement strand
CGAATGGTGAAGGTAATTATTGTGTTTCTGCTACAGAGAATTGTGAAGATTTTGATGGTGATGAAGATGCTTGTGTGGCGCATGAAAATACTGGTCAATGTTATTGGGATGATCCTTCTTGTGTTCCTCGGGTGACTGAATGTAGTGATTATATTTCTGGCTCTGATTGTGATGGTGATGTACAAGATATTTCTGAGGATGATCCGGGCTGTCAGGAGATTCAAACGGTTACTGGCGGTGTTAGTATTATTTTAAAGAAATCATCTTGCTCTTGTAATTGGAATACTTCAGTTTCAGGGACTAAGAAATGTACTTTGAATCAAACGGCTGTTACTGATGATGGTAGTGGTAATGGTGGTGTTCCTTTGGGTGTTTGTTCGCGATCTTTAGTTCTTACAGAGACTTGTGATGAGGGAACTGGTGGTTTTGAGTCATATACTAGGGAGGCTTCTTATGCTGCTGAGTCTGGTACAACTATTAGTGCTGAGGCTGTTGGATGTGTCGATACTACTGGGAGTAGAAGATGTGGTGAGCCTGTTGTTAAGGTTCCCTTTTTTGGTGGGTTTGAATTTTTACTTTCAGGGATTTTTATTACTTGTATGTATTGCTTTATGAAACGGGAGGATGATTCTGAATGAAAACCTTTACTTTAGTTTTGATGTTTGTTTTTGCGTTCTCTTTAGTGATTGGGGCTGCTACTTCAACTACTGATGTTGAGTTTAAATTAGGAGTTGAAAGTGATTCTCCTACTTTGCCAGTGTATGATTCTGATGATTCTGATGATTATTATTACTCGTTGGGATTTAATATTCTCTATGTTATTCTCATTATTTTTATTGCTTATTCGGTTGTTGTTTATGGTCAACGTTTTGTGAAACAGAAATCATCACGATCTAGAAAGAGATGATTTATAAATAATGTTTACTTATTTCTTTTATGCGTAATATAAAGGCGGTAATGTTTGGAATTTTTTTGATCTTTTCTTTAGTTGGGGTTTTTGCTGCTGTTTCTGTTTCTAATGTATCTATTGATAAAAGTTATCCATTTAATCAAATTATGAAGGGGGAGTTGTCTGTTAATTTAACTAATTTGCCGACTGATGCTACTTTAACATCGAGTCTTGGTCATAGTATTCTTGTTCGTGATTTGCTTGAGAAAAATGCTGCAATTTATTCTTGTGATCCTTTTGATTGTTCAACCGCATATTCGGTAGATGATACCTCAGATAATTTTACTTTTGATTTGGATTTGGCAGAGAGTGCTGAAGCTGGGTTTGTTTTGAGTGGGAACAGTGTTACGGTTTTAGATATTTCAGTTGGTATGAGGAGTGATTTTCCTGCGGTTGAGAATATTCCTTTGAGAGTTAATTTCTTTGATTCAAATACTACATGGAAATACGATTCATTTTCTGGGACTACTTATCGGGATCGTTATTATGGATGTTATGAATCAAATGATGCATCTACTGGACCGATTTTGGGTTCTGTTACTTATTGTTCTTATTTAGAAATATTTGAGAGTGATAGTTATATTGTTGGAGCTGATTTAGATTTAAATAATGAAAGTGATATTCTAAGGATGATATTATATACTGATTTAGGAAGTGAATTGGATAGGTGTGAGTTTAATCCTGGATCAACTGATCCTCGTGATCGAAGTAGTTCATGTAAGATGGATACTCCTGAGGATATGCCTTTTGCGCATGCCTTTTATTATTTATGTGTAGAGGCTAAGGATGGTGATTCAGATTATTTGTTGAAAAGGGATTCGACATCTATTGAACATTGTAGTTTTGCGTCTCCGGGTGATGGGTTCAACTCTTCTGCGGCTCGAGATAATAAAACTCGGAGTTATGGGATTTTCACACAAGAAGCTGTGTACTCTGATGCTTCTGCTTTTACTGGGTTTGATTTTCCTGACTTGGTTGCTGCATCTAATACTTATATTGGTCAGAAGTACGGTAATTCATGTACTGATGGTTGTATGTTTCCTTTTAAAATTCTAGCAGGGATAGCTCAAAAATTAACTATTCAGGATTTGGTTGTCACTTATATTTCTGATAATGAACAATTTGAAGAGAACTCTTATGTGAACTTAGATTCTGATTTGGCGCAGATGACTTATTCGGGAACATTGGATCTTCTTAGCGCAGGATTTGTTATGAATGAGTCTGGAGATTTTATTTTGTTCTTAGATGGTGAAGAAATATTGGATGAACAAATTAAAATTACTGCTGCTCCTTTGATTGAAGGTGTGTATCCTACTGTTCTTCCTGCTGGCATTAATACTAAGATTTTTGCTGATGTGCGTTTTAGGGGAAGTAATGCTAGTTTGAGTTATGTTTGGGATTTTGGTGATGGGAGTAGTCAGACAACTTCTAAGCCCGAAGTGTTTCATACTTATTCTAATGTTTCAAGAAGGAATGTTATTTTGACTGTTAGTTCGGGTGGTTTGTCAAATGTGTTTGAATCTGATGTTGACGTGATTAGTCCTGAGACTTATGTTGGGTTTATTTTTGATGCCTTTTCTACTCACTTGGATCAAGTTGAGGCAGATATTAAGACGTTTCCTGTATGGCAACAAAAGCCTATTGAGAGTCATTTAAAGGTGTTAGATTTTATTGATTCTTTGAAAAGAATCTCGCGAGATATTGATTCAGCTATTTTTGAGATTGATTATTTGGATATTGCTCGTTCTTTGAACTTATTGGATGTTCCAGCTAGAGTATATGTAGCTGAGACTTCTAGTTATGATATTTCTTTGGCTGATGATATTAATGTGTTGGCGGTTAGTGAGCGTACTGGAGATAGTTTGACTGATGGTACTGAAAGTGAGTATGCATCTGCGATTGCACGTTGGCAAGATGAATCGGTGACTTATCGTGTTGATACGAAGAGTGTTAAGGTTATTCGTTCTTCTGGACTGGTTGAAAATGTGTTTGTTCATAATTTGATTACTGCAACTTTGGTTAATGATGATGAGGCGTTTTTTATTATTGACTCTCCTCGAGAAGTGATTCAGTTTAATGATATTGTGAGAGAACCAAAGACTACTGGAGGGATTACTTTTGCTAGATTGAGTGAGGGAATTAATTCATTTGAATATTTTATATTTGGTGATGAATCTCCTGTGTTTTATTCTGCTCCTCTATTTAAGTATTTGATATTAAAGCCTGATATTAATGAGAATTGTAATTTTAATTTAGTTTGTGAATCTGGTGAAACTTCTAGTACTTGTCGGAGTGATTGTAAACCTCTTACTTCTTTAATAGTTTGGATTGTTGTTATTTTTGTATTGTTTATTATTTTGTATACATTGCTTCAGATGTGGTATGCTAAGCATTATGAGCAAAAGCTTTTCCCTGAAGAGCATCGTTTGACTAATTTACTTACCTATGTTGCTGCGGCTCGAAGTAAAGGATTAAAACGGAATGAGATTAAAAGTGCTTTATCTGCAAAGGGTTGGAGTGTTGAGAGAGTAAAGTTGGTATTGCGAAAGGCGTATGGGGAGAGTATTGGATTGCCGGAGATTATTCCAATTTCAAAGATGTTTGGAAAATCTGTACCTAATAATAAATCTGCTACAGCTGTTGGGTTATCGGGGAAACCTTTACCTCCACCGGTTGCTGGATCTGGAGGACAAAGAAGAACTGATAGGCCTCATGCTCGTCCAAATGGGGCTTCTGCTGCACGAAAACCTGCTCGGGGTGCTGTTACCGGAAATGGACAACAAGTGAGGAGAAACATTAATAAAGACAATGATGCGAATGTAAATAGGAGGAAAAAGTAGGGATATGATAAAAATAATACGAAGTTTTGCGAAGCGTTTGTTTAGTGGGTTCTTTAAGTCTAAGGGTGAAATTAAGTTAGGTTTCTATGGATCTCCTAATGCAGGTAAGACTTCTTTGGCTAATAGGATTTGTCAGGATTGGTTAGGTGAAGATATGGGAAGCGTTAGTCGTGTTCCTCATGAAACTCGAGAAGTTCAAATTAAGGAAAAGGTTGTTCTTGAACGGAATGGTAAAAAGGTTGAATTTAAGTTGGTAGATACTCCCGGTATTGCTACAAAAATTGATTTTGAAGATTTTTTGAAATTTGGTATGAAAAAGAATGAGGCTCAATCTCGAGCTAAAGAGGCAACTAAGGGTATTATTGATTCTATTAAATGGCTTGATGATATGGATGCAGTTATTGTCTTATTGGATGCATCAATGAACCCGTTTTCCCAGGTAAATATTACAATTATTGGTAATTTGGTTGCTCGAGATATTCCGGTTTTGATTGTCGCAAATAAGATAGATTTAAAAAAATCTGATATTAAGAAAGTACAGGGTGCTTTCCCTGAATATGATGTTGTTGGTATTTCTGCTAAGAGCGGAGAAAATATTGAGGAATTTTACGAAGAACTTTTTAAATTAGTAAAAAAGGCAGAGTAAAGAAAAAAAGATGGTAATGAAAAAGAAAAAGGTGGTAAAGAAAGGGGGACGATCCTCAGGTAAGTTGTCGGGTTTGACTATTCATTTTATGCCGTATTCAGAAATAGCTCGTGAAGATACTTTGGGACGAATTAAGAAAATTATGGGCCTTGTTTTGGATGATAAAATTATTATTTTACAAGGAAAATTACGTCCTGATGAAGAGGTTCGATTGATTGAAAATTCTATGACATTAATTGGAAACATAGATAATTTTTCTGGTATTGAAATTGCCACTATTGGAAATTCGACTGAGTCTTCTATTTTTAATCGAATGAGGCAGAATATTGCTAAGATTTTGATTGGGGATCAAGATAAAATTACGATTATTGGTCCAGCTTCAGTTGTTAAGGATATTAAGCGAGATCCTTCAAAAATTGAGTTAATGTTACAAAATCGATAATGTTTATTAGAAATAGTTTTTTATACTCTTATTGTTTTATTTATCTATGAGAGATGGTGTGAAAAATATGATAGGTTTTGCCTATCTGGTAGCAATACTAGGAATTGTATTTTTTAATTATTCATCTTTGACTGTTACGGGTTTTGTTGTTTCAGGAAATGAGACTACTACGGCGGCTTCTTCGTCGGGTATTTTATCCTCTGATTTATTTTGGTTTTGGGTTATCATGATTGCGGTTATCTTTTTTGCTATTTTAGTTGTTGGTTCAGTAGTTTATTATCTCTTTTTTAAGGGTAGTGGTGGTGATAGAAGAAAGGTTACGAAGCCCTCTTGGGATGTTCCTATGGCTAATCATGTTGTTCCTCCGATTGCCTTGAAGGAGCCTGCTGAGACTTTGCAGTATGGGAATGTTGCTAAACCTGAAGGATTGCCTCCTGTTGCTGTTGCTCCTGTGAAACCTCAATCTTTAACTGTACAGAAGGTTCCTGTGAGACCAGATCCTGCTGTTGCACCTTCTACACCTGCAAAAGGTGTTACTCCTACTCCTGTTGCTCCGGATAGTTTATCTGGAAATTTGCGTTATATTTGGTATTATGCTCAGGGTATGAGTACTAATCCAAAGGTGAGAATTAGGTATTTAATAAAGCAGGGAACTTCGTTTGTTGGGAATAGGGATTTGGTTACTGCAAAGAGAATTTACAGATTTATTTCAGATGAATATCAATATTTAGAGCGTCATGATCAGCCTTTATATTCAGAGATTGTTGCATTTTATCAGACTTTGGTGTGATTTTATATATTCTTGACTTATCATAATGTTTTTAACCTTGAGAGTCTCTGGTTAAGTATGATTATAAGAGGTGATATTTAACGTGCCACATCAATGCGTTCATTGTAAGAAAATTATTGCTGTAGGTAGTAAGGAAATTGTTGAGGGGTGTGCTGATTGCCAGGGGCATTTTTTCTTTTATATTCGTGATGAATATGTGGATAAGATTCGAGAAAAAGCTCTTGAGGTGATTCCACAACTGGATACTATTGATAAAAGGAAAGTTGAAGATGATGTGAGGAATATTCTTAATATTATGGATGAGGATGTACCTGTGATTTTGGACTTGGAATCTGTCCGAATTCCTGAACCTGGGAAGTATGAATTGGACTTGGTTTCTTTGATGAATCAGAGGCCTATTATTTTTAAGATTGAAGAGGGTAAGTATTTGATTGATATTGATGGTATGGTTGATATTTAGTTTATACTTTTATAAAGTGGTTTTCTTTTAGTGTGATATGGATTTGTCTGAAGTTATTAATAGAAAGATAGAAGAAATAGTTGTTTCTGCTGGTGAAGCTACTGATTTGCTCTTGAGGGCTAAAAAAATAGTTTCGCAGTTAGAGGCTGTTGGTTTGGTGGCGGAGATTGGTGGGAGTTTAGCTAAGGGGACGTTGGTTGTTAAGGATAAGCAGGATGTTGATATTTTTGTTGTGTTTGGTGATGAGAATAGTTTGCAGAGTCTTGGTGATATTTTAGCTGGTATTGATTTTGGTGTTGAACCTCGGAGGGTTCATGGTTCTCGGGATTATTTTCAGTTGATATTTCCTCATGTGTATTTTGAGTTAATTCCTGTTATTGCTTTAGATGAAGGAAATTTATGTTATGCTAATGTTACTGACATGAGCTTGAGTCATGTAAAGTATATTACTTCTAAGACAAAGGGGAAGGAATATTTATTGAATGATATTCGTCTTGCGAAAGCGTTTACTCGTGCACGTGGGTTTTATGGGGCTGAGTCGTATATGAGGGGCTTTAGTGGATATTCTTTGGAGATATTGGTTTTATATTTTGGATCATTTGAAAACTTTTTGAAAGGATTGATTTTGATATCTAAGAAAAAAGGAGATCGTGTTATTGATCCTGAGGGATTCTATGGTTCGGCTCGTGAGGTGATGTATACCTTGAATGCTTCGAAGATTTCTGGACCTTTAATTGTTGTTGATCCTACATGTAATTTACGTAATGTTGTGGCAGGTTTGGGTGAAGAAACGTTTGGTCGTTTTATTGATTGTGCTATTATGTTTTTGAAGAATCCAACTTTAGAATATTTTGAGCCTTATGTTATTGATGATAACGCTTTGGGTCGCCGTGCTGAGAAAGTAGGTGGGGAATTGTTGATAGTTAATTTAGAGACTATGAAGGAAAAGGATGATGTGGCTGGTACAAAGTGTCGGAAGTTTTTTGATTTTTTTGTGAGTGAGCTCTCACGGAATGGACAGGAAGTTGAGTATACTGAATTTAGTTATCCTGGGAGTGGTATTTTGGCTGTTGGATATGTTATTGTCGTTGCTGCGGAGACTATGCTTGTTCGTGGTCCTGATGTGTCTAAACAACAAGCTGTTTCCGCGTTTACCAAGGCTAATCCTGTTTTTATGCAAAGAGATGGATATTTATGGATGGAAAAGAATGTTTCTGTTGATTCAGTTTTGAAATTTGTTAATACTAAATCGGTTGAAATGGATACAAAGATTGTTGGGTTGGAATGAGTATTCGCTTACTACTTACTTAGATTTCCAAGCTGCTTCGAACATGTAATTGATAGAATTTGTAAAGAATGGGGAATTTACCCAAACACCGTAATCAAAGTCTTCATGTACGTTAACCGGTTTCATTGTAAAGATTATTTCTCTTTTATCAACGATCATAAATCTTGCTGAGATTGGTTTTGCTTTAATGTCAACTCCGAATTTCTTTCGTAATTTTTCTACTTCTTTATCTGATTCGTTAATCATTACTTTAAGCTCTACTTTTCGTTTCTTTAGTTTTGAAAATGAATCTTTGAACATTTTTTGTTTGTTTAATAATTCGTATGAAGATGTTATTAGACAGATTGAGCTTTGTGCGTTTTCGATTAAATCTCTCATTTGTGTGTATAGATTGCTTCGACCCTTGATTGCTGTTGACATATCGTGGTTCTTGATTGGTTCAATTCCTTGCTTGTGTAGTTCTTTTAATTCTTTAAATTCAACAGTGTCTTTTAGGTTAGATAATGTTTTTATTTTTTCTTCTGCATCTGCGTGTGTGTTATTCTTTAATTTTTCAATAACTGTTTCTGGCTTGATTGCAATGTATTTTACTGGTTTTCCTAGTTTTTGGATTACAAATCCGCTTTTCTCTAATGACTCTAATACATCATATGTTCTTGATCTTGGTACGTTAGAAATTTCTGCGATTTCTCCAGCTGAGGAGATTCCACGGCTAAGTAGGGCTAACCATACTTTTGTCTCGTAGACATTCAGCTCAAAGTATCCCTTGAGTTTTTTGATGAGTTCTTCTTTGATTACCATTTGTTACTATTTCTTAATAATAAACTCTCCAAAAAAGGCTTTATAAATGTTTCTATTTTGTTGTCTTTTAATAGAGGTTACAAATAGAGGTGTGGCGTTTATATATGAGGAATACTTTTTGTTTATATGAAGGGTATTGCGGTTGTTTCTAGCTTTGTATTAGGTTTTTGCTGCTGTTTGATTTTTTTCTTATTTTTGTATATGGGAGTTTTTAACGGGTTTTCCATGACGGGGAATGTGGTATTTAATGGTTCGCCTTCGAATTGGATTACTGAGAAGGATTTGGTTGTTGAGTCTGATCGGTTAATTTTAGAGATTGCTAATGTTTCTATTGGTCGATATTTAGGGTCGGGGAGTATGCAGCCGGTTTTGGATAGTGAGGTTAATGGGATACGAATTGTCCCGGAATCTGATGCTGTTATTGAGGTTGGTGATATTGTAACATACGAAAGGAATGGTGATACTATTATTCATCGGGTTATTGAGAAGGGGTTGGATGGTGATGGTGTGTATTTTATTGTGAAGGGTGATAATAATATTTTGTCGGATGGGAAGGTTCGATTTTCTGAGATTCGGTATGTGACGATTGGAATATTGTATTAATCAGTTTTCTAGTGAATGATACTTCGTTATTTTTACAAAATAATCACTCCTGGATATTCTATAAGTGGTTTGAATAAGGATTTCGGATCAATTTTTTTGAACTTACGTACGTTTTAGTACGCGACGTATTCAAATGCCTTGTCTGATTCTAGCATAATAAAAAATGTGTGTTTGAAGGGCATTGTTAATATTCTAATAAATAATGAACTAAGTCAGTTGTAATTTGTGTATTTGGGTGTTTTTGAAAATGCTTTTCTACTCTTTCTTCTTTTGCTCGGTAGATTCTTGCGAATTCTAAAGAATGGCCATTTGCAATAAAATCGAGACCAGCTTCTAAATGAGGGATTGGTCTGTTGTGCTTTTCTCCCATATACCATGCATTTTCTTTAAGTAATTCAGCTTGGAAATTATTATATCTTATTAGGTCTCTTACGGATGGAAGATTGTGTGCTCCTGTTGGTGTCATTAAGGATGTTTTAGAATTTAGGGTTTTTATTCTTTTCGGTTGTTTTAGATAGATTTATGTAGTCTTATTTTTCTTATCTTTTATGAGATATGCTGAAAGAAATGCTGCTGTATTTGAAGAACTTAGAGGACTGGAGCTGGTGAAGGGAAAGAAAGTTGCTGAGAATGCAAGTGGGACGACTGGGGTGTATTCTATGGACTGTTATCATTCAGGGGTTTTGGAAAGAAATGTTTATATTGCTTTTAAGGAGAATGATGGAGGACGAAGCCAGGTACATGTTCAGGCAGCTCTTGAGTTAGGCTTTATTAGCATAGTCGAAAGATATGCTGAAAACTATTTATCGGAATTCCCATCGTTCCATGGTCTTGCAAGGGATAGCAGAGGAGAATGCTTAGGTGTTATTACTGAAGATTTCTCTTGTGGAGGAAAATACGATGTTCATGAAGTTAGTGAATTTGATGATAACCTACCAAGAGACTTATTACCATTACTTTGCGAGGGGGGAGAATATGCTGACTTACATAAGACTTGCTTTAGGGTAAATGAACAACGAAGAATCGGTGATTTTGGTGACTTAATTGTAGGAGATCTTAATTATAGAGAACACTTAATGGATATGTATTTTGATAAATTAGATGAGTTTTCTATTATTTTAGATATATAATTAGAAGAATATTTTCCACAGAATTAATCCTGCGTATATTCCTGCTGTGATGTAGGGCATTGCTGGGTAGGCTTTTCCTTTTTCTGTTTGTAGGAATAGGTAACTGAGTCCGGCTAGGGCTCCTGCGATTATAAATAGTCCTGGGATTAGTCCTGGGATTCCAAATAGAGATTGGCTTGAATAAGTCCACATGAATACTCCTGCTGTGATTATTGGAAAGATTACGTCTCCTCCACCTAGGATTGCTAGGTTAATTTTGTATTTTTTCTTTGTTTCTTTTGTTGGTATTTTTTTACCTTTGTACTTTAATTTTAGAGCATTTATTTTCTCTTTGTCCTTTTTACTGATTGATGGGATTAGGAACCCACCGAATACTTTGAGTTCTTCCATTTGGTATTTTGCCATTTTTTGCATGATGCCTGAATGCCATACTGCCCATGCGTCGTAGATTGAGATTAGGAATAGGAGGACTAACATAAATATTATTGAGTATGTTGGGTTTAGAGGGTTGTAGATTAGGGCTATTATTACGATTGCAATTCCGGGGTAGATGAAGAGTTCTGTTATGTTATGGACGAGCATTCTTGGTTTTATGATTTTGAAATATGCTAATGGTAATGATATGAGGAGCGCTATTAGTGTTGGGTAAGCTGTGTATTTTTCTAGTGATGGGTAGAGAGTGATTCCTAACGCGATTACTATTACGAGTGAGAACCAGGCTTTCATTATCCATTTGAGATCGTGTTTCATAAGTAATGAGAATATTATTATAGCGAGGATAAGAGAGAATATGATTGAGATTGGGCTTAGGGTTTGGCCTTGGGTATCGAGGCCAAAGGGTAATTCTTGTTGGGTAATCTCGAATTGGTTTTCTTGTGTTGTTTCATTAAATGTTTCTTCTATAGATGGGGCGTAGGCGGTTATGGTGTAAATTCCAATTAGCTGGGTTATGAGAAACATGCTTAGTAGAAGGAGAGTTATTGAGGCTTTATGTTTCATGGACTTTAATGGTGAAGGGAAGTTATAAAGTTGTGGTTAGGAAGATTTAAATACCTACTATATATATTATATATATGCAATTGGAACGTGTTGTTAAGCAGTTTGGTACAGGAGCTATGGTTGTTTTGCCAAAGTCAATGATAGGCGTGACTGTAACTGTTGATGTGGTTTCTCCCGATTTAACTGCAATTAAAGAGGCTGTCTGGCATATGGTCGACGGGTTTATGAGTAAGGTTGAGGCGATTGCTGTTGTTGGTAGTTATGCTAAGGGTGAGCAGACTGCTGAAAGTGATATAGATGTTGTGGTTATTGCCTCAGGAATTTCAAAGCGTATGAAAGTGGGGAAATATGAGATTACTGTTGTTGATCGACAAGCTATTTTTGATATGCATGTTATTGAGCGGGTGACTATGTATTATATGCTTAAGGAATCCGTCTCGCTATTAAATGAGGGTCTTATTCTTGAACTTAGAAATAGCTTGGCTCCGGATCAGAAACTTATTGATTCTGTATTGGAATTTGTTGAAGGGAAAATTAAAGGATTTAATGAAGTTTTGGAGGTTTTAAAGGATGAGAAGCAATTACCAGAGTTATCATATTCTTTAATGTTGTACGTTAGATTGTTATGTTTGCTTTTGGGAGATGGGCAGGTATATGAAGAGTCAAAGGGTGGAGAGGTATATAGTGAGTATGTGAAGGTAAAGAATGATAAGAAGTATATTGATTACGCTTCATATGAAGAGATTAAGAAGGTGTATGGTTTGGTAAAAAAATTATGGCAAAGGGCAAAAAGAAAAAAATTCTAAAACAAATTATGTCTTTGGAGAAACAGGTTAAGGAGCATAGGGGAAAAATTGGGAGTGAACCTGAAAGTATTCCTGCTGTTTCGGGGTATTGGGAAAAGGAAGTTGTTACTAAATTTACACCACGGATTGAGGAATTGACTAAAAGACTTGGAAAGAAAAAAAAAGATAAATAGTTTATCGCAATCTAATTGTTTCTAGATTCTTTGGTACGATTGTTTCTACTCGTTGTGATTTATGTAAGCTACTTGCGAGGTCTAGAGATCTACTTTGTTCACCGTGATTGATAATGATTCTTCTTGGTTTTGGGTTCATGTTGTTTACGAATGCCATTAACTCATTTCTTGAGGAGTGTCCACTAAATCCATCGATTGCAATAAATTTTAGTTTTATTGGTACGATTTGTGTTGTTCCATCTATTTCGAACTTTGCTTCTGTTACTGTTCCTTCTTGCATTTGTCGACCAATTCCTCCGGGTGGTTGGTAACAGGATAGGCAGATTCCGTCTCTTGGGTTGTCTGCGAAATTTCTAAAGTATTCTAGTGATGCACCACCCACGAGCATTCCGGATGTTGCGATTATAATTGAGGGCCCGCCTGCTATTACTTCTTTACGTTCTTGGGCTGAGCCTACTCGTTTGAATACGTCTGAGGTGAATGGGTTTTTGTCTGCGAAGATGTTTGCTTTTACTGAGTTACTTAAGAAGTCTGGGTATGCTGTGTGAATTGCGTTAATGTCCCAGATCATACCGTCGATGTATACTGGTACTTTTGGCAGTTTTCCTAATCGTATTGCTTCTTCGATCATGAGCATTTTTTCTTGTGCGTGTCCTGTTCCTAATTCGGGAAGTAATACTCGTCCTCCATCTTTTACTACGTCATTTATGAATGCTATTAGTTCGTCTTCTGAGACTTTTCTTGGAGGGTAGTTGTTGTCTTTTCCACCGTAGGTTGATTCTAGTTGTAATGTTTCTAATCGTGGGAAGTATGTTGATGCTCCTTCTAGAGATCTGCTTCGTCCATATTTAATGTCGGCTGAATAGACAAAGTTGTGGAGTCCGTTTCCGATATTAAAATGAATCATTGCTGAGCCTAGCGTGTGACCTGCGTTATAGAGTGTAATTCGGACGTCTGGTGTTATATCAGTTACCTCGCCGTAATTAAGGGCGATACTGTGTTTTACCATTTCTCGTACGTCGGTTGATTTGAAGAGTGGTGCGGCGGCTTGCTTGTATGCTACGCCTATAAAGTCTAATGCCATTAGGGCTGATACGTCTCGGGTTGGTGCTGTCATGTAGATTGGACCTTTGTAACCCATCTTGTAGAGATATGGCATCAATCCAGAGTGATCTAGATGAGAGTGGCTTAGAATGACTGCATCGAGGTTTACTAGGTCTAATTCTGGCGCGTCTAGGTATGGGAATTGATCTCGTCCGCTTGAGGAGACATCTACTCCACAATCAATCATTACCTTTGATATTGGGGTTTGTAACAAGAAGCAACTTCGTCCAACTTGTCGTCCGCCTCCTAAGACAGTTAATCGTACCCATTCTTCCATTTTGTCTGGGTTCCATTCTTTGTAGATTTTTTCTCCGATGTCGTTTAAGAATTTTTTACGGTAATTGTTGTCCATGTAGAGAACGCCTCTTACTTTTTCGGTTATTTTTGATCTTATTGCTGGGGATCTTTGGACGACTGTTGTCCAGCTTGTCTCGTTTTTGATATCTTTTAGTAATGAGCCTGATTTTCCGATTGCTAATCCTGGGCGTTTTGCTTCTACTACTACTATACTTCTGTGTGGATCAAATAAGACTTGTTCGATTTCTGCTTCTTTAGGAATAATCTGCCTAATTTTTTGCTCGGTTAATTCTTTTTCCATCAGGAGAGATTTGTCCGCTCGAAGCTCTACTCTCTTTTTGATTGTTTGAACTACTTCTTTGATTGCTGGATCACCGTTTTTTAAGAACATTACGTCGCTTGTATATACAACTATGTTTGCTCCTTCGAATATGGTGCTTTTTACTACTCCTTTTGGTAGTTTTTCTGTTATAGTTTCTAAGATGTTTGCCATAATATTGTTCTGTAAGGATAATGTAAGAATAAAGAGTGTTTATTCTTCAGCGTATTTCCATTCGCCCTTTTGTGCGGATACTTGTTTTATCCCTTCTTTTGTAATTGTAAATATGTCTACTCCGTAACCGGATGCTGTATCTCGTTCGGTTGCTGCTTTGATTGCTTGGGCTGCTAATTTGATTCCTTCTTCTACTGAGATTCCTTCTTTGTAATTTGCTTCCATCATTCCTAGGATATATGGCATTCCTGATGAAAAGTTTGCGTCGAAGTCTCTGATCTTATTTACGCTTCCTGCAGGCTCAATGCTGTATAGTTCTGTTGAACCGTCTTCATCGAATCCTCCAACCATTAATCCTGCCATAAAGGGAATCATTGCTGGTTGTCTGATTTTGTTGTAGAGCATCATTGCTATTAGATTTGCTGCTTCTGAGATTGTTGGTCGTGCTTTGTCTCGTAGGCTTTTTAGCTTAAGTTCTGCCTTGATTAATTTTCTTGCTAGATCTATGTCTGAGGATACACCTGTTCCTGAGACAACTAGGTAGTCATTTATTTTGACAACCTTTTTAGCGTTCTTTTCCATTACTATACTTCCGCCTACGGTTGCCTTTCGGTCTCCGGCCATTACAACTCCGTCTTTACATGTGATTCCGACTAGGCTTGTTCCTGTTTTTAGTATATTATTTTTGAGATCTTCGTCCATTTTATTAATTCAAAGAATTTATATTAGAATTTTTAGGGAGTAATGCTTTTTAAGCTTTTTGCTTTTGTTCCTGTGTAAAATATTGTATAAACCCTTAAAAAGACTTCTTTGCTTGGTATTTTATGAATTATGAACAAATGTTAGATTCTGCCTATGATACTGTTGAGCTTCATTTAGAGAAAAAAGATGAGCGATTTCTTGTTCCAAAGATTAAGGGACACCATTTGGGTACGAAGACTGTGTTAGCAAATTTTTTAGTTATTGCTAGTTATTTACGTCGTGACCCGCTTCATCTGTCTAAATATTTATCTAAGGAATTGGCATCTTCGACTGAGATGCAGAATGATCGATTGCTTTTTAGTCGGAAGCTTGGGAGTGCTGCTGTTAATGAGAAAATTATGAAATATGTACAGGCATTTGTTTTATGTAGTAAATGCCGAAAACCTGATACTGAACTTGTTGAAGAAGGAGGTAAGATTACTATGCGTTGTCTTGCTTGCGGGGAGAAGAAACAAGTTCATAAATTATAGTAAGTGTTGAAAATTTAGGTTTTTGATACGTAATTAATGTAATTAAATTGGAGGAGAAAAAAAATGGAAGGATATTGTGTAAAATGTAAGGCTAAGAATGAGATGGCTGACCCAGCAGTTAATATGACTGCTAAGGGCGGTTATATGGCTAAGGGTAAGTGTAAATGTGGCACTACTATGTGTCGAATCATGAGTAAGGATAATGCTGAGAAGGCGATTGCTGATGGTTCTGCTACTAAAGCTTATTAATTTTGTTTTTATTGATTAATACTGCGTTATATTGAATCTACCGTACGAAGGGTACGCGTACGACTCAACATGCCTTGTCTTAATCTAATAAAAAGCAAAATTAATTGTTTGGTATGAATAATAATTTCTCACCGCGCATGTCGCCTTGAAATGATTATTCATACTTTTTTATTTTTTTTGTTATTTAAGAATTCTTGTTTGGATTCTTAGAAGTGTCTTTGTTAATGTTTTTAAACAGTTTATGTTAGTAGTTGATATGGAAGATGGATTTAATGTGAGGTTGCATGAGAGTTATCGGCTTGTGGTGGCGCTTTGTGATTCTGAGCTTAAGGGAAGGAGCTTGGAGGAAGGGCAGAGGGTGATGGATTTGTCTACGCCGTTTTTTGATGGTGAGATTGTTACTTCTGATGAATTGAAGAAGATGGTTATTGCGTGTAATAGTAATGATGCTACGTTTTATATTGTTGGGGAGAGGAGTGTTGATTTTTGCGTTTCTTTGGGTTTGATTAGTCGGGGTAGTATTTTGTCGATTGATGGTATACCGTATGCTTTGGTTTTGTTGTGATTTTCTTTCTATGTAGTATTTATAAAGGCTTTTGGAGATATGATTTTATGGGAAAGTTACCGAATAGGAAAACTGTGAATCCGGATGAGATGAAGCATTTTAGGGTTAGGATGCCGAGGCAGGGTGAGGTTATTGGTATCATTACACAGAGGCTTGGGGCTTCGAGGATGAATGTTTCTTGTATGGATGGTAAGACTCGTAATTGTCGTGTGCCTGGTTCTAAGAGGCGTGGGTTGTGGTTGCGTGAGGGTGATGCTATTTTGATTAAGCCGTGGGAGTTTGATGATTCTAAGGGTGATGTTGAGTATAAGTTTTTGCCGGTTGAAGTGAAGAAATTGAAAGATCGGGATATGCTTGTTACTTCTTCTGAAGAATTTTAATTTTTGTTTTTATGGTTTGATACTGCGTTAGAGAAATACTGACGTACGGAAAAGTACGCGACGTATTTATCTGCCTTGTCTGAAACTCATATAAACGCAAAATGGTTTAAGGGGCTTTTTTTTTCCTTTTAACCGCAATGTGGTACCTATCCTGGGTATAAACTGAAAAAGAAAAAAAGATGCGCTGGGTGGTTGGGGGTTACTGTCACTTGAGTGACAGTAAGTGATGTGTTTGGAATGGTGATGTTTTTTTTGATTTGTTTAGAATTATTGAATGAGGTGACGTTCTTTGGCTTGTTCGTATACTTGGTGAAGTACTTTTTTTTGACCGTTTGATAGGGGTTCTTTTTTTTCATCTATAAAGATGATGTAGTCAGGAATTTTATCGAATTCTCCATTGTTGAGTGCGCCCATTAAGTCGCTTCTGAATCTGGCGGTTCTTTGGAATTTCTTTGGATTGTCTGAGATTCCAATGTTGAAATAATAGGGTATTATTGCAGTGTGTTGGTTATGGTCATAAGGCATATCTAATGCTAATTGATTTGCGCGATTGAATTGATCCATGAATTGGGAATGATTTTCTATAGCTTCTGGTATGAGTTCTTCTAGGTATTGCGTTTTTGTTTTTTTTGATCCAACGGGTACTATGTTTAAACTTAGTGTATTTCTTTGGATGTCTAATAATGGAGAGTATGATACCATGACATCTGGTGAGAATGATCTATATGTATATTCTCCAATTCCAACGCCTGTTCTTCTCATTAATGTGTTAGCATTTTCTTCATCTGTGGCCTTTATTCCATATTCGGTATCTAAAAAAATGTCTCCATTTCTTGCAACTTTTATTGCTCTGTTTTGAGTGAATGCTTCTTCTCCGACGAACATTTCCATTATTGGTCTTTGGACTTGTAGTTGGTCATCTTCCATTTATTTGGATGTTTTTTGGTCTTTTTATGTTTAATTAATCTTAAAAAGACACTTTTGCTCTTCTTTTTATGGTTAAGGTTATTGTTGTTGCTAATATGACTAAGGTTAAGAAAGCGGTTCCTCGGATTGAGGAAAAGTTAGCTGTGCATTTCACGTTTGGTCGAGGGAGTGTGAGTATTAAGGGAAAGGCGGATGTTGAGTATATGGTTGATATGATTGTGAGGGCGATTGATTTTGGGTTTGATTTGGAGGATGCGCTTTTGCTTATGGATCCTGAGTTTATTTTGGAGTTTATTGATATTAAGGCGCATACTCGTCGGAGTAATTTGAAGGATGTGAGGAGTCGGGTTATTGGTACTGATGGGAAGGTGTTAAAGGCGTTTGAGAATTTGGCTGGGGCTGCTTTGTTTTTGAGGGATAATACTATTGGGATTATTGTTGATAGTGATCATTTGGATTCGTTGACGCAGGCGGTTGAGTCATTGATTCGTGGGGCGAAGCATGGGAATGTATTTATGTATATGGAGAAACAGAATGCGAAGATTCGGACTGATGGGACTGATGATTTGGGTTTGAAAAATGAGGATGATTATGCTTTGTTGAATGATATGGATGAGGGTGAGATGGATGAAGAACTTGATGAACACGGTGAAGTTGATGTGGGTGATTTGAGTGATTTGGAATTGGATGTTAAGAAGTGATTTCTTTGCTAATTTTGAGATAGGTAGGTATTTGACTTCAGGATATTGTGCTAAGTTATTAGGAATAGGAGCAGAAAAGGCTAATGTACTTTTTGATTCTGAATCAATTGGATATTATAGGGTTCCAAGGAGTATATATAAGCGAAGTACTTATTCCTTTTTGGATGATTTTGCTAGGGAGCATGATGCTGATAGGTTATCTGAAGTTGAAGATACTATTGAAAATTATCCATTAGAGTCTTTAGTTGAATATCAAATAAGGCGAAAGATGCGAGAGAAATTGTTTGATTAACTTCTAACTTGTCATGATTTCGATGCCGTCTCGGTGTTTGAGTTTGTGGTCTTTTCCGACTGGCATTTTCGTTCGTACGTCTATTGCTTTGATGAACTTATCTCCGATGTCTGTGTGGAGGTGGTAGGCGAAATCTATTGCGGTTGATTCGTTTGGTAGGAGGAAGCAATCTGGTAATACGTTTCCTTTACTGTCTGCGAGTTTGCTTCCGGCGGGGAATATTGCGATGTATTTTAGGAGCTCGAATACTGTTTTGTCTAGTATGTCTTGTACCCCTGTTGATCCATATTGATCTAGGACGTTTTTTTGGATTGAGTCTAATGCTTCTTTTTGTTTATCATTTACTTTGTCTTCGTTTACTGTGAATGTGTTTGAACCCGGGATGTATTCTATTAATCCTGCGTTTGCAGCTTGTCTGAGTGAAAGTTCAGAGTCTGCTGCACATGGGATTATAATGATGTCTGGGAATGCTTCTTTTATTTTTTCTATGTTTTCTTTTGCTCCTGATTTGTCTATTTTGTTTGCTGCGATAATCATTGGTTTTGTTAGGTGTCGTAATTTTGTTGCGAAATTTTTGAGGTCGTCGTTTGTCCAGCTTGCAATATTTTCGGCATCGAGTTTTTCTCTTATCATGATTGTTTTTACATCGTGTTCGGTTACCTTTAATCCGGAGAATTGTCTGGCAATTGATTTACTTGCATCTTCTTTACTCATTTGTAATTGCTTTGCCATCTTCTGCCAAACTTTTTTTAATAGATTGGTATACCACTGAGTTAATTCATTTTCTAACATTTTGATGTCGGCAATTGGACTACCTGTACCTTCTTGGCCTTCGTTGTCTGTTGTTGCTGATGCGTCTACGATATGAATAAATGCGTCGGCGTTAGTCAGGTTATCTAGGAATTGGTTTCCTAATCCTTTTCCTTCGCTTGCTCCTTCAACGAGGCCTGCTACATCCATTAATTCAACTGGGACGAATCTTGTTTCTCCTGTACAGAATCCTGTTCGTGGATTACATCTTGTGTTGAGTTCTTTGCATAGAGCATCTACTCGAACGTATCCGATTCCGTGGTTTGGTTCGATTGTTGCGAATGGGTACGATGCTATTAATACATCCGCTAGGGTTGCAGATTTGAAGAATGTACTTTTCCCGCATGATGGTTTGCCTACTAGTCCGAGTAACATGAATTTAGATATTTAGGAGACTTTTTAAGGATTGAGCTTCTTGTTGTTTTATGGTAGTTAGGCGATTGGCAGATATTGAGAGAGAAAAGAAAGATGAGAAATTGGATGAGATGAGTTCTAATATTAATCGGGTTGTTGATGGAGTTTTTCCTTCCAAGAAAAAGAAGAAGTTTAGTTGGTTTTCTTTTTTCTTAAAGAGTGCTATTGGCTTAGTTGTATTATTGGTTCTTTTGAATTTTATTTTGGCTAATGCCTGGCTTTTACGGTTTTTTTGGGTAGAGTTTTTTGGGTGAGATATATTTCTTTAAATAATAATCTTTAAAAGCCTTGAATTTATCTAATAAGTATAATGATCCTGTAGCTCAGTCTGGTCAGAGTGCTGGTCTTATAGGAGTCTGTATCACGAGATGCGGATTATTCTTAGACTCTAAGAATGCCAGATGTCGCAGGTTCAAATCCTGCCAGGATCATTTGTATTTTACTTATATTTATATAGTGTATTTGAGGGGTTCTTATATGGATTTGGATATGTTATGGGAAGAGTTTGAGAATGTTGATACTCCTGATTTTACTTTTGAATCGGAGGAGGTTGATACGGTAATTGGTGACTTGATTACTGTGGATTCTAATTTAGCGGGTCATCTTTTGACGTATATAGAATCTGATGGTGAGGGGAGTTCTGCTTTGGTAAAAAAATCTTTGGCTGCTTTTGAGAAGGTTAAGAATCGGTTTATAGCTTTATCTTTACCTGAGGATGAGAAGGAAAAGGTTGATCCTATTGTGAAGTATGTTGATGAATGTGTTAGGATTTCCCATTTGATTTTGGAATTTAAACCGAAAGATAATTAGTTTTTTATAGTCTGTTTTCTTAATTATGGTATGAAGAAGGTTTGTGTGTGGAGTACTAGGGCATTTTTGTATATTCTAGCTGTGGGCTTGGTTATTGATTTGTTATGGTTGAGTGTTGTTGCAAATGATTTTTATACTTCTGCTTTGGGTAGTTTATATGCAACGAATGTTAATTTGGTTGCTGCTTTATTGGTGTATTTGTTGATTTCTGTGGGGATTGTTATTTTTGTGTTGGCGAATCCGTATGTGACTTCTAGGGGTAGAGCGTTTTCGTTGGGTGCTTTGTTTGGCTTTGTTTTGTATGGTGTGTATGATTTGACTAATTTAGCTGTTATTGAGGGCTATCCTCTGATTGTGGTTATTGTAGATATGGTTTGGGGTAGTGTGTTGTGTGGTACTTTGAGTTTTGTTGGTAAGATTGGCTGGGATAAGTGAAAATATCTTTTGAACATAACTATTTTTATAAACTTTTTTTTTGGCTTGTTAGTATGCAAGGTGAATTATTAGATTTTATTAGTCAGTATGAACTTAGTCCTTTTGAGTCAGGTAAGACATCGATTCGTAGAGGGGCTGATTCTATTTTTAAGACGAATGACGCGAAGGCTATATTTACTAAAGTTTTGAATAAGCTTTCTACTCGTTTTGTATTTAGTGAGACAACAAACTTATGGCATCATTTTTCTTTTCTTTCTGATTTCTCGGATATTGAGGTGAGGCAAAATTTTTTTCGTTCATTGCCGGTTGGGAAAGATTCTTCGTTTTTGACTCTCTTGAAGAAGCCTCGGAAGGACTGGAGTCCGCAGTATGATATTGTTGTTGTGACGGAGGATGAACATACGTTCACTGAATTGCAAAAGATGGATTGTCCTGTTAAGCTATTATTTAATGAAAATGATTTGTCTGATTTGGAGAGGTATGATATTGTTCAGATATTAGATTGTGAAACTTATGGTGGGGTTCTTGAGAGGTTACCTCAGGGTGTTTTTATTGATGATATATCTAATGTATACCTGGAGAGATTCTTGGAGGTATTGAGTGGTTGGCGTGAAAATATTTTAGTGTTGGAGGGTGCAGATGTCTCCTCTGGGATCGCTGAGATTGTTTCTTCTTTGAAACCACTTTTTGACTTGATTACTAATAAGGGAGCAAATTT
>JBNMFJ010000005.1:0-27769 GCA_051269935.1 Patescibacteria group bacterium | reverse complement strand
GGCGTAAAAATGATTCATGATTCTTTGCTTCGGACTTTGAAGAAACAAGGAATGACTGAGATCGCTACTGATGGAGTTTTCAATCCAAATATTCACGAGGTTTTGAGTCAGGAAGAGGGTGAAGAGGATGGTGTTATCCTTGAAGTTTTCCAAAAAGGCTATATGTTAAACGAAAGGCTTTTAAGGGCAGCGAAAGTTAAGATAAGTAAGAATATGGAGAAACAAGATGAGTAAAACTATTGGAATTGATTTAGGGACGACGTTCTCTGCTGTAAGTGTTTTGGAAGGTGGTAAGCCTAAGATTATTCCTAACGCTGAAGGAAACAATACAATGCCTAGTGTAGTCTCTATTAATGGAGATGAAATTTTGGTTGGTGATGTTGCTAAGCGAGGTGCTGCTGCTAGTCCTAAAAATACTATTAGAAGTATTAAACGATTAATGGGTACTAAGTCTATGACTACTGTTGACGGGAAAGAATATTCTCCTGAGCAAATTTCTGCTATGATTTTACAAAAGTTAAAGAAGGATGCTGAGGAATATCTTGGGCAACCGGTTACTGATGCTGTTATTACTGTTCCTGCTTATTTTGGTGATGCTCAACGAAATGCTACTAAGGATGCTGGTAAAATCGCTGGATTGAATGTTAAGCGAATTATTAACGAACCTACTGCGGCGGCTTTGGCTTATGGTATTGATAAGGGTGATGATCATACTATTTTGGTATTTGATTTTGGTGGTGGTACTTTTGATGTCTCTATTTTAGAATTAGGTGGAGGAATCTTTGAGGTTAAATCTACTAGTGGGGATAATAACTTGGGTGGAGATGATATTGATGAAATTTTGATCAACTTTTTGGTTACTGAATTTAAGAAAGACTCAGGTGTTGATTTAGCTAATGATTTAATTGGTTTACAACGATTGCGAGAAGCTGCTGAAAAAGCTAAGATTGAGCTTTCTTCATCTCAACAAACAAAGATTACTATTCCGTATTTATCTGCTGGAGCTGATGGACCAAAACACTTGGATGTTAGCTTAAGTCGGTCTAAGTTTGAGCAATTATGTGCTGATATTTTTGAGAAATTAAAGAAGCCAACAGAGCAAGCTATTAAAGATGCTAAGAATCCTAAGATTGATAAGGTTATTTTAGTTGGTGGAAGTACAAGAATTCCTAAAGTTGCTGAGATTGTTACTGATATTACTGGATTATCACCTGACAAATCTGTAAATCCTGATGAAGCTGTTTCTTTGGGTGCTGCTATTCAAGGTGGAATTATTAGTGGTGATGTTAAGGATATTTTATTATTGGATGTTACACCTTTAACTTTAGGTATTGAAACTGCTGGTGGTATTAGAGTTGGTTTAATTGAGCGAAATACAACTATTCCGACAAAGAAGAGTGAAGTATTCTCTACAACTGAAGATGGACAACAAGCTGTTACTATTAATGTTTTACAGGGTGAGCGAGAAATGGCTGCTGATAATAAGTCATTGGGTAAGTTTGATTTAACAGGTATTCCACCTGCTCCTCGAGGTGTTCCTCAAGTTGAAGTTACTTTTGATATTGATACTAATGGTATTGTTAATGTTTCTGCTAAAGATTTAGGTACTGGAATCGAGCAAAAAATTACAGTTACTGGTGGATCTTTGACTGATCAAGAAATTGAAAAGATGCTTAAGGATGCTGAGAAACATAAGGCAGAGGATGAAAAGAAGAGAGATTCTATTATGGCTAAGAATGAAGCGGAATCTTTAGTGTATTCTACTGAAAAAATGCTTGATGAACACAAGGATAAGGTTGATGCCGATACTATTGCTAAGATTAAGGCAGAGATTGATGGATTAAAGGCTATTTTGGAAACAGGTAGTTCTGAAGACATTAAAGCTAAGTTAGAGGCTGTTAAAACTGCTTCTCAAGAACTTGGTATGAAGATTTATGAACAAACTGCTAAAGAACAAGCTGATGGTGCTGAGAAGAAGGATGATGTTGTTGATGCTGAAGTTGTAGAAGAATCAGAAAAAGATAAGGAAGAAACTGATGATAAGACAGAAGAAGCTACTACTGAAGAGAAAAAAGAAGAATCATCTGATGATGAGTCTGAAAAAAAGAAAGAATAGGTCTTTCGTATAATTTATAAAGAAATATTCTAAGTGATATACTATGGCACAAGATTTTTATGAAGTACTAGGCGTGCAGAAAAGTGATTCTGTAGAGGATATTAAGAAGGCGTATAAAAAGTTGGTACTCAAATATCATCCTGATAAAGTTGAAGATGGAAAAAAGGCTGAATTTGAGGAAAAATTCAAATCGATAAATGAAGCATTTACTACTCTTAGTGATCCAACCAAAAAGAGCCGATATGATGCTGGCGGAGGGAATGGGTCTTCTGGTGGTCGAGGTGGAGGATACTCAGGTGGATATTCTGGTGGTGGAGGTAATGGTGGCTTTGATGATATCTTGCAAAATATATTTGGCGGTGGAGGTGGCTTTGGGCGAGGCGGTGGAAGGGCTGAGAGGCGAGTTGGAGAGGATTTACAATATCGTGTTACTATTGAGTTTACTGAAGCTGCTTTTGGAGTTGAGAAAGAGATTCGTGTGAAAAAGAATATTCCTTGTGATACTTGTGATGCTACTGGTTCGAGGGATGGTGTTATGGATACTTGTACAAAATGTGCTGGGCATGGTAAAATTGAGGTTAATGCTCGTACTCCTTTTGGGATGATGAGACAGGTTATTGAATGTGATGTGTGTGCTGGGGCTGGGAAATCGGCTAAGAATAAATGTTCAACTTGTCGAGGTAATGGAGTGTATGCAAGTAATGAAAAAGTTACAGTTAAGATTCCTAAGGGTATTGATGATGGACAAACTATGAAGATTCCTGATGCTGGGCATTCTATTAAGGATGGTCCTTCTGGTGATTTGTTCTTGGAGGTCCATGTTAAACCTCATAAGATCTTCAAACGAGATGGTATTGATTTGTATATGGACTTACCTATTAGTTTTTCAAAGGCGGCATTGGGTGGTGAAGTATCTGTACCGACTTTAACTTCAGAGGAAGTGAAAGTTAAAATTAAGAAAGGTACGCAATCTGGACTAACTTTGCGTCTAAAGGGAAGAGGAGTGCCTTATGTTAATGATCCGAGCCATGTGGGTGACATATTTGTGACGATTCTTGCGAAGACGCCTGAAAAATTAAGTCGTGCTCAGAAGAAGTTATATACTGAATTAGCAGAGTTGGATAATTAAGGATTAAATATATTAGTGTATACTTTACTTAATGAATACTCAAAGTCATGCGATTATGAATCTAGCAATTATGCGGAAGTTTTTTACTAATGCTGATTCGATAAAACATTTCAATTCTTTGGTTGTTTTGGGATCTATTTTACCGGATGTACCAATGTTTATTTTCTTCATTTATTATGCGTTTATTGTTGGGGCTCCCCAGCAACAGATTTGGAATGAATTATATTTTACCCCTTCATGGCATGTGTTTTTTGATTTGTTTAATTCGATTCCGATTTTTCTTATTATTTGCTTACTAGCTTATTACTATCAGAAACGAGGATTGCTTGCTTTTGGATTGGCTAATCTTCTTCATTTTGCTGGAGATTTTTTTGTACATCAAATTGATGGGCATGCTCATTTTTATCCTTTTACTATGTGGAAATTTATTTCACCAGTTTCATATTGGGATCCTGCGCATCATGGGGTATTGTTTTCCTTATTTGAGACTGCACTAGTGATTGCATGTTCTGTCTATTTATTCAGATTTATTAAGAAACGATGGAGTCGGGTTGCATTGGTACTTGTTAATGTATTGAATATTACTAATTATTTGATTTGGTATGTTGTATTTAATGTGTTTTAGAGCTTAGGAATCTTGTAATTTTCCTGCTTCTGCTATTTTATGATATACGTGTTCGAGGACATGATGAAGTCCTGTTTCGGGGCTATTTTCATATGTGTTAATATCTATTGCATCATTTGGTCGTATGAGGGGTGCAATTATTGTGTTTTTATCTAGTTCATCTCTTCTCTCAAGATCTAATTCTATTTGTTTTGTTGAAAAATCTCTTTTTCCGGATCTTATGTAATCGTTATGTCTTCGTGTTGCTCTGACTTGTAATGGGGCATCAGTATAAAACTTAGCTTGTGCCTGTGGTGCGACTGCGCTTCCCATACATCTCCCGTCAAGTATCCATCCATTTTCTGGATGTTCTTGGACTGCTTTTTTCTGTTGATCAACAATGTATGTCTTTACAGCATCAAGACTTGCATATTTCCCAACAAAAGGATCAATATCAGGACCTCGTAAATCCTTTTCATCTATTATTTCATCATTCACTCTTATGTTCTTTCCGTTGTATTGAATTGATATAGTGTCATTTAAAAAATCAAACAAATCACCTTCATGTTCTTGCTGTAATTTCTCAGCATTTGTGTGTTGTTGATAGTGATGGGTTAATGCTCGATACATTAGGCCGGCGTCTAGAGTCTTGTATCTTGAGTTATTTAATTTCTTTTGGAGTCCTTTGACTAATGTTCCTTTCCCTGATGCGGATGTTCCGTCGAAAGTGATTATGATTGGGTTATACAGGTTGCTATCTTTCATGTTTACTGTTTGTTCTATTTTACTTTTAAGAATTGTTGTGCTAGAAATATCCACTTAGTTCATTCTTTTCTTTGTCTCTTCGCTTGACTTCTGCCTTACAAGCTCTCTTTTTTGAGTTAAAGAGGTCGTCGATTTTTCCTATCGGGAAGTTGCCTATTTCGTTTCCATAATCTGCGATTTCTTCGGCGGTTGCTTGGAGTTCTTCCTTGAATGCTTCTATGTCTTGGATGGTAAATTCGTATTCCTTTTTCTTGTCTAGTTTGAGGTAATGGAATATGGATTTTTTTGGGATAATGTCTTTCTTTTTGTGGATAAGCATTGTATAGAATAATGCTTGGCGTTTGAACTCTTCGCCGGTGTTTACTGAATTTGATGTTTTATAGTCGATTATTAAGAGGTCGTCGTCTCCTTTAGGGTTTGCTTGAAGGTCAACGATTCCTTTTATTCCGATTTTATGTGTTTCTGTCTCGTGAAGGGGGAATGAGATTATTTCTTCTGCTATATGGTTCTCATGATCATCGACTATCTGAAGGCCATTTAAAAGGGCTTTAAGATACACTTCTTTGTTTAACGGATATCCTTTTACGTCTGGATGACCTTCTATATCTTGTCCTAACCAATCTTGCAAGAATTTCATTAAGGCTCCGTCACGGTCTATCTTTTTTTGGGCATAGTGTTCTAGGCAATCGTGAACTATTGAACCTGATAAGCCGTAGCATTTTGGAACTTCGGTGTCATCAGGTACTTTTGCTATGTATTTTAGGTAGAAAAGTAGAGGAGATTGAAAATAGGTGTTTAGACTAGAAGGGGATAGGTTTACTTTTATTTTGTCGGCGGTTTTGAGATTGTTGTCGACTGATTTTAAGGGGAAGTTTTTTGGTAATTCTGGTGTGTGAGTTATTGTAGTTTCTTCGTTTACTTGATAGGTTGTTGCACCAGAAATATCATTAAATCTTGGGGTATCACTCTCTTCCATGTAGTGAGTTAGGATTAGGCTTTTTTAAGGATTTGTTGTGTTAATGGTTTTTTAATGGTTTTTTGCTAAATCTCGCTGGACTTTTTTTTGTTTTCGTAGTTTTCTTTCGAACAGATAATCGATAATCCACCAATTGAATAGAATTCCCACTAGGAGGACGAGTGAAACGGAGTAGACATTTATGTAATTCATTTTTTTGTTCCCTTCCTTTTATATCCTATTACTACTATTATAATTATTGCTATCCATGAAACTACTTGGATCCACAATGGTGACACTCCAAGATATGCATAAATGAATGCGAATGGGGTTACGCCGATTATTGTGGTTAATAAGTACGTTTTGAAACTAATTTTTGTTAAGAGTGATAGGGCATAGGATAAGATATCTACGGGAATTGTCATTCTTAGCAAAATTAATGCAAAGAAAGTATTCTCGTTGGATAACCTTTTTTCGATTAGGTAAAAATGTTTAATGGGAATATATTTTTCTATTAAACCAATACCAAATGCTCGACAGAGATAGAATACGATTACTGAGCCGATTGTCCATCCGATTATTGAAGCGATTGCGGCAACTGTGACTCCCCAGAGATTTGCTGCAACTGCGATTAGGGGAAGTGAAGATATTGGGGCGAATACGATGGCTATAATTGTTATTATTATGTAGATTAGTATTCCGGTTGTTGGGCTCGTTATTTGGGATTGGATGCTCTCTAGGTTTGTTTGGATAAGAAATGATACTGCTATGAAGATTATCGCGAGGGAAATTAATGGGATAAGTGAGAGAAGTGATTGGCTCTTTTTCATTATATTAAAGGGGTATAATAGATTTTTATAGATATGGATTAGGGTGTTATGGAATTTGATTTTTTATTTTAAGAGAAATAGGTGAATAATTAATCGATCATTTCGATCTTGATTTTTACTGTTCTTGGGATTGAGATTCGCATGATCGAGTGTAGTACTCGATCGTTTGCTGGGATGTCAACTAATCGTTTATGAATTCTCATTTCGAATCGGTCAAAGGTTGCTGTTCCATCGCCACAGGGTGATTTTCGAGTTGTAACTTTTAATCGCTTTGTTGGTAATGGGATTGGGCCAGAAATTGGAATGCCTACACCTTTGGCTATTTCCTTAATACGGTCGATAACCTCGTTGAGTTTTTCGATCTCTACACTCTGTAATTTGATTCTTACTTTGTTCATTCCTTATCAATAAAAATTACCCTTTTAAACCTTACGATCTTTATGCCTATTATGAGGCTAAAAGCGATGATTTTGATCTTTATTTTCCTAGCAGGGGGAGTTTGGTATTACTCGATTTCAACTCAGGCAGCCTCAGAGATTGTTCATGTTTCGCGGATTGTTGATGGTGATACGGTTGAACTCTCGAATGGAGAGAAGGTTCGTCTTTTGGGGATTAATACTCCGGAGAAGGGTTTTGCTTTATCTGAGTTGGGGGCTGACTTGTTGCGGGATCGGGTAATGGATGAGGATGTTGGCCTTGTCCATTTTGGTCGGGATAGGTATGGTCGAATTTTGGGGTATTTGTTTGTGGATGGGGAGAATATTAACGCGCTGATTTTGGAGCGCGGGGCTGCTCATTTGTATTATTATGATCATGATGAATATTACTCTGAATTGGCGGGTGCTGAGGCTCGGGCACATGAAGGGAATATTGGAATTTGGGAAGAATCTGAGTTTTCTGATTGTGTTGGTTTGGTTACTCTTGATTACTATGATGTGGGGAATGAGACTGAGAAGTTAGTTTTGGATAATTCTTGTGGGGTTGGGGTTAAGGTTGTTATTAAGGATGATGCGACTCATATTTATAATGAGGTATTGAGTATTGGAGAGAATGAATTTACCTATCAGAATATTTTTAATGATGGTGGGGATTCTTTGTATGTTTGGGATTTGAGCGGGAAGTTGGTTGAGTTTTATCGATATGAGTAGGTTTTTAAGTGGATTTTTTGTGAATACTTTATGGAACCTAACCCTAATGGATCTGTTGGATTGGCTTGTACAGCAATAGCTTGTGTCACACTCCCATTGGTTGCGTCTTTGCTTGGGGGATCTTATGAAGGATATACTTCTTCTCGAGGGATAGAATCTGATATTTCTCGAACTTTCTTACCTTTATTAGCTGCGAGTGTTACTGGTGGTTCTGCCGCTGGAATACTTACAAGTGAATCTCTAGGGCGTGAACCGGATTATTTGGCTAATACCTCCATCAATGGAACTATTGGGCTTGTTTCTTCTCCTGTGTTGTATGGGCTTGGATATGTGGTTGGTTACCTGGGGAATGAGATGGGCCATATTCTTTAATCTTGAGCTACTATTTTATTTGATCAACTGATGAGATTATTGGATTGTATTTCAAGCAATAAGACCTGCAAGAGATCTGAGCATAACTTTGATGAAAATCTGTGATACTTTTGGCATATCCTTTTGTTTCCTGTGATTCTTCTTCTCCAAGGAATATGTCTCTAACTTGTGAAAGTGCGTATAGTTGGCACATCATCTCATATTGATTTAGAGAAGATTCTATGTCAACTTGAGAGGTCTTTCCCTTGCCCACTAAATCGTTTAATTCTGAGATATTTGCAACTTTTTCTTCAAGGTTACTCATTCTTTCTTCAATGTGATTTAACATCTAATTTAGTACTGTTTTTTTTTCTTAAATCTACTTCTTACTTTCGATGATTTTATATAGCTTAATTTTCCTTGATATTTATGATAAAACATATCTTTTTGGCGTTATTGCAAGCGGCTAGTGAGTTTTTGCCGATTTCTTCTTCTGGGCATTTGGCTCTTTTTGGGAATTTGTTTAATGATGTTAATGTGTTTTATTATGTTGTTTTGCATCTTGCGTCTTTGCTTGCTATTGTGATTTATACGAGACGAGAGATTTGGAAGCTAGTGACTATTGAAAAGGGATATGAAAAAATGTGGTTATATGTTTTAATCGGGATTTTGCCGGCTGGTTTGTTTGGTTTGTTTTTTCGTGATATGGTTAAGGGAGTTTTTTCTTCAACGATTTTTATTGGGTTAGCTTTTATTGGAACGGCAATTATGCTTTTTGTGACTCATGGGTTTGAGCCTGGGAAACAGAAATTGGACTGGAAGAAAAGTTTGGCTATTGGTGTTGCTCAAGTGGCGGCGTTATTTCCTGGTGTGAGCCGAAGTGGTACGACTATTTCTTTTGGTATTTTTGCTGGATTGTCAAGGGTTGAGGCGTTTCGCTTTAGTTTTTTAATGTCTATTCCATTGATCTTAGGGGCGACTATTTTAGAGTTTGAGAATGTTGTATTTTCAACTGAGATATTGGTTGGGTTTTTTGTTTGTGCAATTACGAGTTTCTTTTTCTTGATGCTTTTAGAAAAGAGTGTTGAGAAAAATATGTTCTGGTTATTTGGTGTGTATTTATTAATTGTTGGTTTGATCACGCTGATTTGGTTATGATTGAGTATTTTTTCTTCTCTTCAAATTTCCTTCAACTTGCGTTAGATGGTCGGCAATTTGAGTAAGGTCAGACTTTGTATAAGAAGGAGGTTTCCCGTCAAGTATATCTGATATTAATCTCATATTTATGGTGTCTGCATATCTTCGTATTGGTGAGGTTGAGTGAGTATAGGTATCTAACTTTAAGCCATAATGAAAATCAGGATCTGCTCGATATCTTCCCCTATGCAATACATTCCCCATATCCCCTTGATCTCCTTTATTATATTCTTTGATAATATCTTCCCTGGATATATCTTTCATTTCCTTATGATATCTAAATATTCCTGTATTTGATTGTTTGAGAGTTTGTGCAAATATTCGGTTAGCAAGTATTGAAAACTCTTCAATGATTCTCTCAGATAACCCATCTCGTCCTTTATGTGTCGTATTTACTTCTTCATTGAGAAAAGTAAGAGCTCCTTGATCTCTCCTTTTATTAAACAATTTTTTAGCAATTTCGTATGCTGTCTGTAGGTTGAATTTATTACCTGCGTTAATCGAGTCTTCTGCTTGGACATATGTGTATTGTCTTTCTGAACGTACATATGTTTTATGTACACTTGCTTTTGTTATCTGTGTATTTTTATCTAAAGTTGCAATCACAGATATAGTTGGACGGTTCTCTCCTGGGATTAGACTTAACTTGGGAACTATGTCTTTTGGATACATATGTTTTACGTCGTTTTTATTATAATGAGTAAATCCTTGAGTTATTGCCAATTGATCCTCCGTTGAAAACCTCGGTACTACGGACCCAACATCGGCTATTGAAATATAAATTGTTAATGCTTTACTCGTTCCCTCTATCCATATTGCGTCATCAAAATCTTTTGCAGAATTTGGGTCTATTGTTATTCCTCTGACCTTTTTTCTCATAGTGAGTACGGGATTAGGTATGTAGGTCATTGCCATAAATTCTTCACCGTCTTTTTCCTTTTAAATACTCTTATTGGGCTATTTCTATATACACATTTTATTGTCATTTTGTTTATAAGGTACAACTTGTTTTTCTGGTAATGGTTACACATAAGGATGAGTTATTTATTCAAGCAAATATTTATTGTGATGATTCAAGTGAAAAGAATCTCTCGAATATTGCAAATGGATCTCTGCTCTCTAATATTAGATGTTCTCCTGATGATATTACTGATTTAGCCTATTCTTTACAGCCTAGAGTTGTAAGTGAATTGTTTGCAACGAGAGCTGGACGGTTTATTGGATACTCGATTCTCCATTGTCTTGACCCGACTAATGAAGTTATTCATATTCCAACTAAAGGAATGGAAAATCCTTATGGTTGTTTGGGTTGTGATAATAATGATAAGATTATTTATGTGGATGGGAATGCTGGTCAATATTCTGGTCAAGGTATGGAATCTGGTTTTCTTTATATTGAAGGGGATGCAGGAAAATTACTAGGAAATCATATGGGAGGAGGCGTTATTGATGTTGGTGGCAAATCTCCTTCACATCTAGGTTCACATATTAAAGGTGGAGCTATTTATTTATCTTCAGAGTCTAAGCATATTGGGGGAAGTCGTACTGGTGGAGACTTATATGCGGATGGAAGACTTATTGTTAAAGATGGTCATAGGGTATCTTCGTAATTATATAATGACAAAAAACAAAAAGCTTATAAATAGAAGTGACACTGTTTATTCATGGAAAAAACAACCGCTCAATTAGAGAAGAATGTTAGCGCAAGTTTTAGTTACGTTAAGAAAGATATCTTAATGTTAAATGATTCTTATGCACATATTCAAGACGCAATTGGACAAATCTTAGCTAGTCACGATCAGTTGGCTACTGAGCTACGAGACTTAAAGACGCAAATGGTAAAGAAACCGGTTGCTGCTAAAAAGGTTGTAGCTAAGAAAAGAGCACCTGCTAAGAAAAAGATATCTGCATCGAAGAAAAAGACAACTGCTAAAAAGGCTGCGAAAGCTAAGCCTGTTAAGAAAGTTGTTGAGACTATTACTTATAGTTAATTCTTGATTTATCTATTATTTTTATTTCTTTATATAGATCTATCTTTGCTTTATACGTATTCTACATATTAGAAATCTTTAAAAATGGTTTTTGTATAATCATTTTATATGGCTATAGACATTACCCACAATCAAAGGTCACTTGATGAACGAATTGGATTGATACCTATTTTTGGTCGTCCTGGATGTGGTAAGGGGACAGTTATTGAGAAATTGATGAATGAAGATACTGGGTACAATTCTGATCATATGGTTATTGAAATGAGTGCTCTCTTAAAAGAATCTTTGGGCACAAAACAATTTAATGCTATGTCGGGTAAGGGACTTGTTACTAATGATGTAACTATTCCTTTGTTTAGAGATTATTTGTATGGTATCTCAGGTGATAGTGATGTTGATATTTTAGATGTTTATCTTGATGGATTTCCACGTAATGGACCTCAGGCTGAAGCTTTTTATGAATCCTTTGCTTCTTCTATTGATAGAGCTATTTATCTTGAATTACAACCGGAAATGGCTATTGAGAGAGCTATCAGTCGGGGGAAACTTGCTGGAGATTCTGCTCGTCATGATGATTTAGATATTGATATTATAAGAGGGCGACAAGAAACATATGATTCTGAGACTGTTCCGGGAATAGATTATTTATCAGGAAAACTTGATGGTCGTTTTTATTCTATTGATGCGAATAGTAATCCTGAGACGGTATATGCTAATGTTTTATCTGCTTTATTGGATTAATGTAAAATATATTGTTATAATACTGTTTTATTGGCCTAATACGGTATCAATTGATATCTAAAGTTATCGATATTCATTTAGATTGATATCGAGCCGTTAGGTAGGTTTTTATTTGTCTATTGTTGTTATGTTATATGGTGAATTATGTATTATTATTGCCTCCGTCTGAGGGGAAGGTTTTGGGTGGACTTAATTTTTCTGAAGAATTTGCTGATAATAGGTTGAGCGCGAGGAGGAATGAACTTTTTTCCCAATTGCGCTCATATGTTTCTACTGCTAGTGACCTTGATTTGCAGAAGCTTTTTGGGGTTAAGTGTAAGGCGCTTGAGGCTGCCAAGGAGGTTACTTTGAGAGATTCTGGGGTTATGGCGGCGATTTGTCGATTCTCAGGGGTTATGTTTACTGCAATTGACTATCTTCATTTGGAGGATAAGAAGAATTTTGATTCTTCTGTTGTATTTATTGATGGGAAATATGGGATTTTGAGGGTGAATGATTTAATTACTAACTATAAGCTAAAAATAAACGCTAAGTTTGGGGATTTTAATGTAGAGAAATATTGGAGAAAGCATTTGGGTACATATTGGGGTGATTTATTTTCAGAAAAATTTGTTATTGATGTATTGCCTGAGGCTCATCGGAAGGTTGTTGACTTTGGTGATGCTAATGTTGTTAGGGTGATGTTTGGGAAAGTTGTTGATTCGAAACTTAAGAATGTTGGTCATGATTCAAAGATGCTGAAGGGGGAGTTGGTGAGGTATTTGGTTGGGTTTGATTCTTTGGATCGGGGTGTTTTGGAGAAGTTTAGTCATTCGATGGGATATTCTTATTCGGAGGAATATAGTAATGAGGGATTGGTTGTGTTTTTGAAGGAATAGATTTAGTATATTATAATCCTAATTCTTGCTTTACTTGTTCGTGAGTAAATAGTCTACCCTTTCTAATATCTTCTTCAGCAAGTTTTATCTTCCTGTTATCTTCTTTTGAGACTTTATCTTCTTTTACATTTTCCATATTATTTTTATCTGCTAGTTTTCTACACAGAAACCGTCTTCGACTCGCATCCCAGGCTCAGGGCAGCAGTAACTTTCATCGGTTGATTTGTACCAGCCTTCTTGGCAGCTGTATTCGATTTCTGCTTGATCTTTCTGCGCGATTGTTATTGTGTTCTTTTTTACTTCAGCGCAGTCGTCTGATGTTGAGCCATTTGTGTAGATATATTGCATGCAGGTTATGTAGGGTTGATCTATTTTTGTTATGTCGCAACTTTTTGATGATTCGCTGGAGTATCTGCTCATGACTGATTTTAGGAGTGGGGAGTGTTCGAATCCGAAGCTATGGAGTATTTCATGGACTTCGAGGGCTGGGTAACCTGTTGAGCAAACCATTCCTTGGTTGAATACGTTTATTCGGGCTGATTTTATGAGGTTTGGGTTTTTTCCGTCTCGTTTTGTTTGGGCATTTGCGAGGGTTGTTTCTCCGATGTAGGCGCCTTCTTTTTCGAGGCAGTATATTTCTATGTCTGGGTTTTGTGCCACTTCTTCGAATTGTACTACTTGGGCTGTTTCTGTTTGGATTGAGTCAAACCCTTTTTTCATCAAATCTTCGAGTCGTGGTATGCAATCGCTTTTGAATTGATATGTTACGGGCATGTGTCCCCAGTGGGGTTCGTTTATTTCTGGGTATTGGTCCGCATTTGGATTCTGTGGTCTTGTGGTATTTTGTGTTTCTTGGATTGTTTGATTTATTATGATTTGGTCTTGTGGGGAGATTTCGTCTTGGGTGTCCCATATGGCGAAGAGGATTCCTGTTGCAAATGCTAATAGGATTACTATAGTTATTAAGAGTTTCATGGAATAACTAGGAGAGTTATTTTTTTAATGGTTTGGGTATCTTTATAAATTATATTTCTTCTTTTCTTATATGGTTTATGAATCAATGAATGTCTTGGCGCTCGTTAAGGATTCGGAGAGGTATGTATTCATGTATGATGAGGATTCGGCTGCAAGTCTTTTGCACACGCTTGGTACATATGCTTCCGATAAGGATCTTTCTTTTACTTGGTATGATGCGGCGGTTTTGAGTCAAAAAGTGAGGAAATTGAGGCAAGAAGGAGAGAGTAATAGGCAATCTCGAGGTGGAATTGACTCTTCTTTTGATGATTGGTAAATCAATCCATCTTGGCGTCTTCTTGGAATCGTAGAATATCTAATTTATTGACCTTTATTTCTGCAATGTACTTTTTTACTCCCCATGGGAAGGCTCAACTTTTTCGTAACAAGAAAAGTTGGCAAAAGAATATGATCTCAGAGGAGATCATTGAGGTTTTGAACAGCAACAAAGTGACTGTTAAAACGAATATATTTTAAGCTTGTTCGGGCAAGCCGTTATTCCATTTTAGCATCTTGTTGGAATCGTAAGATATCGAGTTTATTGACTTTTATTTCTGAGAGGTATTTTTTTACTCCCCATGTTCCGGATGGCATTGAACGTTCTTTATAGGTGTCGTTCTTTAGGAAGCTGTTGACTTTGACGTTTCCACCTTTGTCTCGGAATTCTTGGCTTTTTGAGGCACAGAGGATGGCTGCTTCGTCTATTTCTTCACGGGTTGGGTTTTCTCCTAGGTTTACAAATGGGCTACCTGGAGCCTTGGTATGGAGTAATATATCGTTTCGCTTAGATTGGCTTACGAGTAGGTCGTTTTGAGAGGAATCTCTTCCGGCGGTTATTTCTTTTCCGGTTAATAGGGTGTGTTTTCTGAAGTTGGGAGATGTCATTGTATGCTATTTATAGGGGGATTTGATTTAAAAATGAGTTGGTTTTACCTCTATATACTATTGCGGAGTAGTTACATGTAAAAAGGTTTATAAAGGGGGATTTCTTAGAAAAATTATGAATCCAATAATAGTTGATAATTTACGAATGCTACGAGGCGTTAAGGGAAAATCCCTTGATCAAGCTTCATTAGGAGGGTAGATATTAGATTCTCCTGAGAATAAGAATAATTATGAAGCGAGTGTACTTTTTTATGCATCTCCTGAGGATGGAGAAATTATTCATCTTGGATCTACTAAGGATCCCAAAATTTTTAAGAACTACGAAAAAGGTTCTATGACGGTTATCTATTCAAAATCAGATCATAATAGAGGAACAATAATTCAAGAAACATATTTTGAAGGTTCTAAAATAGCTAATAATAACATAAAAGTTGCAACCTTGGCTTACTCTTTAACTAGTGATTTTCATGACCCTGATCATTCGCGTTTTCTAACCCTTAAGGAATCGACAAAAGATGCTTCTTTGGAAGAAACTGTATTGAATTAACTGGATTCTTAAATTTTATATTAATAGAATATTGTTCGGGCAAGCCGTTTTATTTAATCTCGACTAATTTGATCTTGAATACTAGTGTTTCGCCTGCCAAAGGATGACAATGTCATCAACCTTTTATGAAAAGGTTGGCCAAAATTAGATTTATTTCATAAATCATAGGGTTTTGAACAGCAACAAGTGACTGTTAAAACATATTAATAGAATATTGTTCGGGCAAGCCGTTTTATTTAATCTCGACTAATTTGATCTTGAATACTAGTGTTTCGCCTGCCAAAGGATGACAATGTCATCAACCTTTTATGAAAAGGTTGGCCAAAATTAGATTTATTTCATAAATCATAGGGTTTTGAACAGCAACAAGTGACTGTTAAAACATATTAATAGAATATTGTTCGGGCAAGCCGTTTTATTTAATCTCGACTAATTTGATCTTGAATACTAGTGTTTCGCCTGCCAAAGGATGATTCATGTCGATTGTGATCATGTCGCCTTCGATTTTTGTAATTAAGCCTGGGATTGATTCATTGTCTTCTAATGGAACTTCAATTTCCATGCCTTCTTCGATTTCGAATGGGATTACGTTTTTTGGGACTTGCTGGATTGCTTCGTCTGTTGGCATTCCGTATGCTTTATCTGGTGTAATTGTTACTGTTTTTTCTTCGTCTACTTTCATTCCGATTACTGCTTCGTCAAATCCGTCTACGACTTCTCCGGCTCCAGCTTCGAATTCTAATGGTTGTCCGTGTTCTTCTGATGAATCGAACACTTCTCCATCTTTGAAGCTTCCAGTATATTCAACTTTTATTGTGTTTCCTTTTTCTACTTGCATGGTTTTATTTGTGCTTTTTGCTTTATAAGGGTTTGTTCTAGGTATGTTTTGAAATTCAGTGTTTACGTAAACACTTAAAAAATAGTTAAAATTAGGTATATTATATGTATTTGAAAGATAGGGCTACGAGAGAGATATTTGTCATTAGTGTTATTTTTGGAGTTATTATTTTAGGTATTACCTTGGTCTTTTTTTATGCTAATTCGAATATTGAGAATGTTCTTCTAGAATCTGATCCAACTACACAAATTCTAAACACTATGCTATTGAATATTCATCGTGATAATCGTGTTGTTCTGGATTATCTTTCTACGAAAGATATAGATGAAACAGTTAAATTTGATGCTGTTTTGCAGAAATCTTCTATTGAAAGTAATGCAATTGCTGCAGAAATGCAAGAATTGATTGTTTCGAAGAGGATTGTTTCTGAGACTTCTATTGGGTATTATCAGGTTGCTTTAGATTTACAGAATAACGCTGAGCTTGTTCGTAATGAGCTTTTAAGTTTACATCGAGAAGAGCTTGTTCTTAGTAATGGATTTACTGGAGATAAGGCTGCAATGACACAACGACATAATCAAGTGTATACTGAAACTGCAACTTGGCTTACTGAATCTATTACTGATATTTATCTGGGAAATTCTTTACTTCAGGAAAAGTTAATTTCTCGGGTTCGTTCTTATTTTATTATTATTGCTCTTATATCATTGATATTTTTCATTGTTGTTCTGAGGAAGATTCGTCTGCTTGTTATTTCTATTGTTACGCCTATTGATGAGACCATATCTAAGACTCGAGATTTCCTCTCTGGTGATCATCAATCTCGAATAGATGTTAATAGTGATATTTCTGAAGTCGCACTTATGCAAAAAAACATTAATTCGGTCTTTAATGCTATTGAGGAGATTGGAGTAGTTTCTTCTGTTGAATCTCCTGGGAGGGATTTATTGAATTCTGATTCTTTAGCTATTCTTGATTTTATTATGTCTGAGAATACTGCTCATCGTAAGGTAACTATAACTGGACTAAAGAGGCATTTAGAGGTTACGCATCCAACTATTCTCTCTCGGCTTAAGCAGTTGGAGTTACAAAAATTTATTTCAATTGAAAAGATTGGTCGGGATAAATTCATTCATATTACTGAATCTGCAAAACAAAGGTTTTCTTCTTGATTTTAACTATTTTTTACCTATTTTTACTATGTATTTATAAAGATTTTTTATTATATAATGTTAACTAAATATAGAGGTTTATATATATGGCAAATGAAACTGTTGAAATCAAAAAAGACACACTATACAAAGCGATTATTTTAATTCTTGTAATTGTTGTAGCATTTATGTACTTTGGTGATAGTGATAGCGGATCAGGTAATAATTATCCGGCTCCAACACCTACACCTTCAGGTAATGCTCCAACACCTAGCCCAATCATTAATATGGATGGTTTAGAAGATGATGATGCTGTCCTTGGTGATGCTGATGCTCCTGTGACGATTGTTGAATGGAGTGATTATGAGTGTCCTTTCTGTGCTCGATTTTATAGTCAGACATACGATCAAATAAAAAGTAAATACATTGAAACTGGTAAAGTTAAATTAGTTTTCAGAGACTTTCCTTTGAGTTTTCATAACAATGCACAAAAAGCTGCTGAGGCTGCTGAATGTGCTGGTGAACAAGGTAAGTATTACGAGATGCATGATTTATTATTCGAAAGTGGTGTGACTGGTGGCGTTGCTTCCTATAAGCAGTATGCTGCTAGTATTGGATTAGATCAAGGCGACTTTGACGAGTGCTTAGATTCTGGTTCAATGGCTAGTGAAGTGGCTGCTGATATGAAGGCGGGTACTGCTGCTGGAGTTACAGGTACACCTGGATTTGTTGTGAACGGGAAATTAATTTCCGGTGCTCAACCATTCAGCGTATTTGAAGCTGCAATCGAAGCTGCACTTAATGCTTAATACTCTTGAGTTTTAAGCGTGTTTTATCCCGGTCTATTAACGTGGGCCGGAATTTTTATTTTTTTATTTAGATTAATTATTAATCCCTAGGGTTACGAAGCGGGTTATATTCTTGAGTATACATATAGTTAAATAGTTTTGAGCAAACTTAGGATTATGGGAAAAGACCTAGAACAAGCTGTTGGCGGACCGTCAGCAGTTTTAGAAAAAGACGGGAATAGCAGAGAAAGCTATTCTAAAGATGAACTAAATGGTGCATACGACTTAATGAATAGAAGTTATTCGCTTGCTGAAGATTGGCTGAAAAATCGATCTGATGGTGACACGACTTTTACCTACAGCTTTGAATTAGCAGGAATTCAAGGTTCATACACCATTACAACCGGAAACGGTAGTTCACAACATTACTCGATGACTGAATAAAAAAGTCAATGGAAGAGTAAGGAAATATATCCTTGGGGGGATGAACGATTATATCCCCCGAATTATTTAAGAAAGTTATTTTTGAGAAGTTTATGATATTTTATATTTTTAGAAGTCAATTTCTAGTTTCTAGAAGTCGTCATCGTCATCTTCAGCTTCTTGAGCTGCTTTTGCTGCGTTTTCTTTTTGGATAATTGCGATTCTCTTTAATGCTGCTGCGACGTTGGTATTCAATTGCACCATTGAGTCAGCTAATTGTGCTTTATTCTTTGTTCCTGTACATACTAATTTGCCGTTACTAAATAATAAGAATGTTGCATTTGGGTTGTTTAACTTGTATACTAATCCTGGGAATTGTTCAGGTTCATATTCTGTATTTTCTAATTCTAATGATAATGTGTTTAGGTTTAGGTCGTAGTCAATTGCTCCAGATGCTACGATGTTTTGGACTGTTATTTTTGGGGTGATTGTTACGTTTACTCCGATCTTTTTTAATTGTTTGATTACTTGTTGAACCACTTCTTTAACTTGAGAAATGGATTTTGTTCCGGTACATACAAGATTACCTGAAGAGAATACTAATACTGCTGATTTTGGTTCTTTAACTCGTAATACTAATCCTGGAAATGTGTCTGGATTGTATTCAGTGTTCGGTTGAGTTCGTGCTAATTTTGTAAGACTTACTTCTTTTTCTAGAGATGTAGTAGCGACAATGTTTTGAACTCGCAGGGTTGTATCCTTCTTTTCTGTTTTTTTTATTGCTGCCATTCTTTATAAAGGATTTTTCTATTTATAAAGGCTTTTGTTTGAGATATTTGTGATATTTGGTCAATTTTTTAGCGTGCTTCTTCGGCAACTTCGTCGATGGTTGCAATATCTGATACGCCTCGGTCTGGTCGTAATTTTGTTATTCTTGGGAATCTGAGTGCGTATCCTGAATTGTAGTTTTGTGATTTCTGTATATCTTGATATTGAACTGTTATAACGATCTTTGGAGATACTGTTATTTTAGTTCCATGTTCTTCTAGTTGTAATTCTTTTAATATTTTTGTCATTTCTTTAAAACTCAAACCTTCTTCTTCTTTTTCTTTTAATCCGGTTGATACTTTTCCTATATTCTTAAGAATCCCATCGTCGTTACATGCGACTTCGAAACTTGTTAACCAGCCTGATCTTTTTCCTGTTCCCCATTCTGCGCCTGTTATTACTACATCAAAATCTTTGTCTTCTGGTTTCCATTTTACTCCATATCCAATTCTGGCTCCTGGTTTATATTTTTTATCTAGCCCTTTAACCATTAATCCTTCTTGTCCTTCATCTAATGCGGCTTGGAAAAATACCTCAGCTTCATCTATATTATCTGTTACGATTTGTTGTGCAAGCATTATTTTCCACTTCTCCTCTTTTATTATTCTCTTAATTACCTTTCTTCTATTTTCATATGGGTCTTCTATTAGACTCTTTCCTTCGTATAAAATGACATCAAATACTCTAAACTCTACTGGTACTTTTTTTGCCATCATGTCAATGTTTTGTTTTCTTCTAATTCTTTGACTAATGGCCTGAAAATCGGTATATGTTTTATTCTTGGGGTCGAATCCAACAGCCTCTCCATCAATAATAAAACTCTCTCCTTTGACATGTGTTTTTACATATTTTACAATGTCTGGGAATTGATGGGATACTTCTTCGAGTCTTCTTGTAAATATTTTTACTTCTCCTTTTTCGTTTTTGTTCACCATGACTCTAAATCCATCATATTTGTATTCAAAGGCTGCTGGTTTTCCGACAATTCTAAAGGCATCTTCTGCGGATTTTGCTTTTGGATAGAGCATTACTTTTACGGGCTTTCCAACGGATAATGCAATTTCATCGAGTGTATTGTTCTTTGCCATTTTATATACTAATGCAAAATCTGTTGCTTTATCATAAGCATCTTGGACTAATGCGCTCTTTACCTTTTTTTCTTCCATACTTTCTGGAGAAAAAGTATTTTGGACAATTGCATCTCTGAGAATTCCGTTACCAACTCCTACTCTTAAATCTCCGATTACTGTTCTTGTTATGTACTTTGCCTCTTGTGGTGTAGCCGAGTGAAATAGATCTACGACTAGGCCAATCTTTGTTTCAACTGTCCCTTTACCCTCAAGAGTTCCAATTTTTTTCAGGTTTGCGATTACTTTATCAACTGATAGTTTGCTTGAGAATAAGGATTGTTGACGCTTTTCTTTTGATAGTAATTTTTCTGCAACTTTTCCTAAATCTCCAATATGCTTAAATTCCTCTATTACAGATTTGTCGTCTAATCCGCTTGCTTTTGCTATTGCGCGGACTACTAGTTGTCCGCTCATACCTAATTCTTGATTATTATAATCTGCATACACTCTTCCCTGAAGTAGATATATGTAGTGAGTATCTTCGCCAATCTCTTCCAAAAACTTTGAAATTATTTGGGTTTTTTCAAGGCCCTTTGTTGTAGATTCGAGAGCATGGTATACAAGGCAAAGTTTGCTATAGTTCATAGAATTCTAGAGTATAATGGTTTTTTATAGTTGCCGTATTAAGCTTGAATAATTTGGATCATCTTTAGCTATTTGGGACTTCTTATTAATTTTATATTTTTCACGTAATTTTTCAATTGAATCTGATTGGGGTATTAACTTTATGTCTTGAGCTAGACTATCAGAAAAGCCGGGTAATAATATTTTGTAGCTTACCGGTATTTTCTCAGGTGTTACCTCATTGATATGTTTCATCAAATTTGTTGTACATGTTGATGTTAGTGTATTGTAAAACTCTGGAGTTTCTTTTAACTGATTTACTCTCTCTAGCATACTTATTAACAATCTTTGTGTTTTTTCTTTTGTTGTGTTTACGGGGTATATAAAAACTGAATCATTTCTATAATTACTTCTTAATTTTATAAGATCATTTTCATCTCCTACGACATACATTAATTCATATTTCTTGAAGAGACCCTTTATTCCTGAGAATTCTTCTCCTTTTTCTTTTCGGACTTCTATTGAGATTGCTAGATATTCTTTGGTATTGAACTCAAAGCTTACGAATGTGTGAGCTATTCCATCAAATCCTCCGAATGGTTCTACGACATAATAAAGATTGGTTATCTCATTTAGATTGTATGTCTTATTGTAATAACTAGCTGTATAGTTTTGGGTTGTTTGATATGAGAAATTTCTGATATTAAAGACTTTGATATTATCTCCATCTATGTTCGCGTAAGAGAGCACTTTTTGGTCATCGGTCCAGTTTCTATTATTAGAAGGTTGGATTGATCCATAGAACAATAATATTGTTATACAGATTGTGAGTATTACTATAATTTTGTTGTTCATGGGAAAAATAAAAAAATAATAATGAAAGTTTATTTATCTTCGGGTTCACCCATTATCTTTACGAGAATTATTGTAATTACAATTACAACAAATGTAGTTACAAATGCAGCAATTGTTAATCCCATTGCGCCATTTGAACTCTCATAAAGTGGTCTGAGCCATGCTTGTATAGCATCTTTCCAAACTAGAGCAGCAACGAAACCTAAAGCGGCTGTCATTAGTGTTAAAGTTTGTTTTTTCATTTCACCTATCATTTTGTACCTCTTATACTATCTAGTAAATAGTGTATATAAATATTATGAATTTTATTTTGGAAATTTAGAAATTACTTCATTGAAATTTTTCCTTTTTGCCAGTCGTCAATTATTTTGACGGCTGTTCGGTGATCGTCAACTTCTCCACCTTTGATTAGGAATTTTTTGTGTTTTCCTATTTTTTCGAACACTTCGTAATCCCTATCTTCTGAATCAAACTCTACTCCGAAATGTCTTTTGAGAATATTGTCGTCTTTCCTTCTGATTGTTCTGATTACTCTGTATGCTACTTTTTCTGGGTTTGGAATTTTATGGGGATCCTTTGATGCTGTTATTCCTATTTGCACTTTGCTATCTGTGCTTGGAATTACTCCGGGTGTATCCATGAATCGTAACTCGCCTGATCTCACCCATTCGGTTTTTTTGGTTGTTCCGGATACAGAGCTTACTTTGACTCTTGCCATTGGTGCCAAGATATTTAAGAGGCTTGACTTTCCTACATTTGGGTATCCAATGATCGCAACTCTAAGTGATTTTTCTCTGTCTTTTCCGAGCTCTTCTAATATGTTAATAATGTTTGTTAATGAGCCTTGCTTTTTTGCTGAAACGAAGAATGCGTCGGGATATGATTTTCGTAATTTTTCTTTATCTTTTTCCGATATTAAGTCTGACTTATTAAATATAAATCTTAGATCTTTTCCCATTGAGTCAACCTTTTTTTCTACTTCAGAATTCTGTGTTTCTTCTGGTAGTCTTGCATCCATTACAAGTAGGACTACGTCTGCGTTCTTTATGTTGTTGTTTACGACTCCCCAATATCCCATAATTATTAAGGGAAAAAGTCGTTTTTATATGTTGGTAGTGTGGTCTAAAAAATAAAAAATCTGTTCAAAAAATAAAACAGATAAAAAAATTATTTAAGTTTGTAGGTTACAGATACGTATGCGCTAACAGTCTGTTCTCCGGCTTGGATTGATGTTCCAATTGCTTGGGTATCAACTTTTGCTATGCTATCTTCCGCAACTGCATATGCCATGTATGGTTGGTATCCTAAATTTGCATCTGAAACACTTACTATTTTTCCTAAGTTCATACCTAATCCTTGCGCCATTGATTCTGCTTTTGATCGTGCATTTTGAGTTGCAAGTAATGTAGCTTCAGATTCGTATTGATTTCGTAAACTAGGGCTTAATTCGAAGTTTATGTAATTAAGTGTAGCTCCTGCATCAATTCCAGCGTCTATTATATCTCCCATTTTATCATTATCTTCGGTTGATACTTTTACCTTTATTGTATGGCTTGCTTTGTATCCCTTGAATACTCGTCCATCTTGTGTCCATTCGTAGTCTTCATAGACATTGAAATTTTCCGTGGTGATTTCGTCACGATTTAATCCAGATTTTATTAATGCTGTTAGAGTTTCATCTACAATTTCTGCGTTTTTATCTTTCGCTTCTTTTGATGTTGAGCCGTTTGTGTTTACATTAAAGTATACCGCTAGCATATCTGGTGTGACATCTATTTGAGCATCTCCTCTAACATCAACTGTTTGGGTGTTGCTGTTATTATCAGATACAAATGCTAAGACTCCGAGTATTACGATTGCGATTGCGATTATTCCTACAATTTTTACTGAGTTATTTTCATTCATTTTATATTTCCTCCCTTATTGTTATTATACATATCTACTAGTGCAAATATTGTAATTATTAGTAGTGCTCCGAGTGCGAAGTATTTCCAAAGTGGTGTTGTCTGTACTGTTGTTGTTGCGAGTGCGGCTTCTTGGAGAATATCTGCGTTTACTACATCTATTAATGCTGCATTTCTTTCTAATAGAGTTGGTGCTTCTTCTTTTATTTTTATTATATAAGTTACAATAAATGTTGTCATAAGTGCAATTAGATATTTTGCGTAATTGCTAGATATTGGTGTGATAATTATTCTTTTATTTGCGACTGTATATGTTGGCATTTTTTTACCTTTGACGCTCCAGAAATAAGATTTCTTGACTATAAGTCCGGCTTTTAATAGTTTCTTGATGGTATAGTCGGTTGTATTTAATGCTATTTTTAGGTCTTGACTTATGTCAGTTACTGTTGAGTCTTTATGTGATAAGTGCTCCAATATTTTCTTGGCTGTTTTGTTGGATAATGCTTCGGTTATTAGATCTAATCTTTTATCGTTTAGGGGGATGTTGATTTGCGTTTCTTTCATAGTTAATTGTATAGTTTCTAGTATATAAATAATTCTTAGGCTCTAATCTGGATTGGAGTTATTATAGGATTACTTCCATTCGACTTCAATATCATCCGTTCTTTCCCTTGGGGCTATATCTATTTTTTCTAGATCTTTTTCGACTATGCCTACTTTGAACATTTTTTCTCCGAGGTGTGCGATCATTCCTCCATTGTCTACTAGAAAATCCTTAGTTGGAGCAATGAATTTTACTCCTCTTGCTTCACACATTATTTTACACATTTCTTGAAGTCTTGAATTGCAAGCAACTCCGCCTCCGATTAATAACTCTTTTTTTCCGGTATATGCTAATGCTCTTTCTGATGCTTCTACTAACATGGCGAAGACTGTTTCTTGTAAAGCAAAGCTGAGAGCCTCTAATGTTGCTTCTTTTTTACTATACATTCTTCTTAATTTTGTCTCGATTCCACTAAAGCTTACATCCATTCCTTTTATTGAATAAGGGAGTTCAATTAAATCCCCTTTGTATTTTTTTGCTAATTGTTCTATTTTGGGTCCTCCTGGGAACCCAAGCCCTGCGGATCTTGCAAATTTATCAATAAAATTACCAATTCCTATGTCTAGTGTTTCTCCGAACACTCTATATTTTTTTCCTTCATAGGCTATTATTTGAGTATTTGCTCCTGATGCATATAACATAACAGGATCTGTTGCTCCAAATAATGTTCCAATTTCAACATGGGCTACACAATGGTTTACTGGGATTATTCCAATGTTAAGTTCTTTTGCTTTCTCTTTTGCGAAGTTCATTCCGGCTAATAAGCATGGAGCTAATCCTGGGGCGTTAGATAAAGCGATTGCTTGGATTTCATTTTCTGTAATGCCTGATTCTTGGATTGCTTTTTTATATATCTGGGGAGCATATTTTTCATGGTGAGACTTTACTTCCATTGGTGCTAATCCTCCTGATTCTGTCGTGAATAAATCTCTTACATTTGATAATACTTTTCCATTCTTTACTACTGCTACACCAATTGTATGGGCCGTTGTTTCTATTCCTAGTATTATTGTCATGATATATCTAGAAAAATAAGCTTTTTAAGTACTATATCTAGATGAGTGTTATAGAATACCCCCTATAAATTATACAAAGTTTTATATAGAACATTATACTATTGCGTTTACAGTAATCTTTTATAGATTTTAGAAAGTGAGATGGCAGAAGAAAAAAAAATGGTAGACTATTTGAGAAAGGTTTCCCCAGGTAACCCTATTAGAATAGTTATTGACGACTTGGTTCGAAGTAACCTTGGTGGACTTATATTAGTTGAAACTCCAGAAGTTTATTCTGAACAACTCTTTGAGGGTGGGTTTAAGATTAATTGTGAATTTACTTCTCAAAAACTTTTTGAGCTTTGTAAGATGGATGGAGGTATTGTTATCTCATCAGATTTCTCTAAAATTCTTTATGCGAATGTTCTGGTTACTCCGGATAAATCTATTACTACTACTGAAACGGGGACCAGACATAAGGCTGCTGAACGATGTGCAAAGCAAGCGAATACTTTTGTTATTGCTGTCTCTGAACGTCGGAAGAAGACAACTATTTATGTTGGAAATTCACGGTATTACCTTAAATCTTCTGATGCCTTAATGCGTGATATTGGAGCAAATATGCAGGTTTTGGAAGAACAAAGAAGTGCTTTTATTCAATTAATCAATAAATTAGATATTTTGGAAATTTCAGATATGGTCTCAGCTATTGATGTTTCTCGTATTTTACAAAAAGCGGAATTAATGAGTCGAATTAGCGAGGATGTAAAACGTCAGATTGTTGAGATTGGAAATGAGGGTAAAATTATTAATATGAGATTTAAGGAGTTAACGAGAAATTTTGAGCATATTGCGAATGAGATTATTAGAGACTATTCTATGTATTCTTTGAAAAAGACTAAGACTTTATTACAGAATCAGTCTTTTGATGATATTTTAGATTCTAAGTCTATTTCCGAATTGATATTGGAGAGAGGTCCAGATGAGGAAATTATGCCCCGTGGATACCGATTGCTTGATCGACTTGATTTAGATAGTAAAGAGGCATCTGACTTGGTGGTTGAGTTTGGGAATTTACAGTCTATTCTTGATGTTCGTTCTGATGCCCTTGAGCCTTTATTTGGTGAGAGAGCTTCTTCTGTTAAGGATATGATTGCTAATTTATCTGAACAAGTATTAAGCGGTAAAAGCTCGGTATAGGGGTTATATCAACTTTTTCTTAAGAAGAAAAGTTACCAAAAGAATTATTTTGATTCGGAAGTAAATTCCTCATCAAAAATCATCAGATATCTTAATCTTTTTTTTAATAGTCCTTAAGACACTTAACAGATTCTAATCCCTACAATTTACAAGGCTCAGCTTAATAAATGCTTTTTTCTTTGTTGATTTATGTTAAGCCAAGAAAAAATTAATGAAATTCGAGACCATTTAGAATCTAGTGCTAATCCTCTCTTTCTTTATGATAATGATGCTGATGGGTTATGTTCTTTTCTGGTTTTGAGGAGGGCTCTTGGAAGGGGGAAGGGGGTTGCTATTAAATCGTATCCTGAATTGAATTCTTCTTATTTGGACAAGGTTGAGGAATTTTATGCTGATGCTGTGTTTGTTCTTGATAAGGCTGAGATTTCTGCTGGATTTATTGATGGGTTGTCTGAGAAGAATATTCCTCTTATTTGGATTGATCATCATCCTTCGTTAACGGATTCAAAGCTTATTGCTCAAACTCATTATTATAATTCTTATCCTAGCGCTGAGCCGACTACTTTTATTGCTCATTGCGTATTTAAGAGAAAGAATGATTTATGGCTTTCTATGATTGGTTGTATTAGTGATGTGTATACTCCTTCTTTTGCGGAGCAATTTTCTGAGGATTTTCCTGATTTGTATCGCTGGGGTGTTGATGCGTTTACTTCATTGCATACTTCTGAGATTGGGAAATTTGCGTTAATGCTTAATTTTGGGCTTATGGATACGACTCATAATGTTTTGCATTTGACGAAGTATCTTGTTGGGGTAACGGGGCCATATGATTTATTGGAAGAGAATGAGGAGACGAAGGCTTTTCATAAAAAATACAGGGGTTTGCGTAATGAATTGATGAAGAATGTTGAGAGGGCTGAGTCTGAATCTGATTTGCCGAATGGCGTCTTTTACTATAGTTATTCTGGATCTGTTTCGATGAGTTCTTTGCTTTCTAATCAGCTTTACTTTAAACATCCTGATTCATTGGTTATTGTGGCGTATAAGAAAAGTGATAGGGTTAATGTTTCGATTCGTGGAATTGGGGCGAAGAAGTTTACTGGTTTACTTGTTAAGGATATAGATGGCGCTAGTGGTGGTGGGCATGAGGTTGCTACGGGTGCTATGATTCCGTTAATTGAGGTTGATAAGTTTGAGGAAATGATTAGGGTATATAGTCGTGATCCAAAGGCTTAAAAATCGAACATTACTTATTATCCTATGAATACAAACTTGATTGCAACAATGGCAATTCCTATTCTTTAAATTAGGCATAGTTTGAACTTTGTTTTTGGTGAT
>JBNMFJ010000004.1:0-29105 GCA_051269935.1 Patescibacteria group bacterium | reverse complement strand
AATTAAGTAATGTTGAGGACGAATTGGAATTATCAACATCAACAAAAGAGAGATTAAAAACAGGCATAAAAAACATTGAAAAAGGGAATATATTCTCAACCTCGCAAATGGAAGAAATAATGAAAAAGAGGTTTGTTGATAATGCCTCAATGGATAGTTAATTGGGTAGAGGGAATCGACAAAGATTTTAGAAGTTTTGAAGAATTTGCAAAAGTAAAAGAAAAAATTGAAACAATAGCTCACAATCCTGTAACAAGACTGCAAAAAGTAAAAGGATATGAACCAATTAAAAAATTACGATTAGGAGACCATAGACTGTTTGTATATCTTAATTACACAACACAAGAAATTCATTGCATTACATATTTACCAAGAAAAAAGTGCTATAATAAAGATACTTTAGAACACGTTCAGAAGAAAGCTCAAAAAGTCCAATAGTCCAAGAAATTCGTTAATTCACCCACTCTACAATCCAAACACTTTTAAATGCATTTTTTATAGAACATACATGGGAAGAATAAAATCCACACAGATCAAGCGAACCTCAAGACAATTAATTGAGCAGTCAAGTGAATCTTTCGACAAGACATTTGAAACAAACAAGAAATCACTAGGACACACACTCCCAAGTAAGAAGATGCGAAACAAAATCGCAGGTTACATTGCTCGTTTGAAAAGGAACCAAAAAACCATAATCAACCAAGAAGATGGAAACTAAGAAATCTAATGAAGAACATATAATCCAAGTCGGAGACAAACCTTTTATGAACTATATAACAGGTGTCGTATTACATTTTACAACCAAAGGTGCAGACAGTGTAAGAATTGTTGCCCGAGGAAAATTTATATCTAAAGCCGTCGATATTGCGGAAATAGCAAGAAGAAAATTTCTAGAATCACAAAATCTAGAAGTTGGAAAAATCGAAATCGGTTCTGAAAGTTTTGAAAACAAAGAAGGAAAAAAGGTAAATGTCTCATTTATCGAAATCGAATTAAAGAAGTAAACATAAGCTTTATAAACCAAACTTTGTACTAAAAACTCATAAGCGGCTCAAAACTTAAATGTTTGGGCTCAGTATTTTTGACTACACGATAAAAGTCAATCATAACGACGAAAAGAAATATTTCGTCGCATGAAAATACTCTTCAAGTAAGAGTTGCAAACACTACAATGGCAAATAATAATAGATCCAGAAAGGGAAGTCTACAATTTTACCCAAGGGTAAGATCAAAGAGAGTAATACCTAGAGTTAACTGGAAACCTCACCAAAGAGACATTACAGCTCTATCTGCATTCATTGGATACAAAGTAGGAATGACTTCCGTATTAGTAAAAGACAATACTCCTGATTCAATGACTAAAGGAAAGCGAATCGTTGTCCCAGCTACAATTATCGAATGCCCAACAATGAAAATTTTCTCAGTAAGATATTACAAAGATAGCAAAGTGTTAAAGGATGTTGTAGTAACTAACGATAAAGATCTAAAAGGAAGAGTAAAAACTCCAAAAGTTGCAAAATATGTATCTGAAGAAACTGACTTTGACGATGTAAGAGTTATTGTATATACCCAAGTAAAAGATACAGGAATTGGAAAGAAGAAACCAGATATGCTTGAAATTGGTTTATCCGGAAGCAACGAAGAAAAAGTTAATTGGATTAAAGAACATGTAGCTAACCCATTAAATATTTCTGATGTATTCGAATCAGGATTAATCGATATTCATGCAGTAACAAAGGCATACGGAACACAAGGTCCAATGAAACGATTCGGAGTAGCATTAAAATCACATAAATCCGAAAAAGGAAGACGAAGACCAGGTTCATTATCTTCTTTCGGTCTAAGAAGAGTAACTTTCCGAGCACCACAAGCAGGTCAAGTAGGATACTTCACACGAGTTTCATATAATACACAAATTCTTCAAGTAGGAAAAATTACAGAAAAAGACATTAACAAAAACGGTGGATTTCACCAATACGGTAACATTAAAAACGATTATATTATAGTAAGAGGATCTGTTGCAGGACCAAAGAAAAGAGGAATTGTAATGACAGTTGCTCAAAGACCAACAAAAAAACAAGCAAAGAAAAACTTAGAGGTAGTAGAATTAAGATGAATACAAAATTATTTGATAAAGCGGGGAAAGAATCAGGAACAGTAGATCTTCCTAAAATGTTTGAAGGAAATGCACGAGAAGATATTCTAGCTAAAGTATTCGAGGCAGAAAAAATGGCAAAAACTCAAGTATATGGTGCAAAGCCAGGTGCAGGTGCAGGTTATTCAGCTTCAGGAATCCTAAGGCACAGACGAAGTGTTTGGAAAACAACCTATGGTAAAGGTATCTCCCGAGTCCCAAGAAAGATTATGTCTCGAAGCGGTTCATCCTTCAATTGGGTAGGTGCAACAATTTCTAGTGCTCGAGGTGGACGAAAACCACATGCTCCAAAAGCAGAAAAAGTATTAACTAAGAAGATCAACAAAAAAGAATTAGCAATTGCATTTAATGCAGCTTTTATCGGAACAGTAAGCCCAAAATATATTGAGAAAAAGTACAACATGAAGGGTAACTCAGGTTTTGTAGTATCAGATGATGTTGCAAAATTGAAGACAAAAGATTTCCTAGTATTAATGCAAACATTATTTGGAGATGCATATGCAAAATTAGAAAAGAGAAAAGCAGTTCGAGCAGGTCGAGGAAAAACAAGAGGACGAAAATACAAATCAAATGCAGGTATGTTATTTGTTGTAGGATCCCAAGAGACTGTTAAACGAAGCGGAATAACAGTTGTTAAGGCTAAGGAATTACAGATTTCTGACTTATCGCCAAATGGTCAACCAGGAAGATTTACATGCTATACGAAAAAAGCAATTACAGAAATAGGAGAGAAATTTAAATGAAAACAGTAATATTGGAAAAGGTAAAATCAACAGAAAAAATTGTTCGTCAAATTGAAGTAGACAACGTTCTGGTATTTGTAGTAGACAGGAGCATTACAAAAACTCAGATAAAGAAAGAAGTAGAATCATTATTTAACGTAAAAGTGCAAAGTGTAAGAACATTAACCAGAGTAAACAAAAAGTACGCATATGTAAAATTAAACAAAGCAAATCCAGCAATGGATGTTGCAACAAAGCTAGGATTAATGTAAAATGGGAAAAAGAATTATTCAACAACGTAGAGGAAGCGGAGGACCAACGTATCGAGCAAGAAATAATCCAAAGATTACTACAAAGCCAGGATATCCTAGTAATGCAATCGGAGAGTATACCGTGGTAAAATTAATCGCATCACCAGCTCACTCAGTACCAATCGCAAAATTAGTTAACAAAGAAGGAAAGACATTTTTTAATTTTTCAAGTAACTTGTTACATGTAGGACAAAATGTAAAATTCGGCGGAGCAAAGGCTGGAGACATAGCACCCTTAGGAGAACTTAAAAACGGTACTAAAGTATTCAATATTGAAGCAAGACCAAGGGACGGAGGAAAATTCGTTAGGTCAGGTGGAACATCAGCTATAATCTCAAGTCGAGATGAGGAATCAGTAACCCTTTTATTCCCTTCAAAGAAGAATAAAAAATTAAGCATTTTATGTCGAGCAACAGTTGGTATAGCTGCTGGAGACGGAAGAATGGATAAGCCAATATTAAAGGCTGGAAAGCAATTTTTTATCAAGAAAGCAAAATCAAAATTATGGCCAAGAACATCAGCTGTAAAGATGAACGCAATTGACCATCCGTTCGGTTCAGGTCGAGGAAAGCGAATGAAGAGTAAGATTGCAAAACGAAATGCATCACCAGGTAAGAAGGTAGGACTAATTAGACCAAGACAAACAGGGAGGAAGAAAAGATAATGGCAGAAGAAATTGCAAAACGAAGTAAAGAAAAATTCTTCCGTGGAATTGAAATGGAAGAATTGAAGAAAATGGACATTCGAGAGTTTGCTAAATTGGTAAAGTCAAGACCAAGAAGAGCAATATTAAGAAATACTAACATAATCGAAGCTTTTGTCCAAAAGTGTGAACGATGTGCAGAAAAGAAAAAGATGATTAAAACTCATGATAGAAGCTTAGTTATCGTTCCAAAGATGTTAGGTCACGCAATCCATGTATATAACGGTAAAGAATTCCTAAAAGTAGAGATCGTTTCAGAAATGTTAGGTCACAGATTCGGTGAATTTTCATTAACAAGAAAAATAGCACGTCATACTAAGACAGGACTAAAGAGAAAATAAAATGGCAGAAGAAATAAAAAACAAACCGCAAGAGAAAGTTGAAACTAAGGTAGAAGCAAAAGCTCAAAAAGCACAAGCAAAACCAGTCGAAGCTGTAAAGGAAGAAAAGAAAGTACAAGCAAAGCCAGTGGAAGCTGTAAAGGAAGCTCAAAAAGCACAAGCAAAACCAGTCGAAGCCGTAAAGGAAGAAAAGAAAGTACAAAAACCAGCAAAGACTGAAAAACCATCAGTAAGAGATAAAGCAATTATAAACGCTTTTTCCTCAAGAGTATCATTAAAGCATGCTAAATTCATTTGTAAAATGATTAAAGGTAAAACACCTGAGCAAGCAGAAGTATTTTGCCAAAACGTTGTAAAGGGAAAGCAACCAGTAAAGATGACCGGACTAGAAGTACCACATCAAAAAGGAGAAGGTATTGCCGGTGCACGATATCCAAAGAATGCAGCTATCGCAATTGGAGCATTAATGAAATCATTAAAAGCAAATGCACTAGTAGCCGGAATTGAAGACCCAGTAATCACAGTTGGAATGCCAAATACTGCAACAAGGCCAATGAAGCGAGGCGGGAAAAAAGCAAAGAGAGCACATTTACACTTTGAAGTTCGGAGTAAAGCTAAATTAATCGAGGAGAGTAAAAAATAATATGGAAGAAAAAAAGTTTGTAGAAGTTAGAAAGGATGAATATAATATTAAACAATACATCAAAAAAATGTTTGGTATGGGAAAAATATCCAAGGTAAGAATCGAGTATACCCCAGTTGGTGAGAAGATCGTAGTATCAACTCACAGACCAGGTTTAATTATCGGTAAGAAAGGAGAGAATATTCAAGAATTAACAACGGTCTTAAAGCGAAAGTTTAAGATGGAAAATCCTCATGTTGATATTGAGGAAATTATACATCCGGAATTTGATGCTCAATTAACAGCAGATGATATCGCGCTAACATTAGAGCGATTCGGATCAGCAAAATACAAATCAGCAAGTTACAGAGTATTATCAAAAATAAAGTCATCAGGAGCTTTAGGCGCTGAGTTAAGAATATCTGGAAAGCTACCATCAGACCGAGCAAAGGTTTGGAGATTTACTTATGGATACCTAAAGAAGACTGGGGATCCTGCAAAAGTAGTAGATGTAGCAGATGCAACAGCTATTACAAAAAAAGGAATGGTAGGAATTAGAGTTTCAATTTTAGCTCCAGGAATTAAGATGCACGATCAAGTTACAGTTGATGAAGAGATGCTTACTCAAGTTCGAAAGAATGCAAACACAGTAGAAGAAGTTGAAGAAATAGTTAAAAAAGTAAAAAAAGCAAGGAAGGCTAAAAAATAAAATGGTAAAGAAAAAAATAACAAACATTAAAGAAATAGACAAGAAAGTTCAAGATTTAAAGATTGAAATGTTAAAACAGCCAATCAAAAAGAAAAGCATTAAAAAGGAAATTGCGCGACTGTTAACATCCAAGAATAATCAAACTAAACAAGGAGAACATAAATAAAGTGGATATATGTCCAACGTGCGGTTTACCGACACCTGCGTGTGTTTGCGATTCAATCGCAAAAACACAACAGCAGATTGAGGTAAAAACTGAGAAGCGACGTTTTGGAAAAGTATCAACTTTAATATCAGGGTTTGACGACGGAGTGGATGTAAAAGCAATAGCCAAAATCCTTAAGGCAAAAAGAGCCTGCGGGGGAACAGTAAAAAATAAGGTTATTCTATTGCAAGGAAACCACGTCGAATTCATACCAAAGATCCTCGAAGATCAAGGATTTGACCCAGAAAAAATTAAGAAATAAAATGGAAAAAGAAACAAAAACAATAATTGCGAAAGAAGAAGTAATATGTAACGATAAGTTATGTCCAAAACATGGAGATAAAAAGTTACGTCTACGTGGGCGAATATTCCAAGGAAATGTAGTCAAGAAGACAATCGGAAAAGTAGCAATTGAATTTACAAGAATGTTAAAAATACCAAAATATGAAAGATATGAAAAACGAAAAACCAAGTTACATGCAAGATTACCAGATTGTATGAAAAACGAAGTACAAGTTGGGGACTTAATCGAAATATCTGAAACAAGACCAATCAGTAAAACAATACATTTTATCGTAAGTAATGTAGCTAGGGGGAAATCAGAATGAAGGCAATAAGCGGAAAAGCAACAAGAGCACTAAATATTGGAAGTGTAGTGGATGCTTGTGATAACTCAGGAGCCAGAATTGTAAGAATCGTAGGTATTAAACGAGGAAAGACTAAGAAAGGAAGGCAAGGATATGCTAAGGTCGGAGATTGTGTTAAGGTTTCAGTCAGAAAAGGAGATCCTACAATGAAAGGGGAAGTGTTCGATGCAGTAGTTGTACGTCAGAAGAAACCCTGGAGAAGAATAAGTGGAGAACGAATTGGATTCTCAGATAACGCTGTAGCTTTATTAAAAGATGAAAAAGGTAATCCAAAGGGAACTCAAATTAAAGGTGCAATTGCAAGAGAAATACAGGAAAGATGGAAGGAGGTAGCGAAGATCGCTTCGATCGTATATTAACATGAAAGCAGAATTTAATAAAAACTGGAATAAGAGTAAGCAACCACGAAAGCAACGAAAGTTCTTAGCAAATGCTCCAAACCATATTAAACGTAAGCAATTAACCGCTACTTTAGATAAACCATTACGAACAAAGCATGATAGAAGATCAATTGAAGTTCGTAAGAATGATGAAGTAAAAGTTATGCGTGGAAAGTTCGCAAAGAAACAAGGAAAGATATTAATAATTAACACAGATAAGGCAAAAGTACAAATCGATGGATTAACAATCACCAAAAGAGACGGTGAAAAGGTTGGAGCATGGTTCCATGCGTCAAACTTAAAAATCGTCAAACTTGAAGATAGTGATGTTAAAAGAATGAAGACAGTTAAAGCTGCTCCAAAAGAAAAGAAGCAAGAAAAAACACCTAGCAAACCAGCAGCCCCAACAAAGGCTAAAGCTAAAAAAATAGAAACTAAAACAGAAGACAAAAAGGAAAAATAAAATGCATAGCAAAATACAAAAAATGCCAACAAGTTGGCCAATAGCAAGAAAGCCGTCTAAAAAGAGATTCGTAGCGAGAGCTAGCCATGCAAATGGAAAGTCAATCACATTATTAGCAATATTGAGAGATCTATTGAAGGTAGCACAAACAAGAAAAGAAGTAGGAAAAATATTGTACCAAGAAGATGTTAAAATCAATAATACTGTAAGAAAGGATGATGCATTCCCAGTTCAAGTATTCGATACAATTTCATTGGATAAAGCAGATTTACATTATAAATTAGAAATTGTAAATAAGAAATTTAAACTAAAAGAAATTTCAGAAAAAGAAGCACAAGAAAAAATCATAAAGATTATTGGTAAAACAGTATTAAAGAATAAACAAGTTCAAATGAATCTTGAAGATGGTTCAAATGGATTAACAACAGAGACGTTTAATGTTGGTGATTCTGTAATTATGAACACTAAAGAAGACAAAGTAAAAAAAATCCTACCATTAAAGGAAGGTGTAAAGATTGAAGTTGTTATCGGTAAACATGCAGGTGAAAAAGGAACATTAATTGGCTTCTCAGAGTTAAAGAGAGCTAAAGATTATATAGTTAAACTAGAAGATGGAAAAGAAGTAAGATTACCTTACAAGACCATCTTGGTAATAGGATAAAATGGAAGAAACAAAAAAAATGAACATAATGCAAGAATTCAAATTAGAGAAAGTATCATTAAACGTTGGTGCAGTTGATGATAAATTAGCTAAGGGCGTAATCTTGTTGGAAAAAGTATCTGGCAAAAAACCAGTTAAGGTTAGGGCAATAAAGAGAATCCCAACATGGTCTGTACGACCAGGTTTAGAAGTTGGAACAAAGGTTACTCTACGAGGAGCTGACGCAGAAGCAATGGTAAAGAAATTATTACCAGCAATTGATAATACATTAAAAGAAAAACAAATTCAAGATAACTTTTTTAGTTTCGGAATCCATGAATATATTGAAATTCCAGGAATGGAATACATTCGAGAAGTAGGAATTATGGGATTCGAAGTAACAGTAGTATTTTCTAGACCCGGAAAACACGTTGAAAAGAAAAAGGTTAAAAGGGGAAAATATGCTAAAAGACTAGTAGTAGCAAAAGAAGATATTATTAACTATTTACAAACTAAATACAAAACCGAAATAATTCGGAAAAACAGATAAGATGACAGCAAGCGATTGGAGAAAAATAACAAGGCAATTGAAAGGAAAACCAGTTGTGCTTAAGAAATTTTTAAAGCACAACAAGCCAAAAGCAAGAGCCTATGGAGTTGCAGCACAAAAATGTGAAGTCTGTGGACGACACGGTGCACATATAAGTTCATACAATCTAAATTTATGCCGTCACTGTTTCAGAGAATTGGCAGTGGAATTAGGTTTCCAGAAATACAGTTAGGAGAATAAGATGAGTCAAGATATAATAGCAGATGGGTTAAACCAAATAATGAACGCTAAATTAGCGGGAAAGCGATCAGTAACACTAAAGAGATACTCTAAGGTGCTACTAAGTGTATTCACAATAATGAAAGAAAAAGGATACATTGATTATAGTGTGAACGAGAAAGAAAAGACAGTTACAGTTGATATTGTTAAATTGAATAAATGTCAAGCAGTAAAACCACGATATTCAACACCTCATGATGAGGTTGAAAAATACCTAAGAAGATTCCTCCCTTCAAGAAACTTTGGAAGCTTATTAATTTCAACAAATCAAGGAATCATGACACACAATGATGCTATGGCAAACAAAATCGGAGGAAGCTTAATTGCTTATTTCTATTAAGATGAGAAAAGATCTATCCCGAACAATTGAAATTCCAGCAGAAGTTACATTAGTAGTAGAGAATGGAATGATAACAGCAAAAGCTAACGGAAAAGAATTAACAAAGAAATTTTTAAACAATAAAATTAATATTGCAGTTAATGGAAATGAAATTGTGTTAAACGTATCTGGTGCATCAAGAAGAGAATCAAAGATGATAGGAACATTCTGGGCACATATCAAAAATATGATTAAAGGTGTAACAGAAGGCTTCGAATACAAAATGGAAGTATGTAATGTTCACTTCCCTATGAACGTAAAAATTCAAGGCAATACCGTAGTAATCAAATCTTTCTTAGGTGAAACAACACAAAGAGTTGCTAAGATTGCAGATGGCGTAAAAGTTGATATTAAAGGAACGCAAATCACAATTACAGGAAATGAAATTGAGTCAGCAGGACAAACAGCAGCAAATATTGAGAAAGCTACACGTCTAACAGGCCGAGATCGAAGAATTTTCCAAGATGGTATCTTCTTAACACACAAGAATGGGAGGGAAATCTAATGGCAGAGACACCAACACCAGTAAAGAGAAAGAAATACAGATTCTTACGTAGAGATTGGTACAAGAAAATAAAGTTCGGTATGGGAAGTCGAAAGAACCAAAAATGGAGAGCTGCCAAAGGAAGACAAAATAAGACAAGATTAGGCCGAAGAGGATATCAAGCACGACCAAAGATTGGATACGGAGCAGATAGCCGAATCAAAAGCACAATTAACGGAATGCAATTTACAATGGTTGAGAAGATGAGCGATTTAGAGTCAGTAGAAAGCGGTAAAGGAATTCTAATCGCAAGCATTGGACTAAAAAAGCGTAAAGAAATAATCGCAAAAGCAAACGAAATGAAATTACAAGTTTTGAATAAATATAAGGAGACAACAAAATGAATCTAGCAAATAAGAAAGATTTAGCTTCAAAAGTATTAAAGGTAGGAAAAGGTAGAATATTCTTCAATCAAGACAACTTGGGAGAAATCAAAGAAGCGATTACAAGACGGGATATTGCAGACTTACATAAAGCAGGAGCTATTCAAATTAAGGAAGTTTCAGGCCGAAAAACAATAGTAAAAAGAAAAAATAGAAGAAGAGTCGGTAAGGTTAAAAAGAAAGTCAACACAAGAAAACAGGAATATGTAATTATTACACGAAAATTACGTACCTACCTAAGACACTTACTAAAGATCGGTACTGTTGATAAAGAAACATATAGAGAGACAAGAAGACAAATCCGAGCAAGAAAGTTCAGAAGTAAACGAAACCTCAAAGAGGCAATGGAGAGCAAATAAATGGGAAGAATAAGAGTCGCAAAACGTAGAAGAAGAGAAGCTAAAACAGATTATAAGCTAAGATTGACTCTATTAAAGTCAAATAAGCCAAGAATCGTAGTAAGAACTTCAAATAAATATATCACTGTACAAGCAGTTGAAAGTGTTGCAGGTCAGGATGCTGTAAAGATAAATATGACTTCACAAAACTTAGTAAAAGAAGGATTAGATAAGAAATTTTCAGGTTCATTAAAATCAATTCCAGCATCATACCTAACAGGATTAGCATTCGCAAAAAAATGCGATGCAAAAACAGAATACATCATAGACCTAGGAATGACAAGAACATTATCAGGAAACAGAGTATTCGCAGTTGTAAAGGGATTAGTTGACGGTGGAGTAAATATTAATGTTGGTGAAGACGTATTCCCAAGCGAAGATAGAATTAATGGTGAACACTTAAGTGAAGACGCAAAGAAAGCTTTTAAAACACTAAAGGAGAAATTATAAGATGGTAGAAGAAGAAAAAAATAATAAGAAAGAAGAACAAGAAGTAGTTGAAACAGTCGAAGAAGTATCACCTGAAGCTCAATTGGCAGAGATGCAAGAAATAGTTGAAGAGAAAGAAACCAAAGAAGATGAAAAGGTATCTAAAGAAGCCGATGAAACATTTAAACGAGAAGAACGACGAAATTTAACACCTGAACAAGCAAGAGAAGCAAGATTTGCAAAAGAAGAACAGGATAAGTTAGAAAGATGGGTTCCAAAAACACAATTAGGACGAGATGTTCTAGCAAAGAAAATTACAAGCATTGACGAAGTATTAAACTCTGGACAAAAAATTATGGAACCTGAAATTGTAGATTTATTAGTACCAGGAATGACAAAGGAAACACTATTTATCGGACAAGCAAAGGGTAAGTTCGGTGGTGGAAAAAGACGACCATTTAGACAAACTCAAAAGATTAGTAAAGAAGGCTCATCATTAACATTCGGTGTAATGGCTGTAGTCGGCGACGGAAAAGGACATATCGGACTAGGATACGGACGAGCATCAGAAACATTACCAGCAAAGGAAAAAGCATTCAGAAAAGCAAAATTGAATTTAATAAAAATCCCACGAGGATGTGCAAGCTATGATTGTGCATGTAGCGAAGAACATTCAATACCAGTAGCAGTAGAAGGGAAATGTTCTTCAGTCTCTGTAAAATTAATGCCAGCTCCACAAGGAACAGGTTTGGTAGTCGGTGGAGAGTTGAAGAAGATTCTAAGTGCAGTTGGAATAAAAGATGTATACTCAAAAACAGACGGAAAAGTACGAACAACATTCAATACGGCAAAGGCATGCCTAGCCGCAATAAGTAAATTAAATCAATTTGAATTTTAATAAAATGATAGCAATAATAAGAATAGTAGGACAAGCAAAGAATCAAGATAAGCATGAAGAGACTTTTACAAGATTAAAGTTAGGTCGAAAGTTTACTTGTAGATTAGTCGAAGAAGACGATAGAATCAGAGTAGGGATGATTGAATCACTTAAGGACGTATCAGCATACGGAAAAATATCTGACGAACTCGCAAAAGAAATAGTAGAAAAGCGAGGAAAGGAAGGTAAAGATGTATGTTTCTTACACCCACCAAGAGGAGGATTTAAGAAATCTTCAAAAGTAGCTTATCCAAAAGGAATACTAGGACATAATAAAGAAATAAGTAAATTAATCGAGCGTATGTTATAAAATGGTAACAACACACAAGCGTAAAAAAGCCTCTAGAATTAGAGGAAGCAGAACAGCTGGTTGGGGTTTCCGACAAAAGCATAAAGGTCACGGTAATCGTGGTGGTTGGGGAATGGCAGGTTCTGGTAAGCGTGGAGATCACAAGAAGCAATTTGCAGTAAATCTAGATACTAAAAAAGGTCAATATTTTGGTAAGCAAGGATTAACTTCTCGAGGAACAGAAAGATTTAACGAAGAAAAAATAAACTTAATTGATATTAAAGATAACTTTTTTGGTAAAGGTATTACAGTAATCGATTTAAACGATCATAAAATATTAGGAAATGGAAATGGGTTCAAAGCAGAAATTATAGCACGAACAGCAACAAAAGCAGCGATTAAGAAGATGGAAGATGCAGGCGGAAAAATAACATTACCAGCAAAGACAGATGATGTCCCTGAAGAAAAATCAGAAGCGAAAGAAAAAGTAGCAAAAGAGAAAAAAGAAGATTTAGAAAAAAAGCCAAAAGCTAAGCCAAAAAAAGAAGCTAAAAAATAAATCTTATCTAATTCTTCCCAATATTCTTAAATACATAAGATATCTTATGAGTATATGAACATAGTCTTTACTCAGCATGCATTACAGCGAATGCAATTACGAAAAATAACAAAACAAGAAATTATAGATACAATACAGGCTCCCGAATTAACAAAAGTAAAAGAAGGGAAGTATATACTCAAGAAGAACATATAGAGAGCAAATGTCGAAGTAATAGTAACTAAAGATAAATCTATAAAGGTTATAACAGTTTACTACATATAATGGAAATCACATTCGACAAAGATGCAGATGCAATGTATATAAGATTTAGTAATGCAGAATTTAAAGAAAATAAAAAAGCAGACGAGAACACAATTATTGATATTGATCAAAATGATCAAATAATAGGAATAGAAGTTCTCAATGTGAGTACTAAAATTCCAAAAGAATCTCTTCAGTCAATAAGCGTAAAAAATCTACTTTCAGAATAGACCTAATTCATAAAACTATTAGAAATATTCTTTATTCTCGATTGCTCTAAAATACCTAACAATGTCGAATTATTATCATAAAATTTTCGTAATTCATCATATTCATCCATCATAGGATTTAGGAAGTCAATATTTGTATTCCCAAAAGTTTCAGATTCATATTGCATTAAAATTGCACATTGTAAGACATACATATTTTCAAAGTATAGTATATGTTTTGTCAAAGCTTGCCTTTCGGTATTGCTTCCCTGAATAGTATTAATAAGATAAGAAGAAGTCCCTATGAGAGATAAACTATCAATCGGACAAACTCCATCATCACCGAAAGTAGAATGCACATGGTTTGTAGTAAGATTTAAAGAGAGAAAAGCATCAGATGCAGAATCATACGATAAAGAACTTACCCCTTCCCCAACAGGAAGAAAAGGATACCCAACATTAATTGTATCTCTATGAGTTGTAATTGAAGTATAGATAGAGTGTATATCAACAAAAGGAATTTCAACTTCTCTTTCATTCGATAAGAAATAAAGGGTAGTTTTCATAAAGGGTCAAGCAGACAAGCGTATAAAAAGACATATGTGAATAATTATACATAAAGAAACATAGTTTACCATATACTTAAATATCCTATTTCACAAACCATATAATGAAGATCGTTGCAAAAGGGGCAATAGTTATCACAGTACTTATGCTCGTATTCTTTGCATACGACCAAATCAGCATCATGATGACAGACAACTCAGATAACCCCAAACAAGAACTCACACACGTAACAGAAGTCATAGATACATCTAACCTCAAAACCGCAACTTTCGCCGGAGGATGTTTCTGGTGCGTTGAATCAGCATACGAAGAATATGATGAAGTAAAACAAGTAATATCAGGGTATACCGGTGGAACTGCAGAAACTGCAGATTACAAAACTACATCAAGCGGAACAACAGACCATAGAGAAGCAGTGCAAGTATACTACGATTCAGCAGAAATATCATACCAAGACCTATTGGAAATATACTGGAGACAAATCGACCCAACCGACGCAGGCGGATCATTTAACGACAGAGGACTCCAATACACATCAGCAATCTATTATGGCTCCGAGACAGAAAAAGCACTAGCAGTTGCCTCTAAACAAGATTTAGAAGCCTCTGGGAATTATGACGAACCCATCATAACATCAATCGAGTCAGTACAAGAATTTTATGACGCAGAAGACTACCATCAAGATTACCACACAAAAAACCCAATACGATATAACTTCTATAGAAGCGGATCAGGAAGAGATCAATACAGATTAAAACAATGGGGAGACGATAAAGATTATATCCTAGCAGAGGAAGAAGAAGAGGAAGAAGAATTCATTAGACCCTCAGATGCCCAAATCAAAGAGTTCTTAACACCAATCCAATACAAAGTAACCCAAAAAGACGGAACAGAACGACCATTCCAAAACCAATACTGGGATAACAACGAAGAAGGAATTTACGTAGATTTATTATCCGGAGAACCATTATTCTCATCAACCCATAAATTCAAATCCGGAACAGGCTGGCCAAGCTTCACCCAGCCAATAAACGCTGAAAATGTAGTCGAGAAAATGGATAAAAAGTTCTTCGTCACCCGAGTAGAAATCAGAAGCACCAAAGGCGATAACCACATCGGCCACGTATTCAACGACGGCCCAGCACCAACCAACCTACGATACTGTATGAATTCCGCCGGAATGAATTTTATCCCTAAAGCCGACATGGAAGCAGAAGGCTATACAAAATATCTATACCTATTTGAGTAACTAATTCTCTATAAAATATCTAAACATCTGATGACTTTTGATGAGGGATTCATTCGCGAATCAAAATAATTCTTTTGCTACCTTATTTTCGAGTACCGAGAAAAACGTTAGCCGATTAGGCGTCACTTCTTCTTAAGAAAAAGTTGTCATTAAGTTTATAAAGTCAAAATTCAAGAGTATAACAGGTTAAAGGTCCTCTCACGAGTCGATCTCCTATCTTCGAAGGAAGAGCCTATCAGTACAAAGAACAAACATGGCAAGAAAAATATTCGCACAAGATCCAGTAAAGTATATTCCAGCTCTAGCAGCAGCATTAAACGAGATGCCAGAATTTGCAGCTCCAGAATGGTCATTCTACGTAAAATCAGGTACATCACGACAACGTGCTCCAATTGCACACGACTTCTGGCAAACACGAGCAGCTAGTATTCTAAGACAATTATACATCCATGGTGTGTTAGGTGTAGGAAAATTACGAACACGATACGGAGGCCGAAAAGACCGAGGTGGGAAACCAGATCACTTCAAAAAAGCAAGTGGAAAGATTATCAGAGTTATTTTACAACAGGCTGAAGAAGCAGGAATAGTTGAAAAATTAAGCAAATTACAACATGGGCGAAGATTAACACAAAAAGGACGAGATTTACTTGATAGTATTGAAGTAGAAGCTGCAGAGATGTTTGACTACACAAACGCTATGGTTGAAGTAAAACCAGTTGAGCAAGAGGAGATGGAAGATGACTCAGAAGAAACAGAAAAAACAGAAGAAATTGAACAAGAGATAGGAGAAGACAAAGATGGTAAGTAGAAAGAAAAAGGTAGCCTCATCTAAGAAGAGACATTTGGACAAAGTAGGAAAGCAAACAAAGTGGGCTCCATTTTGGACTGTTTTAAAAATATACGGTAAAGGAAAGAAAATTCATCCTTCAGCTCACACTCACATAAAGAGAAACTGGAGAACAAGAAAACTAAAATTCAAACCAAGAAAGGATACAAAACAACACCTAGGATAAAATGGCAGAAGAAACAAAAACACCAGCAAAAGAAGCAATCGTTACACCAGAAGTAAAAGAAGATGTAAAGACGCAAGCTCCTGTAAAAAAGGCAGAGAAAGAAGAAAAAACCCAAAAGGTTGAAGAAAAGAAAGTCGAAGATAAACCTAAAAAAACAGAATCAAAACCTGCAGTAAAAAAAACTCCTAAAAAAGATAATAAGACTGAAGAGAAAAAAGTATTATTAGAGCGAACATATGTTGTCCCAATGAGACGAGGATTCTTGAAAGTACCTGAATATAAAAGATCAAAAAAAGCAGTAAAAACTCTAAAAGAATTTATCGCTAAACACATGAAAGTAGAAGAGCGAGATACAAGAAAAGTGAAAGTTGACATATACTTAAACAATGAAATTTGGTTTAAGGGTGTAAGAAAACCAGTAACAAAAATCAAAGTAATTGCAACAAAACAAGAAGATGGAACCGTTATTGTAAAACTAGCTGATGTACCAGAAATAGTACAATTCAAAATGAATAAAGATGCTAAGCGAAGAACAAAAGTAGACAAGAAGGAATTAGACAAAGTAATCACACAAGAAGCTGCTGAAGAAAAAACAAAAGAAGCAAGAGCAAACAAAGAAGATAAAGAAGAAGCAAAAGAAATGGCAAAAACAACTGGAGCAGCTGGAGAAAAAGCAAACACAGCAGCAGCAAAAGCAGCAAAACACAATACAAAGAATCCTAATCCTAAAGTTGACAACATGTCAACAACCGCAAAACGAAAAGTAATGCAAAAGTAATTTCAGGATAAATTCTTCTAACACCTAAGCTTTTAAACACCTTATTATATCTCTGTATATGAAAGAAACAAAAGATGCCATTAAATTCGGAATAATTAATATTGACAAACCAACGGGCCCAACAAGCTTCTCAGTATCTAATTTAGTCCGAAGAAAACTAAATCTGAACAAAACCTCTCACCTCGGAACACTCGACCCAAAAGTAACCGGAGTCTTACCAATCGCACTCGGAAGAGGATGTAAACTAGCCGGATATTTCATGGGAAGCAACAAGACATACGTTGGTATACTTCATACTCATAAAGAACAAGACATAAAAGAATTACAAGAATTAATTAATAAAAATTTCACAGGAAAAATCCAACAAACGCCTCCGCATAAGTCGGCTGTTAAAAGAGCAGAGAGAACAAGAGAAGTATTTAGCTGGAACTTGACTGAAGAGGGAGAAGATAAAAAGGATTTCGTTTTCACTTGTGAAGTTGAAGGTGGAACGTACATCAGAAAGCTATGTAGCGACCTCGGAGAGCTCATAGGAGGTGCTCACATGGCAGAGCTAAGAAGAACCCAAGCAGGTATATTCTCTGAAGAAAAGATCGTAACATTATACGAGTTTGAAGAAGCTCTAAAAGAGTATCAGGAGAATAAGCCTGAAAAGTTAAAAGCAATGATAATTCCAGCTGAGAAGGCAATAGAGAAAGTACTCCCAAAAATCCAAGTAGAAAAGCGTGTTAAAAAAGTCCTATTAACCGGAAAACCATTATACGAAAACGATATCATAAATAAAGAAGAATTCGCTAAAGTGAAAATAGATGACGCATTCTTAGTATACATAGACAAAGAGTTCATCGAAGTTGCCAAGAAAGTAAGTAATCATGAAATGGTCGCAAGGTCAGAGTTTGTCTATAATTAAGAAGAGTACATAGCCGCCAGACTGAGTAAATATTCTAATCATGAGTATGTTACGATTCAAAACGTAAACTTCTTGCATAGCAAGAATATTCTTTTGTCACCTCATAAAATGAGGTTCTAGTGCCCATTCTGGGTAACTTTTCTTGTAAGAAAAAGTTGAAAGTATTGCTGGTTGCAAGATCAGATTTTGTATATAATTAAATGAAAATCCTATTTCCCCCCTTTAATCACTAAATAGTAATGCCCAAATTCTAACAACAACAATCATTAAAAAAGGTTTAATATACCTAAGGAGATGGAAGATTTATTAGAGGGAGAAACTGACGGACTAGCTACAAACATACCTAAACGTATGGAAGTAGAAGAATTCAAAATTGAGGCAAAATCATTCTTCGAAGCAAACAAGAGAACAATTGGTGAAGTTGTAAAACAGGGAGAGAAAGTTGTAAAAATCGACTTCCAGGAACTATCAGCACACTCACCAGAAGTCGCCGAAATGTTAATCGAACGTCCGGAAGAAACACTTCAATTACTCGAAGAATCCTTAGAAGAACTCGAATGGGCACCAAGAAGAGCAAAGGCAAGATTTATGACAATGTCCCCTTCCCAAGAAACATTAATTCGAACAATCCGTTCAAAACATTTAGGTAAAATGATTGGAATCGAAGGGATTGTTCGACAAGCCTCAGAAGTCAGACCTCTCGTAACAAATGCTCGGTTTTCTTGTCCCTCCTGTGAAACAATTATTTCAGTATTACAAATAGAAAAAAAATTCAAAGAACCATCAAGATGTAGCTGTGGTCGAAGAGGTGGTTTTAAGCTATTATCAAAAGATATGGCCGACGCTCAAGTATTAACAATCGAAGAGGCAAGTGATAATTTATCAGGAGGAGAGCAACCTAAGAGAATGACAATAATGGTTCAAGATGATTTAGTAGATCCCAGAATGGAAACCAGAACAACCCCCGGAAGTAGAGTGAGAGTTATTGGTATACTAAAAGAAATCGCCCTATCAAATTCAGCAGGAGCAATGTTAACAAGGTTTGATTTAGCAATAGAAGCAAACAATATAATTCCCATAGACGAGACATTTGAAGACGTCATAATAAGCGAAGAAGATGAAAGAGATATCCGAGAATTGGCTTCAAGGGACGATGTAGTTCAAAAATTAGTGGAGTCAATTGCACCATCAGTTTGGGGAGAAGAAAACGTAAAAAAAGCATTAGCCTTTCAGCTATTCGGTGGAGTAAAAAAACTACGAAGCGATGGTACGAAAATGCGTGGAGATATTCATATATTATTAGTAGGAGATCCCGGAGTGGCAAAATCAGTAATGCTCGACTTTATTCAAAAGGTAGCTCCAAAGGCAAGAAGTGTTTCCGGAAAGTCCACATCCGGTGCAGGACTAACAGCCGCTGTAGTAAAAGATGATGTGCTAAAAGGTTGGGGTCTAGAAGCTGGTGCAATGGTATTAGCAAACAAAGGATTAGTGTGTATCGATGAATTTGATAAGATGACAGACGAAGATCGTAGTACAATGCATGAAGCAATGGAATCCCAAACAATTACCATTGCAAAAGCAACAGTACAAGCAACACTTCAAGCTCAAACATCAGTACTAGCTGCAGCCAATCCAAAATACGGACGATTCGACCCAACTCAACCAATTCCGAAACAAGTTAATCTCCCTCCCGCTTTACTTTCTCGTTTCGATTCAATTTTTATCCTAAGGGATATCCCCGGAAAAAAACGAGATACGTCAATCGCGATGAGAATATTACAAGAACATCAACAAACAGCCCATCATGATGTGTTAGACCAGGGATTCATTAAAAAATATATTTCCTACTCAAAGAAAAAATACAATCCAATTTTATCAGAAGAAGCAGCAAAAGTAATAAGTGATTTCTATGTCTCACTCCGAAGCCAAGCTTATGATGAGTCAAGTAATGTAAAAGCAATCCCAATTGGTGCTAGACAAATCCAAGCATTAGTAAGATTATCAGAAGCACACGCAAGAATTAAACTTCATAATGAAGTAACCAAAGAAGATGCACTCGAAGGAATCGCATTAGTAAGGAGCTATCTTATGGAAGTTGGATTCGACGAAGAAACACAACAATTCGATATCGATAAACAAAGTGGACATACCGCCTCAAGCCGAAACAAGATAAATGTCGTAAAGGAAATAATTGAAAGCTTGGAAAACAGAATAGGAAAATTAATCCCATTAGAAGAAATAGAAGGAGCAATAGGAGAAAAAATTACTCTCTCAGAACTCGAAGAAATAATCGACAAACTCGTAAAAGCTGGAGATCTCTTTAAGCCCAAAAGAGGATTCATACAAAGAGTATAATAAATAAAAATAATACTAAACTTACTTTAATGTAACTGCCGTACCATACGCCAACATTTCTGACGCACCAGCCATAACCATAGAAGTCATAAATCGTACACCAATAACTGCATCAGCACCCATATCTATAGCTTCATTAACCATTCTATTATACGCCTCATCTCGAGACTGTTGAGTCATTTGCGTATACGTCTTAATTTCACCACCAATCATATTCTTAAAACCAGCACCAATATCTCGCCCAATATTACGCGCTCGAACAGTACTTCCCCTAGAAATACCTAAAATAGAAACAATCTTTTTCCCAGGGATATCATTAGTCGTAGCAACAATAATGTTCTTTTTCATATTATTTTTTACCTCTTTTTGTATTCTTTCCTTCATGTGAATTAGAAAGAGTCGCATTCTTAATTTGCTCAATTTTATCCTCGCGAGTATTCAAGAATAAAGCAATCCCAACAATAACCGCGATTCCACCATAAACATATGCAACCAAATCATCAATAAAATAAATAAGAGCAGAACCAAATAAAATCAATACAACACCACTAATCACCGCACTCTTTAAAGCCATAACATAAATAAACATGCACAATTAATAAACATATCGAAGAAATGGTTACTGTCACTCAAGTGACAGTAAAGCCTACCGGGTTTCCATATCACGAACAAACGCCAAAACTTCATCAGCATGCCCGCCCGCTGTAACATTTTCAAATATATGAACAATTCTCTTATTTGGACCAATAACAAACGTATTTCTCATTATTCCCATATATTCTTTCCCCATAAATTTCTTCTGCCCATATGAATCATAGGACTTAGCAACCGCGAAATCAGAATCAGAAAGTAATGTAACACCCAACCCAGCCTTATCACAAAAATTAGCCTTTGTCTTATTAGTCCCACCACTAATACCAATAACAGCAGTATTCAAAGATTCAAATTCAGACAAGAGTTTAGTAAATTCCTGAGCCTCAAGAGTACACCCACCAGTATTATCTTTAGGATAAAAATACAAAACTAAAAAATCATACTTCAAGTCACTTAAAGAATGCGTCACCCCATCCTTATCAGTTAACGAGAAAGTCGGAGCCTTTTCATTAAACTTTAAATTCATATAATAGCAAAGCCTAAAGAGTATAAAAGGTTTTGGAAGACACTGTTCTATTGAGTTGCATATTTCCCAGATCCTATACTAGATCCAGCCTCAAGAGATGTAGCTTGTTCTTCAGAAACAGAATATCTACTCCTATCCCTTCTACCTGCTTCCATCAATGAATCAATCTCCGAATCATTCGAGACCGCATATGCAAGACCAGCTATCGCAGCAGGAGCTAATACTACTCCACCCAATATATAGATTAAGTTATCCTTCATGAAAAGATAAGAAAGTATCTCTTTATAAAGCATAACAATAGTACACAAATACCCCAATAATCCTTATAAAGTCCTAGCACAAATTATATTCATGGAAGCAACAAACGACCAAAGAAAGAGAAATATAGCATTCAAGATGATCATAGGCGACATATTAAAGGCAAAACCAATCTACGAACAAGAAAAGATGATCTACGCTGAAATTAACGGAAAAAACGTTATGAGAGTTAACATCATTGCAAACTGTGTAGACAAATATGTAAGCGAAGGCGAGAAAAAATATGCCTCAGTAACAATCGATGACGCCTCAGGACAATTACGACTAAAACTATTCGCAGACGATATCGACATGGTTCAAGAGATCCTCCAAGGAGACACATTACAAGTAGTCGGAAATATTAGAATCTGGAACGAAGAATTATACCTAACACCAGAAGTGATCAAGCGAGTAGACCCAAGATGGTTATTAATTCGAAAATTAGAGATTCAACAGTCTCGTCAAGACATCCCGCAAGCAGAAGCAAAAGACAATTCACTAAGAGACACTATACTAGAAAAAATAAAAGGAGCTGAAGAAGAAGGTGGAATTGATATTGATAACATGATATTGGGAACTCAAGCAAACCCAGATGCACTAAACAAAGAAATCAAAATCCTCCTCGAAGAAGGCTTAATATACGAACCTCGCCCAGGAAGACTACGATACCTCGGCTGAGAGGTTCTCGTGACCATTACGGTTACCTAGGTTAATATAATATTATTTTTCTCACAACACTAAAACACCAAAAAATATAATCCTAAAATTGCTAAGAAAACTCCAACCAAGAAGTCCATACTGATAATTAATATTCTTTCATCTCGGGTAAAAACCATATACAAACCTTCTATAAAAAGCCAAAGAATAAGTGCAGGCAAAAGAATTGGTAGACCAAAAAAGGAAAGCAATAAGATCCCTAACGAATCAATCAAAAGCATATAAATGAGTAGCCCAGAAGTTAATAAAAGTGGCAGACTAAGTTCATCATACCGTATCCAGATAAGTAAAGGAATAGTCAGAAGTAAAATAAAAAGAGAAGTTATTCCATAAATATAAAAATACTCTCCAGAAAATGAGAAGTTAAAATAAGCAACCAAACTTAAAATAACAAGAGCAATTAAAGAATAAAGAAACCAAGAATGCTCTTTAGTACTTTCAGAAACATCAATCGAATTACCAATAATAAATCCTAGACAAGAAAAAAAGACAAAATTTGTAACAACAACATACATACTAAATACCCCCTCGGAGTAAGCAAGTAAACCCATTAATAGCCCAACAAATACGCCAATAATTAGTGTTACATATTTCATTGAATACCTCCGGGAAAGATAACATAGTTGCTAATATGAGCTTCGCTTATGTTTAGCAATAATCTTTTCCAACAGGAAATGTCTTGGGCCAACCCTGCTTCCAGGTTCTTGTACCATCGTTCGGTACCTTTTTTGAAAAAAAGTTGATTATTACCATACTTCATATTAAAACAAGCCCAAACTATTTTATAAAACTATAGAATCTCTAAATCATCACCAAACATCTCATCCGTCTGACGACGCAATCGGTCAACTTCCTCTCGCTTATCCTTCCGACGCTTAATATCAACTAAGTCATCTAAGGTAATATCCTCCAACTGAGCAGGATCAGATAAATCAATATCAGAATGAGGGTCCATATGCCCATCCATCTCCTCAATCAATTCCTTCATTTTCGCATTTTTCTGAATCTTATCCATAACCTCAAATTCACTATCATCATCCAAATTACGAGACATTTCCATCTTATCTTTGACTTCCTCTAAAATATCATCTTCAGCATTATCTTCATGGGCAGAAACAAAATTAATAACTCGTTTTTTATGTTTCAATAGCTTGATTCCAAAATAATCCTCTAGACGCACAAAGATTTGTTCAAAGTCTTTTGGGATCTTACCCTTTTCAATAGACTCAATAACAGTTGAAGGAATTTCTGTTGCAACTGAAACCTGATTCAATGTCATTTTTTTTCTTCGGCGAGCCATATTAAGCTCCCAATAATAAGTATCAGCAACATCTTCATGCTTCTCTTTAGCACTAGGCATCTTTAATCGACTTAAATTATTTCTAACCATTTGCTCATCTCGCCCCAAAACAGTTCGCCTACGATCCATACCACTCATTTTGTCCATTCGCTCCCTCACACTATACCGCCGATCAGCGGCAGCAAGCTGCTCAACAGAAGCTTTCTTCATAATAGGAATATGTTCCTCATGAGCACACTCCAGGCAAACCATACCTAACTCATTATCATAAATACCCTCATGCAAACCAATAATATCCTCTGATTTCTTACAAACCATACATCTCTTGTTACCCATAAAGTAGCAATAGATAATATACTTATAAAGAAATAGTTAATCAAATATATCTATTAACAGACCAAGATTAATCCAAATATGACTTGACCTGACTAACACTCGTTACTTCAGTAAGAATATCTTTGTTATTAATAATAATAGCAGGATAAGAAGATATCTCATAATTACTAACAACCAAATTAAGTGAAGAAATATTCTGATCAACTCCTATAGGAATTAAAATAAAATCATTCCCTCGCTCTTCCTTTAATTCACCTAATATCTTACTAATAACATTTTGCCTTGCCTTTTTAACAGTCTCCTCAGTATTATATTCATATAAATAAATAATCGAATCACGATCAAATGGACAAACCTCATTTGTTCGTAGCAAATTTAGCCAAATAAATGTTCGTAACACATCAAACTTTTTATGGACCAAACGCATACTGTCAGTCAAAACCCCAGCAGATTCAAATTCACCTAAAACAGCAGCTTGCTCATATACATCATCCGCCAATTGAATATGGGTAGAACGTAATAAATCACAATCATATTCATCAGACTGCATCAAAGTAATAAGTGCCAAACCATCACTCATCGCAATTTCACTAGACAAATAAAAATCATTAACTTTGGATAAATTCGAAGATTCATAACTGATCCCAATAACAAATCCAAGCACAAAAATCACCATTACAACAATCAATGCTTCCCAAAATACATGCTTTTTACTCTCTAACATTATGAAAAATAGCAAGGATTATTTATAAAGTAATGTTTTAATTGTAATTTTATTGCGAGTAAAACGAAAAACTATTGTCCCATAGTAGTTCTTTTGCCAACCTTTCTTTTGAAGAAAAAGTTGAGTTTCATAAAAATAATTTATAACTCTTTCTTTACAAAGAAATAATAGATTTATCATCGCCAAACGGCCTCTTATATTCTATGCCAAAACGAGAATAATCACTATCTAAAAACCCCAAGTCTGCCACAAATATATTCACATCACTATTCTCAAGTCCATATTTTGGAACATCTAGAGATAATACGAAATTCGCCCTAATATAAGAAGAATAAAAAATACCAGTCGAAGTATTAAGTCCAGAAGGAACATCTAAAGACACGATCGGCAAACCTGATAGGTTTGCTTCAGTAATAAGCAGAGAATAGGTATCCCGAGGTGAAGAGTCTAATTTGTAATCCAATAAGGCATCAATTATAACACCATCAGCGGGAAGAGTATGAACCATTTTTTTTCCGAGATCATGTGTAGCAAAAGCATTATCCACAAAATCAATTCCATGAGGCTTCTCTGTAATATCCCAAGCTGGAAGAATAGAAATCTTCCCAGAATATCCAAACTCTTCAAGCAAATAAAGTAAGCAGAATAACCCAGCACCACCATTAGGACCTCGACCCCAAAGCAGGGTAATCCCCTTAGATAAGTCGAGTGTAGAAACAGTAGTAAGAAATTCAGCTAGACGTTTTCCAGCAAGTTGCATCAAAGGTTCTAACCCAATACGCTCCGTAACATAATCATCTATTTTCTCCATAACGTTTCTCTGTAAGAATTCCATGATAAACAATATACACAAGCATTGAAATAACTTCCGGCAATAAAATCTACCAACTATCATAACCACGTAAGAACTTATATCCAGAATAAATCAAAAGAGGCGGATACATCAATAAGTAAAAGAATGTATAAATTAAGATATCAGAAAGAAAAATATTTCTTCTATCATCTTCCTTGGAATACATCAACCCAATAAGAGTATATGCAGCACCAAGCACAAAAAGAATAGCTCCAAAGTACCACATGATATTCGGAGTCAAAGAAATATCAGTTAAGCTCACAACCGTAACCTCAGCAGCATAAGAATATTGATACGTAAGTAACTTTACTGAAAGCACTTTAATGGCTCGGTATACCAAGAATCCCAAACCAACAATTCCAATAAGCCAGCCAAAAACAAAGAACGGTAAAATAAAAATTCCTAACATTCCAACCTTCAAAAAGGTCTTTCGGTATTTTACAATAGTCTGAATACCTCCAACATTCCATCGCACTCTCTGAGCAAACCAAGCCTTAAGAGTATTGGGAACAACCGTATACACCTTCGACGCCATAGCCATATGTATCTTCCATCCTTTACTAACAAAATGCCAAGTAATTTCGATATCCTCCGTTAAATTAACTTCATCAAATCCATTCACCGAATCAAATGCCAATTTTCGATAAATAGAAAGGGGCCCATTTGTAACATAAATAGCCTCAATAAAACCAAGAAGCTTTCTCGTAAATGCAATAACCTTGTATTCAATCCCTTGAGCCTTTTCCAAATAATTTTTCCTATTCCTAACCAATACTCGAGAAGTCACCGCCCCAACCTTTTGGTCATTAAAGAAACCAACCATCTTAGTAATCGCATCACGGTCACTAAAACTATCAGCATCACTAAATCCAATTAACTCACTTTCAGCAAAACTAGCTCCGTAGTTTTTTGCCCCCGCCGCACGACCCGTATTTTCCGGAGTCTGCACAGCCATTACCCTCGCATGCAATTTTGCATATTTCTTAATAATAGTATAAGAATTATCAGTACTACAATCATCAACCACAATAATTTTTTTTAAACCCGTATAATCAGATCGCAATAATGTCTCAATAGTTTCTCCAATACTGTCAGCCTCATTATAACAAGGAATAACAATAGAAAGTGAATAGTCACGATTAGGCTTTATTACCTCAAAAATCTGAGACCGATTTTGAAAATAAGTAAAGAAATAAATCAAGTTAAAGTATAATGCAATAAACGTAAAACTAAGATAAACAACAGTTAAGAAATCCATATCCCAAGCTCCATCAATTAAACAAGAGATAGAGTATTTTAAAGCTTAGTAAAAGTAAAAATCCCAGTATTTATAAATAGTATTTCCTTAGTAAATATATGAAAAACATCACCGAATCAAGAACAGCATTAATTTTCGCCTTTATATTTAGCCTCCCAATATTACTATTCGTATTCAATCCCTCATTACAATTAGGCGGCACGGGATTACTCCTCGGCTTCATCGGAACAACAATCTCACCATTAATTATATTCGGCTTACTACTCTACCTTATAATAAAAGCAAAAAACTAATCATCAGCCTCAATACCATTCATAGTTTTGTCTAAGAAATTAATGGCATTAAAAAATCCTTGTCTATCTGAATCATCCTCATTAAATCCCCATTTTCGATATCTACTCAATCCATTGTCAAGCAAATAAAGTAATTGTCTTGTTTACGTGTAGCATAATCAATTCGTAAAGAAGCATCATCCCCCAAACGATAAGATAACATCTTGCTCAGCCATTACTCCTCTCTCATGTTCAGAAAGTCCTCGATACACAAACTCCCTATACTCAGCAATAGCAAGATAATCCCTAAGATTCTTAGGGATAGAATTAGATACAGCAATAAGATACGTATTATCTCCAGGAGATGTTTTTGCAAGGGATGCATTTGGGTCATTCCCAAATTCTTGTTGTGGAATACCATAGTAGGTCATTCTCCCTCGAAAATGAAGTGCCTTAGATATTTTCTAAGAAGGGTTAGTATCTACTTTCTCACTAAGTGCCCGTTTTTCATGCGAAAGCCAATCTCTTGAATAATCATAAAAACCCGGATCATTAGCCATAACCATAACCATTAAAATAATTTTATATAGATTTCTATATTCAATCATATACAAAAAAAAAGTAACACAATAATCACATATAAATATTAAAAGCAAAATAAGCAAACAAAAAGATGAATGTGAAATACATAGCGTACCCACTTCTAGCACTCTCTGCAGTCCCACTATTAGAAGAAATACCAAGAGGAAATCAAGGCAGCGATTACGCAGCCATAAAAGTAAAATTTCAAGAAGATAGAAGGTACATAACAGTACTTCCCAGCAGTTTTGATTCCAACGGTATACAAAGAGAAACACTTTCATTAGATGATAAGATAATATGGGAAAATCCAATAAAATTTGAACAAGCAGATGGGAAAGTGGTATATCCAAATAAAATTATGCACAACCAATCGAATCCAAAAACAAGAATAGAAGTATCTGAAGGAAGCCATGAAATAAGTTATCAAACAGTAGACACAAGAGGAAACTGCAATGAAGTAAAATTATATATAGAAAAATAAAATGACAAAAAAAGAATACAGCAAAATGGCCCTAACATACAATATGCTTGTAGGAGGTATCTCAGGGACAGCACACGGTATAATAGGAGGAGCCAAAGCTACACTTGCATTACCAAATACATTAGCTTCAGGGAACTCTTTGGAGAAATTTGTAGATACATTAATCAATGAAAATAACAATATTCCTGAGAAGGCAAGGAAAGTTACATATAGTGGAATGAGGGTATTCGCAACCACATTAATACCCCTTGCAGCAGTCTATCAAGTTGCCGTAAACTACCAAGAAACAGGCGACCCCTTAATTCCAACATTACTAGCCGGAACAAATCTAATAGCAGGGGCATATCAGATAATGAAGCTTGTAACAGACAGGTGATGTATTATAATTTATATAAATAATTATAAAGAAAAATGAGCTATGAAGATCGATGGATGAGAAAACTCTAGAAATCTTAGTCGAAGGAGCTCCAACTATTCTAGGATTAGTATCAATAGCTTGGGCAAGTATGGGTTGCATTGACTTAGCCGATCGAATATATCAAGTTAAGAAACTTATGCCATCATATTGCTCTGATAGAGATGAGAAACCCACAATATGGAATGTCTATAATATAATATGGCCAGCAAAGTATGAAGAATCAAACCCTTATTATAAGGAAAAAAAATCATAAAAAATTCTTAGAAAAATAGCATAAACATTAAAATATACAAACCATAAGATAAGCATGAAGAGCAAATTAATACTATACATCTTAGCAATTCCATTAATAGTAATACTACTTATCTGGGGAATAAGAGCAACGAACCCAACCCAAATTGACGCCCTACATCCTTTAATAGGATGCACACAAGAAGAACTAGATAAAGCAGATATCTTCTATATAGTACCGTATTACAAGAATAGTGCAATCGCAGAAAATAAAAAATGGTGCCAAGAAATTAAAGCCACAAATAAAACTTTCAGATTACACGGATACACACACACCTTCGAAGAGTTTAGTTCCAACAAAACACAAGAAGAAATCATTCATGCAATACAAATATTCAAAGACTGCATCGGAGTCACACCAACAAGATTCAAAGCACCCCAGCTAGCCATAAATAAAGACAATATAAAAATACTAACAAAGAACAATCTAAAAATTGACAAATACACAAATCAACTATTACATAAAGTATACCACTGTAACGATTCT
>JBNMFJ010000003.1:0-32122 GCA_051269935.1 Patescibacteria group bacterium | reverse complement strand
AGGGTTTCTCCCCATGCTTTTGTGTTTACGCTTGGGCAGTCTACTACTACTTTTACTGTTTCGTCTAGGTCTTTGATAAAGGTATTTATTATGATTGCACATTTGATTGCTTCGAGGTCGTTAAGGTTTGGGAAATCATCGATTTCTTTTGGTTCTACTACTTGGGCTTCGTAAGCGTATTTTTCCTTGAATTGTAGTGCCAAGAGTCTTCTCCTTTTTGGAGTTAGGAGCTTTGAGTCTTTTGCTCCCATAAGTTTTAGATCGGCTTCTTCTTCTTCTTCTACCATTACTCCAGCTAGTACCATTGGGCCTATTACTGGTCCTCGCCCTGCGTCGTCTATTCCGATTTTTTTCATATCTATAGATGTGGCTTTGAGTTTATAAGAATATATAATGAAATTTTGAATAGGAATGCTTAAAAATGTATTTTCGCAGGTTATTATATCTCAATAGCGGGATGGAGCAGTCAGGTCAGCTCGCGAGGCCCATAACCTCGAGGTCAGTAGTTCAAATCTACTTCCCGCTATTTTGTCTAGAAGTAGATTTGAACAAGTTCAAATTAGCTCGTAATTATTATTGGTTTATTGACCTGATGTATTTAGGTTTATTACATATCTTTTCCTTTCCATTCTATTTTCCAATCTTTGCTTAAATCTTCTAATAAATGTAAAAATTGAGCAATGAACAAGGTTAAAATAAATAATAGCATATTCAGGATGTTGAAAGAATCGGAAATAGAATAATATATGAAATAAAATATAATTCCCCAAAAAATAGAAACTGTTAAAATTCCAGAGATAGTATGAAGCGATTGTCTATGCCCCCTTTTTCTTTTAGTATATTTCATTATGACTTTTTCAAGTTGATTAGTTATCCATCCGATGGGATATGCAATAACTCCAAAGATCATAAAAATTATATTTCCCAAGTCTTCGTAATCATTATCCTTTTTTAGCTTATTTTTTTTAGAGTTCTTTAATGCAATAGGAACGAGAACATAAATAAAAGAGCCTTTATCGTTGCTGTCAGAATCAGGAAGGATTGAACCGATAAGAAATAGGAATATGCAAAAGATGACTACTAGAAAAAATTCTGAGGACTGAGAAGCTAAATTTATATTATCGTTGCTTATACTAAAAAATATTGTCCCGAACAAGACAATTAGAACTATAATAAATCCTATTAATAAATGTTGCTTCCCTTTCATATCACTTAATTGGAAGTTATACCTTTTAATACTTTTTCGACCATTGTTTTTCTCCCGTGTTCAAGTCTACTTCCCGCTATTATATTGTTTTGATTCTGATTTAAACTGTCAGTAGGATTCTGTCTCACAATTCACACTCTTTGGATATGCTTCGCATGAAAGAGAGCAAATTGCTCGACCCCAGTGAGTCAAGTGACTTGGAATAATCTTCGTGACTTAGAATCATTCTTTCAGAATAGATATTATCTAAAGATAATATTATATGAGGGAAGGAGGATTCGAACCCCCGTAAGCATAAGCTACTGGATCTTAAGTCCAGCCCGTTTGGCCGCTCCGGCATTCCCTCATAATAAACAATTCAAATAAAAACAACTTATAAAGGTTTAGATAGGGTTTGAATATTTTGGACTAATTTTTAGAATTGGTCTTTTATTGTGCTGTTGTGTTCTTTTTGGCAATCTTGGCAGACTATTTTTTTCTCTTTTTTCTCTTCTCTTTTGATTGTTATGGTTGTTCCTAATATCTTATTCATTAATCCGTATTGGATTGGATTCTTACATAGGTCACAATTAGTTTTTGCCATTGATGTATTAAATAGAATAAGATTTATAAAATCTATTGCTGTTGAATTAGTATGAATTACGTATCATATTTCCCGGTATTGTTGTTAGGTGTGTTAATGATTGTTGGATCACTTATTAAATTACTTGGTTTTCGTGAAATTGATTCTGATTGGTTCTGGTTTTTGACTGGATGTGGTTTGATGGTTCAGGGTGTTGTTACTTTTGTTAGACAAAAACAGTTTGAAAAAGATTATAAAGTCTTAAAGAGGAAGTCATAATATGGATGGAATAGATTTACGAAAATTTCAAGAAGCTGGTGAGGAACAGGATAAGATACGATCGATTATGGGGAAGGTGTTATCTGGTCGTGAGGGCTATGAAGCTATTGTCGAAGAGAGAAAAGATGTTTTAAGGTGTGCTGAATGTAATTGGTCTTTAGAGGGTGGAGAAAAGTTTTGTCCGGAGTGTGGGCATAAGAATCAATCTTCTGAATAAGTTTTACTTTATTTATATCATTGTCTTGATTTATTCTTATCACAACCTTTAAAACTATATTTCTATTTTTCAAAACATGACTCGTATAGCTGTTATTAATAAGGATAAATGTAAACCTACTTTGTGTGGTTTTGAATGTAAGAAGTATTGTCCTGTTGAGAAAAAGGAAGCGGATACTTGTATTGTTATTGGCGAGAAGGCAGTTATTAACGAAGAGACTTGTATTGGGTGTAAGATCTGTGAGCGTCGTTGTCCTTTTGGTGCTATTGATATTGTGAATTTGCCAGGAGTGAATCCTGATGATTTAGTTCATCGGTATGGTGTTAATAGTTTTGCTTTGTATGGTTTACCGATTCCTAAGCCAGGTCGAATTTTAGGTTTGTTGGGGCGTAATGGTATTGGTAAGACTACTGCGGTTAAGCTGTTGGCGGGCCAGGAGACTATTAATTTGGGGAAGGATGCGACTGAAGATGATATTAAGCAGTTTTTCCAAGGGACTGAATTATTGACGTATTTACAGGCTTTGACTGGGAAGGTTGTTTCTTATAAGCCTCAAAATCTATCTTTACTTTCTATTGATTTACCTGTTATTGATTTGTTGTTGCAACGAGGGGATGAGGCTAGGATTAAAGAGCTTGCAGAGGAATTGCGGGTCGGGCATTTGTTAGATAATAAGTTGAATAAGTTATCTGGTGGTGAGTTGCAGAAGGTTGCTATTTTGGCTTCTACGATTAAGGAAGCGGATGTGTATTTCTTTGATGAACCTTTGGCCTATTTGGATATTGCGGAGAGACTCCGGGTGAGTGATTATATTAAGAAGATTAGTATTGGGAAGATGGTTATTGTTGTTGAGCATGATTTGCTTTTGTTAGATTATTTGACTGATGACTTGCATATTTTTTATGGTAACCAGGGAAGCTTTGGAATTGTGTCTCAGATTCGTGCCTCGAAGAATGGGGTTAATTCATATTTGTCTGGATTTTTGAGGGAGGAGAATGTAAGGATTCGTGATAAGGAGATTGTTTTTAATTTCACTAAGAATCAACAATTTTCTGGTAATAAGATTTCTTCTTGGCCGGCGTTTAGTTTGAAATATGGTGAGTCTTTTTCAATGGAAGTTGAGACTGGGGATATATATGAGAATAATGTTGTTGGTATACTTGGTAAAAATGGTACTGGGAAAAGTACATTTGTTAAATGTTTGGCTGGTAAGGAGAAGGTTATTCTGAAGGATGGAAATGGGATTCCTGTGAAGCTAGATTTGGATCTTGAAATTTCGTATAAGGATCAGCATTTGTATAGTGATGATGAGACTGTTGTTCGAGATATTGTATTTACTGAGAAAATTAATAAACGACTCTTCTCGAAGTTTAAATTGGGGATAATTCAAACTAAGAAAATTAAAGAATTATCTGGTGGTGAATTGCAGCGTTTATCTATTGCGAGATGTTTGGCGAAGGATGCTGATATTTATTTGATTGATGAGCCGTCTGCGTATTTGGATGTTGAAGAAAGAATTAGTGTTGCTAAAACTATTAAGGAAGTTATGGTTGAGAGAGAAAAGACGGCGTTTGTTATTGATCATGATTTATTGTTGGTTTCTTATTTGGCGGATAGTGTTATTAATTTTACTGGTGAGAGTGGAGTGATTGGTCGTGCTCATGGGATTAAAGATTTTGCTGGCGGGATTAGTGAATTGTTGTCTAGTTTGGATGTTACTTTGAGGAAGGAAAAAGAATCTGGTCGTCCTCGTATTAATAAGAAGGGCTCCGTTTTGGATCGTGAGCAGAAGGCTAGCAAGGAATGGGTCGCATTCTAGGTTCTTTTGCATTTTATTGAACAGATACTTCGTTATGAGAACACTCGCGTAAACTACTACGCCACGTAACCTCAAGCCTTGTCTTTGTTTCACTAAAATGCAAAATTGGTTTTGTGTATTCTGAATGTCCACCGAAAGCCTAATAAATCTGATTTTGAATAGGGTATTATGAAAGAATTTGTTATTGATTTGCTTAAGCAGGAAGTTTCCTTGGACGAGGCTACTCTTATGAATATGGTAGAGGTTCCTCCGAAATTGGAGATGGGGGATTTTGCGTTTCCTTGTTTTAGCTTGGCGAAGGAATTTAAGAAGTCGCCTAGTGAGATTGCCGTTGATTTATGTGAGAAGTTACGAAAGGATTTGGGTAAAGAGGTTTCGGGTGTTGATTCAACGGGTCCGTATGTTAATTTTTTTATGAATAAGGCTTGGTTGGCGCAGCGAGTTTTGGCTGAAGTAAAGAGGGAGAATTGGGGGCAACTGGATAGTTTGAAAGGTACAAAAATTATTATTGATATGAGCTCTCCGAATATTGGTAAGCCTTTTGGGATTGGACATTTACGTTCAACTATTATTGGTGAGGCTTTGAATCGTATTTCTATGGCGAATGGTGCTACTGTTTCAACGATTAATCATTTGGGTGATTGGGGTGGACAATATGGGAAATTGAATTTGGCGTATTTGAAATGGGGAGATGCTGATAAATTGGCTAAAGATCCAATTGGTCATTTGCAGGAATTATATGTAAGGGTTAGTGCGGATAAATCTTTGGTTGATGAATCTCGTGAAGCTTTTGCTCGTTTGGAACAGGGTGATATTGACAGTGTTACTTTATGGGAAAAGTTTAGAGAGTTGTCTATTATTGAATTTGATAAGATTTATGATTTATTGGATGTGAGTTTTACTGAGATTGGTGGTGAGAGTTTGTATAATAAGAGTATGGCTTCTGTTGTCGCTCTATTGAAAGAGAAGGGACTTCTTATTTTGGATGATGGTGCTTTGGTTGTTGATTTGAAGGAAGAAGGATTGGGTGTTGTATTAATTGAGAAGTCGAATGGGACTTCTACATATATTACACGTGATATTGCTGCGGCTCTTGATCGGTATGATCGGTATTCTTTTGACCAAGCAATCTATGAAGTTGGTACTGAGCAGTCTTTGCATTTTAAGCAGTTGTTTACCATTTTGAAAAAGATGGGAAATTCTTGGGCTGATAATTGTGTTCACGTTGGTCATGGATTGTATTTAGATAAAGATGGGAAAAAGTTTTCGACTAGGCGGGGTAAGACTGTATATATGCAGGATGTTGTGGATGAGACTATATCTTCTGCTTATAAGAATTTGGAAGAGAAGACCTTAGGTTTGAGTAAGAAAGAGTTAGACCATAGGAGTCGTGTGATTGCGTTGGCGGCTATTAAGTATGGAGACTTGAAACATTATCGGGATCATAATATGGTATTTGATTTAGATCGGTTCTTGGCTTTTGAGGGTGATACTGGCCCGTATTTATTGTATAGCTTTGCTCGGGCTTCTTCTATCTTGAATAAGTCGAGAAGTAAGGCGAAGATAGAAATTATTGATTTGAAGGATGTTGAGATTTTATTATTAAAGGCGATTGATTCATATCCTGAAGTTATCTCTCAGGCATACTCTACTTTGACTCCTTCAGTGATTGCTAGTTATTCGTATAATCTTGCGAAACTGTTTAATGAGTTTTATCATTCTTGTCCGGTTTTAGGTGGGACACCCGAAGGGTTTAGGCTTGCCTTGGTTGATGCGTTTAGGATTACTTTAGAGAAATCTTTGGACTTGTTGGGTATTGAAGTGTTAGAAGAAATGTAGGAAAAATTTCTATGGATTAATTATTGTTTAGTATTTATTAGAAAGATAAAAATTATAATGGTTTCATGTCTTTCCAAGCAATGTCAAAGAGTTGACTTAAAGCGAGAGAAAAGAATGGTGTATTGATCCATACTCCTAGGTCATATGTTGGATGAACTTCTGTATCATTCATTAACATAAACATTACCTGGTTTCCATCAATAATCATAAATCGTGCTTGTAATCCATCTACGTCTCGTACATCTGCGTATTCTGCTAATTCTTTTGCTACTGCCTTATTTTCTTCAGTGATTGGAGCTGCTATTTTAATCTCGACTCCCCTTTTCTTTGCCTTTTGAAGTGATGGCAATAATATTTCTATTTTTCGGCTTAAACCGTCTGCGGTTGTTACAAGTGTAATTGACTCTTCTGCTTCTCGTACAAGCATATCTAGGTGATTATATACATTCTGTCTTCCTTTTAGTGCTCCTGATAAGTCTGTGTGTTCAACAAATTTGATTCCGTCAGTGAATATTAGGTTTAATTCTTCTAATACCTCATCTCCCTTTAGAGTTTCTAATCGTTTTGATTTCTCTTGAGCCGTAATTACAAGATTTTTCTTTACTCTTTCAATTACTTCTTCTGGTTTAAGTGCTACAAATTTGATAGGTTTGCCTAATTTCATAACAATAAATCCTTTTTTCTCAAGGCTTTCTAGAATATCGTATGTTCTTGACCGTGGTACGTCACTTATGGAAGATAACTCTCCGGCTGTTGATGTTCCTCTTGAAAGTAATGCAGTCCAGACTTTCACCTCATATAGATTTAAGTCAAATATTTTTCTTAATCGACTTAAAAATTCATCCTTAACTATCATGGTAGAGTAAGCAAAAACTAGTATTTAAATGTTTCTCAGCAAAGTCCCCCTATAAAGAGGTAAAAAAAAGTTTATCGACGGTAAAATTTATATTTTGCTGAATGAAAAGGAATATTGCTTTTTTTTGATTTTTCCATCTTCGCTATGTATTGCACTAGTATTGGGCTCTGAAAATTTTATAGATTGGGCTCCTACGGTATCTTGTAGCAGTTTTTGGTGAGTATCTAGGTCTTTGTCAAATTCTGTTTTGAGTGTTATGATTATTTTGTCATCTTTAATTAATTCTGCCTTCTTTCGAGCGGCTTGTATTTTTCGGATTATTTCTCTGGTATATCCTTCTGCTTCTAGTTCTGGATTCATTTGTGTGTCTAGGGTTACTTTTAATTCAACATCTGTTGTTGTTTTGAAATCTATTTCTTTAACATTGAGTTGGCCTTTTATTATTGTTTCTAGTTTGTCTAATTCAAATCCGGAGTCAGTTTCAATGGTTACTTTTTGTAATGGCCACTTTAGCCCTATTTGTGCTTGGTCTCTTTGCCTTAATCCTGTTGAAACTGCTTCACGTGTTATTTCCATTGTATTGATTAATTCTTCGTCGATTAATGATTTGTCATATTTGGTGTAGTTCTCCATGTGAACTGATGTTTTTTCTTTTTTGATAGTTTGATGGATCTGTTCAGCTATGAATGGCATTATTGGAGCGATTGTGGTACTTAGTTGTTGTAGGACATATTTGAGGGTTGCTTTTGCTTGAGGGTCTCCTACATTAAATCTATCCCTTGTTTGCCGTACGTACCATGTTGAAAGGTCATCTATGAATATTTTTATTTCTGCTCCTGTTTTGACGGTATTGTATGCCTTGAGATATTCTTCTACGTGTTTGGATAGTTTATTGCTTTTGCTTAGGATCCATTTGTCCATAATATTTTCAGCTTTGAGTTCTTCCTCTTGGATATTGGGATAGAGTGCGTAGAAGTTTTTTACATTGTGTAATAATACGATTACTTTCTTGAAGACTTCCTCAACCTGTTTTTCTGAGAAATTTACATTGTCGGCATTCATTAATGGAGAACTTGCTAGGTAGAATCGTAATGCATCAACTCCAAATTTTTCTATGATTATCATTGGGTCGACAAAGTTTCCTATGCTCTTGCTCATTTTGTTTCCATCTTCGGCCATTACTGTTCCGGTAGTTACTATGTTTTTGAATGGGACTTTATCGAATATGATTGCGGAAATTACATTCATATAATAAAACCATGCTCGTACTTGAGCGATGTATTCTGCTACGAAGTCTGCGGGCATGTTCTTTTCGAATTGATGTTTATTCTCGAATGGATAATGATATTGTGCAAATGGCATTGAACCGGATTCGAACCAACAGTCGATTACTTCCGGGATTCTTTCATACTGTTTTCCATCTTTTTTAAGGATGATGTCGTCTAGGTAGTCTTTGTGTAAATCTATTTCTTTGTCTGGCATATTTGTTGCGTATTTTTTGAGTTCTTCAATACTACCAATTACTATTTTTTCTTTGTCTTCATTCATCCAAATTGGTATTGCTGTTGCCCAGTATCTGTTTCTTGAGATGTTCCAATCAGGTGCGTTTTCGACTGAATATTGTACTCGTCCGTCTTTTAGGAATCCTGGATGCCAATTTAAGTCTTGGTTTAATTCTAATAATCTTGGTTTAATTTTTTGGATGTCGACGAACCATGCTGGGATTGCTCGGTATAATAATTTTGTGTCGCATCTGTAACAGAATGGATACTCGTGTTCTATTTTTTTGCTCATTACTGCTTTGTTATTTATTTTTAGATATTTCACAATTTCTAGATTTGTGTCGTGTACGAATTGACCTGCGTATTGGGTAACCTCTTGAGTGAATTTACCTTTGTCATCAACTGGTTGTACCATCTTAATTTGGTATTTTCTTGCGACAGCATAATCTTCTTCACCGAATGCTGGTGCGATATGGACTATTCCTGTTCCGTCTTGAGCTGTTACAAAATCTCCTAATAGAATTTTGAAGCTGTTTGCGTTGTCTTTGAAATAGGGGAATAATGGCTCGTAGGTTATGTTTTCTAGTTCTGCTCCTTTGAGTTTTTTTACGATTTCGTATTCTTCTGAAGATTTGTAGAATGTTCCAATGAGTTCTTCTGCTAAAAGGAAATTGCAATCTTCAGATTTGTCGTATATGTAGGCGTAGTCTATTTTTGGGTTTACGCTTAATGCTAAGTTTGAGGGAAGTGTCCAGGGGGTTGTTGTCCAGGCTAGTGCAAAGGTGTCTTTCTGTGTTTGTAGGTTTGGGTTTATTAGTTTGAATTTGACGGTTACTGTTAGGTCTTTTACATTTTTATAGGAATTGTCCATTGCTATTTCTGCCTTTGCTAATGGAGTTGAACATCTGGGGCAGAACATTAATACTTTTTCCCCTTCGTATATAAATCCCTTATCGTACATTTGTTTGAATGCCCACCAAACTGATTCAATATAGTTGTTGTCCATTGTCTTGTAGCAGCTGTCCATGTCAACCCATCTACCAATTCTGTTAATTACTCTTTTCCATTCATCTGTGAATGAGAGTACTTTGCTTCGGCAATAGTCATTGAACTTTTTGACTCCCATTTTTTCGATTTCATCTTTGGAATTTATTTTTAGGCCTTTTTCTGCTATGTTTTCGATTGGTAGGCCGTGGCAGTCCCATCCCCAGACTCGTCTGACGTACTTTCCTTGCATTGTGTGGAATCGGCCATAGATGTCTTTTATTATCGATCCTAGTAAGTGTCCGTAATGGGGGCTTCCTGTTGCAAATGGTGGTCCGTCGTAGAATACGTATTCTTCGTTGTTTTTGGTTTTTTCTAATGTTTTCTTGAATGTGTCGTTTTTTGACCAAAATTCTAGGATTGCTAATTCTTGCTCGTTTATTGATTGGGGTTTGTCTACCATGTATACTTAGGGAGGGGGATTATTCACTTTTAAATTTAGTTGTTTTAGGGATTTGATATTTTCATAGCATTTCATGATATTCTAAGAATCTTCTAAAGGATTTGTCTTGTTCGGGGTTAATGATTGCTTGCCAGGGTGTGTAATTATGTATTCCTTCTTGGTATGTTTCGTATCTTACTGGATTGAATTTGTAATATGATTCGCAGGTTTGGGTTTTGCCTTCTCGCTTAAATTCTCTGTTTTGGAAGATGTCTTTGAGTATTGCTGGCTTGAGCATGAAGTATTCGTGTTTTCCTGATTCGCTTACTTTATGGGCTTTGTGGTAGATTTTTTGTATGATTTCGTCTGAGATAAATGTTACTTGAGCGATTTCTAGTTCTTTGTCTATTCTGTTTCTTATGCCTTGTTTTGTTTTGAGGTGTTTTGTCTTTTCTGTTGATTGACTCATTGTATGTAGTCCGATTGCGTAGATTGTTCTATGGTTGAGATCTTTAGTGAAATTTTCTACTTGGTATCGTTTGATTCGTGGTCCCCATCCTTGGTAGCCTACTTTTGCCTCTATGTAGAATTCATGTTCGGCATCGTAGAAGTCAGGGGCTATGCTTGTTTGGGCTTTATGATAGAGGGTTTGGAAATTGTCTTGTATGAATTCTTCGAAGTGGTCGCCTATTGCATCGCTTAGAAATGTCATGTTTTGGGAAGTTTGATTTGATTAAAAAGGATTACTATGCTGGAACAGTGATTACGAAGTGTTTATAATAAATGAGGGATTGTTATATGTATGAGTAAGGTATTACAGGTTGGTAATTGTGGATATGATGGGCCGAGGTTGGCTAAGGCTATTACTGATATGCTATCAGATGCTCATGTGTATTCTGCTCATTCAATTGATGAGGCTTTGGCTATGATCGATAAGACTGAGTATGAGTTGGTTCTTGTTAATAGGATCTTGGATAAGACTGGTGAGGAAGGTATGGATTTGATTAATATAGTGAAAGACAAGGTAAAGATTATGATGATTACTAATTATGATGATTCTGCATCATTGGCTGTCAAACATGGAGCTGTGGAAGGTTTTGGGAAGAGGGATGTGTTTACGAAAGATGAAATGAAGCTAACTCTTTTTAAGGATTTGATAAGTACCTATTTGAGGTAGGCTTGGCTATTAGGTACAGTATTTTTCTAATAGTTATTTCTTGGTATAATCAAGTTTAAAAGGAAATTATTATGTATTGGTGTAGGAGGAGAAAGAGAAATTTAAGGAAGATGGTTAGATTTGCGCATGTAGCTGATTGTCATTTAGGGAGCTGGAGACAGCAAGAACTTCTTGACTTGAATTTGAAGAGTTTTAAGGTGACTATTAAGAAAATTATCGAGTCTAGGGTTGATTTTGCTCTTTTTGCTGGAGATATTTTTGATTCTGCGTATCCGCCTATTGAGATCTTGAAGGATGCATTTGCTGAGTTTAAGCGGTTGGCTGATGCAGATATTCCGGTCTTTATTATTGCTGGTTCTCATGATTATTCTGCTTCTGGTAAGACGTTTTTGGATGTGTTGGAGAAAGCGGGTCTTTGTGTTAATGTTGAGAGAACTGTGAGGCATGATGATGGTCGGATTGAATTGTTGCCGACTATGCATGAGGGAATTGCTTTGTATGGGTATCCGGGTCGGAAGAGTGGAATGGAGTTGGATGATTTGAGGAAGACGTTTATTCAGGAAGATGGTTTGAGAAATGGGAAATCTATTTTGATGTTACATACGACTATTAGTGACGTGATCGATAATTTTGCTATGAATTCAATTGGTCGGGAGGAATTGCCTCGGGCTGATTATTATGCTATGGGACATGTGCATCAGCGTTTTAGTGTTCGAGATGATTTAGGCCATTTTGTGTATCCTGGTCCGACGTATCCCAATAATTTTCAGGAGTTGGTTGATCTACAGCATGGTGGCTTTGTGATTGTTGAATTAGATGAATCTGGAAGGTTTAGGACTGAGGAAGTTTTATTGCCTTTGACTGAGGTTGTCTATCTGGAGATAGAAGTTACTGATGCATTTCTTGCAACGGAAGAGGTTATTGATAAATTGAATAAGATGCATTTGACTGACAAAATATTATTATTGCGATTGCATGGAATTATTATAAAGGGAAAGAGTGGGGATATTCGGTTTAATGATATTGAAGAGTTTATTCGTAAGAAGGGAGTGTATTCTTTTTTGAGGAATATTAGTAAGTTAAAAACTGAGGAAACTGCTAGTACTTTTACGGCTAAAGATTTAGGGAATGTTGAATTGGTTGAGGCTCAGATTACTGAAGAATATATTGCAGAGAATCCTCATGAATTTAATTATGCGTTACCTCAGTTGATGCAGATTTTATCTGTCGAGCAGAGTGAAGAAGAGAAAGGAGCTGCTTTTGAGAATCGTTTGATGGATGAGTTATATGGGTTGTTGAAATTGGAGGATGTGATATGATTATTAAGCATTTGTCTTTGAAAAATATTCGAAGTTATGAGTCTGTTGATGTTCCTTTCGAGAAAGGTGCTAGTTTACTTTTGGGTAATATTGGTTCGGGTAAAAGCTCTATTTTGTTAGGTTTGCAATTTGCTTTATTTGGTCTACAGCCTGGTCAGAAAGGAAGTAGCTTGTTGCGTCATGGGGCAGACTCAGCCTATGCTCGGGTGACTGTTGAGATTGATTCTTCTGTTATTGATATGGAGCGAACTATTAAAAAAGGAAAAGGTGGTACGATTACTCAGGATTCTAATGTTATTACTACTAACGGTGTTCGTGAAGAATTATCTACTAGTGAGATGAAAAGTAGGGTGATTGATTTACTTGAATATCCTCGTGAGTTTGCGAAAAAATCTAACCTGTTGTATAAGTTTACGGTTTATACTCCGCAGGAAGAAATGAAAGCTATTATTGAGGAGAGGCCTGAAGTGAGGCTTGATACTATTCGTCATATTTTTGGGTTTGATCGATATAAAAGAATTAAGGAAAATGCTGGTATACTGCTTTCTAAAATTAAGGACTCAATCAAAATTAAAGAAGTGTTGATTGCTGAATTGCAATTATTAAAAGAAAAATTACAAATTGAATCTGAGAGAAAAATTGGATTAGCTCGAGAAGTGAATAATTTAGATTTGGAAGTTCGTGAATCATCTAAACAAAAAGAAGCTGTCACTTTGGAACGTAAGGTTATTGAAGAAAAGGTGAAAAAGGCTCGGGAACTTGAATCTGATTTGGCTCGGGAAAAGGCTCTTTTGATTGGTAAGCGAGAGTTGGAAGTTAAGCTCTCTCGTGATATGGTTGTTATGCAACGAGAGATTTCAGATCCTGCTGATTTCTCAGTGGATCGTTTGAATGCCGTTTCTGAATTGTTGATTAAGCACAAAGGTGTTTTAGATGAAAAGAGGAAAATGTATATGGATATAAATTTGGCTATTACTCGTATTGAATCTCAGAAAGAGGCCCCTTTTACATTGAAGCAAAAAATTATGTCTATGGATAATTGCCCGACTTGTCAGCAAATTGTTTCTTCTGAACATAAGGAGAAAATTGATAAAAGAACTGGGTTTGAAATTGATGAGTTAAGCCATTCTTTGGAGCATAAAATTGTTGAGAGAAATCAGCTCTCTACTGATATTGAAAAAGTTTCTGATTTAATTTCTGGGTATGAATCTGATTTGAGAAATTTACGTGAAGCGCAGATGAAGTTTGAGCAGCAAAAAAATGTCAAAATTAAATTGCAAAGTGAGGCGTTTACTTTGGATAGAACTAAGCAGGAAATATTACAATTAGAAGCTCGTGTTACCGAGTTAGTTTCTCAAGAATTATCTGAAGAAGATAAAATAAAATCTACTGAAGTTATTGCGCGAGAAGATGCATTGAATAAAAAGCTTCGTTTACATGAAATTACTTTTGCGGAGAAACAGAGAGAATTGAAACTTGTTCGTGAGCGTTTAGAAGAGTTGAATATTGAGGTTACGAAGAAGGAAAAAGTTAAATTGCAAATAGTTTATTTGCGTAATTTACAAGATTGGGTTAATGAGAAATTCTTGAGTGTTATTATGTTGACTGAAAAAAATGTCTTGTCAAAGTTGCGTATGGAATTTTCCAATGTGTTTACTGAATGGTTTAGTCTTTTGGTCTCTGATGATTTAAGTGTTCGATTGGATGAGGATTTTACACCGATCATTATGCAGCAGGATTATGAAATTGAATATGCATTTTTGAGTGGTGGTGAGAGGACTGCTGTTGCTTTGTCATATCGGCTTAGTTTACATCAAGTTTTGAATTCTATGTTGTCTCGATTAAAGACTAAGAATTTGTTAATTTTAGATGAGCCTACTGATGGGTTTGCTGCTGAGCAAATTGATAAGATGAGGGACTTGTTTGATGCACTGGATACTGAACAATTGATTTTGGTTTCTCATGAACAAAAGATGGAAGGTTTTGTTGATCGAATTATTCGGGTGAGTAAGGGTGAGTCTTCTAGGTTAGAAGAAGTTAGTGGGTAGGGAGAATTTATGATATTGTTATATACAATATCCATCGATACAACTATTTGGACATTTATAATAATCTTCGATATTATCTTTATTACCCAAGTTTGACAGTTGAGATGTAATGGAGATTATTAGGATTAGAACTATAAGATCAGTAGTTATGATTACTTTAGTTTTTATATTTTAAGTTGGGGTTTCTTTTCTTTATATATTTAATCCCAGCTTAAATTTCCAGCAGTTTGGTATTCGGTTACTCTTGTCTCGAAGAAGTTTTTTTCTTTTGAGAGGTCTGTTGATTGGCTCATCCATGGGAAAGGGTTTTCTGTGTTATACTGAAGTGGGAGTCCAATTCGCTCTAGTCGTCTGTCTGTTATGTGTTCTACGTAGTTTGCGAATTGTTCCGCATTGATTCCAAGTAATCCTCTTGGGCATGCATCATAGCTGTATTTTTTTTCTAGTTCAACTGCTTGATGAATTAATTGTAGAATTTCTTGTTGAAATCCAGGAGTCCATATTTCTGGGTTTTCTTGCTTGATTGTGTTAATTAAGTCGCATCCGAATGCAAGGTGAAGTGACTCGTCACGCATTATGAATTCGAACTGTTCTCCGATTCCGACCATTTTGTTTTGGCGTTTTAATGCTAGCATCATTGCGAATCCGGCGTAGAAAAATATTCCCTCCATGATTACGTAAAATCCGATTAAGTCCTTTAGGAACTTTTGCATGTTTTCTAGTGTGTCTGTTTTAAAGTGAGGATCTAATACTGAGCTTGTGATTTCTATAATAAAATCATCCTTATCTTTGATTGAGGGAATTGTCTCATACATTGAATAAATTTCTTCTGGGTCTAGTCCCAATGAGTCACAGCAATAGATGAATGTGTCAGTGTGAATTGCTTCTTCGAATGCTTGTCTGAGTAAGTATTGTCGGCACTCAGCATTTGTTACATGATTGTATACTGCAAGTACTATATTATTTGCTGTTAGGGATTCTGCAGTTGAAAAAAACCCTAAGTTCCACATAATTAATCTTCTTTCGTCATCGCTCAGAATATGATCTGATTTCCAATGTTCTAAGTCGTTTTGCATTGGGACTTCTTCTGGTGTCCAATTGTTTGCAACTCCATCTTTGTAATGTTGTCTCGCCCATTTGTAGGTCATTGGAAGAATTTTATTTGGATCTGTTTTGTTATTATTAATTATCATTTTATTTACTGACAAGCCTCGCAATCAGGGTCTTCAATTCGGCAGAGTTTAATTGGTGCTCCACTTGGATTAAAAATTGAGCTTGATTGTTCTGTTGGTTTATTATTTTGTTGTAATAGGGGCATTGGGGTTGTTTGGGTATTTTGGTTTTCTTGGGGTTGTTCTAATTCTTTAATTCTCTCTTGTTCAATTACGTTTGGATTTACTAATGTTGATGGAACAAGAGTTGGTATATTGTTTGTTGTTTTTGGTTCTTCATCTTTATATTCTCTTTTTTGGGTAAATCCAAATTCTTTTGCGCTTAAGGTTGATTTTTCAATTTGTGTTGCGGCAAGGGAACGTAGATAATAGGTTGTTTTTAATCCAGCTCTCCAAGCATATTGGTATACATCGCTTATGAGTTTTCCTGAGGTTCCTTTGATAAACACATTAAAGGATTGACTTTGATCTATCCATTTTCCTCGAAGGGCATTGTGCATGATTGATACCATTGGGTCAACGTCGAAGGATTCTTTGTATTTGTTTGCAAGTTCTATTGGTACATCATTAATTTGGGAAAGGTTTCCATCGTAATATTTTAGTTTGTCTATCATTGTATCATTCCATAGATTTAATTTTTTCAAATCGTGAATAAGATAGCTGTTGATAATTGTAAATTCTCCACTCATGTTGCTTTTTACATAGATGTTTTTGTAGATTGGTTCAATGCAAGGATAGCATCCACTGATGGTTGAGATTGTTGCGGTTGGTGCGATTGCCATTGTATTTGAATTTCGCATTCCGTGTTCTTTTACATATTCTTTTAGGAATTGCCAGTTTAACCTTTTCTTCTTTGATACTTCAATTGGCATTCCTCTTTCTTTCTCGAGTAATTCTATTGTGTCTAGAGGGAAAATTCCTCTATCCCATTTAGATCCTGGGAAAGAACTGTAACTTCCTTTTTTTGACGCTATTGTTGAGGATGCCATGATTGCGTTGTAGGAAATGTTTTCCATTAATTCGTCTGAGGTATCTAGTGCCTTTGGTGAGTCAAATGCAAGATTCATTTTAAAGAATAAATCTTGTAGTCCCATGATTCCTAGGCCGATTGGCCTGTGTTTTAAGTTTGAATTCTTTGCCTCGATTGTTGGGTAGAAGTTTAGGTCGACTACATTGTCTAGCATATTGATTGCGGTGAATACTGTTTTTTTCATTAAGTCATAATCTATTTCTCCGATGCTATTTACATGTGAAGCGAGATTTATTGACCCTAAATTACATACTGCGATTTCATCTTTTGATGTGTTTAATGTAATTTCTGTACATAGGTTTGATGAGTGTATTACTCCGACGTGATCTTGGGGTGATCTGATGTTGCATGGATCTTTAAATGTAATCCATGGATGACCTGTTTCGAATAGCATAGAAATCATTTTTCGCCAAAGTTTTGTGGCACTTACTGTTTTGTTTTGTTCCATTTTTCCTGCCTTTGCCTTTTGTTCATACTCAATATATCGTCTTTCAAAGTCGCTTCCATATGTTTCGTGTAATTCTGGTACTTCGTTTGGAGAGAATAATGTCCATTCTTCATTGTTCATTACTCTTTTCATAAATAAGTCTGGTATCCAATTTGAGGTATTCATATCATGTGTTCTTCTTCTGTCATCTCCAGTGTTTTTTCGTAAGTCTAAAAATTCTTCTACATCTAAGTGCCAAGTTTCAAGGTATGCACATGTTGCTCCTCTTCTTCTTCCACTTCTATTTATTGCTGCGGTTACATCACTAGCAATTTTTAGGAATGGAATAACACCTTGACTTTCTACTCCTGTGCTTTTGATATGTGCTCCTGTTGCACGAATGTTTGTCCAATCATTTCCAAGTCCGCCGGACCATTTTGATAGTTGAGCATTGTCTGAATAATTTTTAAAGATTCCACCTAGGTCATCTTCTACGGTTGTTAGATAGCAAGAGCTTAGTTGAGATTTTTTTAGTCCTGAGTTGAATAATGTTGGTGTTGAAGACATAAATCGTAATGTTGATAATAATTCGTAGAACTCAATGGCCTTTTCTTCTTTGTTTTCTTCATCAAGTGCTAGTCCCATTGCTACTCGCATAAAGAAATATTGTGGTGTTTCTGTGATTTGTTTGTTTACTCTAATAAAATATCTTTCATATAATGTTTGTGCTCCCATGTATTGGAGTAATAAATCTCTTTTTGGCTTAATTGCTTCACTTATTTTTTGGAAATCAAAGGTTAACATTCTGTCATCTAATAGGCCATCTTCATGGCCAGTCTTTATACTTTTTGTGAATGATTCAGTGTAGAGATCTTGGAAGTTCATATCGTTAACTTTTTGGCCAAAGACTTCTCTGTATATTTTTTCTAAGAATAATCTTGATCCAATAAAGCTGTAGGCTGGATCTTTCTCAATATATGAACTAACTGCCATGATTAATGCCTTGTCGATATCTGGAGCTTCTATTCCTTCGAAGATGTTTCTCATAAATTCTTTTGTAATTAGTTCGTATGAAATTTGGTTCTCAAATCCTACCGATACTCGGTTTAATTTTGCTTGTGCTTTACTTAGGTCGAAATGTTGGATTGAGCCGTTACGTTTCTTTATGCTTAATTTTCCACTCATTCCTTTTTGAGCCATGCCTTCAATGACAGTTTCTCTGACTTCTCTTCTTTTTTCTCTATAAATAATATATGCCTTGGCTATTGCGTAGTGACCTTCTTCGATTAATACTCGTTCTACGAGGTCTTGAATTTTCTCAACAGAAACTATCGCTTGATCATCTTTTGCATCAATATTTATTCGCTCAATAACAATATCTGATAAGCTTGTTGCTAGTTCAGAGCTCCCTCCAAATCCAACTGAAGTTACAGATTTACCAATTGCCTGTCCAATTTTCTCTCTATTTAACTCGACAATTTTTCCGCTTCTTTTTCTGACCTTTATCACCATTTTCGTTTGTACCACCATATGTTGTAGGTAAAGTCTCCTTAGACCACAATATGTTGTGTGTATCTTCTATTACCCATATCAGTATATAAAGATTATTATGATTTTACGTACTATTACTGAAAAATTACAATACTATTTTATAAATCAAAACAAGAATGTTGTGATTTAGTATGATTTAGAGAAATAGATTTCTACCGTTGCTTTCTTTTGGCATTTGACGCATTCCTTGTTTGTTGGCTTTGTGTTTAGAATAATGCATCTAGAGGTAGCCTTTGTTTCTTCCTTTATATCTTCTTCACAGGCTGTTGTGTTACAAAAGGATACTTTTGCGATTTTTTTGTTTTCGATTGTGCTTTTGAAGGTATCCCAGGAACTTACCTCTGTGATATTATTTTGAAGGGTCTCATTTGCTTTGTCATATAGTTCTGTATGCATCTTGTCTAGAATAACGGATATTCGTAGGTTTAGCTCATCTAATGGAACTGTGTGCTTTATATTATTGTTTCTTTGTACGACTATTACTTGGTTTGCTTCAATGTCTTTTGGGCCAATTTCAACTCGAAGTGGTATTCCTTGCATTTCCCATTCAGAGAATTTTGCTCCGGGCTTCACTTCTGTTCTTTCATCTAAGATTGGGTTAAATTCTTGTAGTGTTTCTTTTAGTTCTATAGCTTTAGCTAGTGCTTCTTCTTCTTTTCCTTTAAAGAAGAGTGGGGTTATTACTAGCTTATTTCTGGATACTTTTGGCGGTAGGACTAATCCTTTGTTGTCAGAATGAGTCATTATTAAGCCACCCATTATACGATATGAAAGGCCCCAGGAATTCTGGTATGGAATATGTTGTTTTTCATCTTGTCCGATGTAGTTAATATCGAAGGCTTTTGCAAAATTCTGTCCTAGATTATGGGAAGTTCCGGACTGAAGCGCCTTGCCATCTGGCATAAACCCCTCAATAGTATATGTTTGGTCTGCTCCGGCGAATTTTTCTTTTTGGGTTTTTAATCCTATAATTGTTGGGATTGCCAATAGGTCTTTAGCTAATGTTTGGTAATCTTGGATTATTCCTAGTGTATCTTCCTCGCATTCATCTTTTGTTTGGTAGAGGCAATGTCCTTCTTGCCAGATAAACTCTCTTCCTCTTAGGAATAATTTTGTCGCTTTGGTTTCCCATCTTACGACGTTACACCATTGATTTACTTTCATTGGTAAGTCTTTGTATGAGCGTAACCATTTACTGAATGAATCTGCGATGATGGTTTCTGATGTTGGTCTAATTGCTAGTCTTTCGCCTTCTCCTGTAAGCTCTTTATCAATCCATGCTACTTCAGGTGCGAATCCTTCTGCGTGTTGTGCTTCTTTTTTGAAGAATGATTCTGGAATAAAGAGGGGAAAGAAGGCATTCTCTACTCCTCGTTTGTCATTGATATTAGTGTTGAAGTATTTGGTGATTTGTTCCCAGATGAAGTATCCTTTTGGCCTGATGATTATTGTTCCTTTTGATGGACCGAAATCTGCGATATTTGATTTTAGGCAGACTTGTTCATACCAATCTGCTATGTCTTGTTCTTTTGTTATTGTGATACCTTTGGCATCTGGTTTTTCTGACATGGTTTACTTGTGCTAAAGAGATTTATAAGATTATTGGGGGGCGGAATCTAGATATAATAATATGAATACCGAAAGGGTGAAAAGGCACCCTTCTAGTAACGAGCTCGGAGGCTCACTATTCGCAAAATGCATATAAAAAATGTTTATTATTTTGTTTTTAGAAGCGTTTTGCTCAAACCCCCAGAATCAATAGTTTGATTATATCTTCGCGCCTTCGATTACATCAGAGAATATGAATACTAGAAGGGTGAAAAGGCACCCTTCTAGTAACGAGCTCGGAGGGGATCGAACCCCCATCCTTAGGGCCGAAACCTAATATTCTATCCATTAAACTACGAGCTCTTACTCGCGCTCATTTGACGAGCTCAATGTAAGTAAAACTTACAATATAATGAGAGATTATCCCCTTTTAAGATTACCGTTCAATGAAATTTAGAATTAATCGAATATTTTCTTGAGGATTGCATCTTGATTTTCAATCCCTATGCATTTTTGGCAAACCTTGCTTTTGTCTTTGCTTATGCTGAAGTGCTTTTCTTGAGCTAGTTCGTGGCATCTGCTGCAGGCTCTTAGGCATGCGATACATCTCTCTTCTCCACTTACACAGTCGAGTCTGTGGTGTGTTTTGCAGACGGTTTTTCCACATCCATGACAGACTTTAATACAGGATTTACAGAGCTCTTTTGCGCATGATGAACAGGTTCTTTTTAGGCAATTTATGCAATAAAGTTGCATGCATTCGTTACATTTTTTTTTGCAGTTTGAGCAAATGATATGTCCGTTGGTACATAGATTTATTTCGTTAATTCTTGACTGACAGGTGTCGCAATTTAATTTTAGAAAATCTTCTTTTAATGGATCGTATATTAGGTCTATTATTCTTTTTGCATTGTCGTTTTTAAGGTATGCACTGAGATGGAATAATGGGTAATAGATTGCGGTTACGTTTAATATTTTATTGTTTATGTCAAGGCTGTATTTGTGGTTTATATCACGAATTGTAAACTCTTGTTCTTTTAGAATATCGTCTTGGATGTCATCTTGGCTCAATTTTAATAATCCCTTTTTAAGTCGCTCTAGTTTTATTTTTAACTCTTCTTTTTCTTCACCTTCGGAGGATCTCATTTCTATTTCTGTTTTTTTTATTCTCCCTAGTTGTTCGGTTAGGTCCGTGGCTAATTCTTCTAATTGCTTTTCGTAATGATTTTCAACTGATTGTACATCTTCGTCTAATTCCTCTTTTACTTCTTGGCTTATTTCTTCAGTGATTGGCTTTAGTCTTTCTTGTAATTCAATTTTTGCAATTTGTATATCATTCTTGAGTACATCACTATTTAATGGAGCTTTTTCTCCGTCTATAATCTTATATCCTAGGAGATTCCCTTTGAGGATTTTTCCTTGATGAACGTATACTTCGATTACTTTTTGTTCTTTTTTATTAAGAAAATTAAAGGTTGTTAGAAAGGTTATTCTGGAGAAAAAATTGCTGGTTATTCTTTGTTTTAAGTTTTGAACTTCACAGTTTTTTAGTGATATTTTTTTAAGGGCTTCTTCTTGAATATTGTTGGTAAATTCTATTGATAATAGAGTTGTTTTCCCAGCATTATCTACAAATTTTTTTATGGCTAATCCGACAGGGGATGTGTTGGAAACGTTTTCATAGTTTTGAAGAGTTTCTTTTGAAAAGTTTACTTTTAGTGGCTCGGGTTTTTTGAGTAGGTCCAGGAATGTTCTTGGAATATTCGTGATGATGTAGGAGTTGTTATCTTCTTGTATTGTTGCATTTAATTTCTTGAAAAAGCTTATTACGAAGGTATGGTAATTTTGTTGCATATTAGTTTACCTTTTTGGTAAGTTAAAAGGATTATTGTTCTAGAGATTTTTCCTATTCGGTTGATAATTTAGGGGACTTGTCTTTTGCATTAGAATAATGTTTAAAAATAGATGTTTCATATATAAGGTATGGAAGAAAATGAATATGAAAAATTAATGTCTGGTTTACAGAATCCTGAAGTTGTGAAAGAGGCTACTTCTGGTACTGTTGATGTTCGTGATGTATATCGACGATTTAAGGCATTTTATTTTCAAGTGAGTCATGAAGATTATTATGCTGCTAAAAAGATTTTGGATAATAATGTTGAATTAAAGAAAAGCTTGCGAGAAGAAATGCGTAAATTGGAATTTGTTCGTGATAAAGCTGTATTAAGTGATGATGAACGGGCTGAGGTTAAACGAATTGAATCTTTGATGAGTGAAGTTGCTGAAGTTCCGGAAACGGAGAAGAAGATTTCTGAGAAACTTACTGAGATAGAACAAATGGTTACTGATGTAAGAATTCTTTTGCGTGAGATGTCTTCTGAATCTGAATAATTATGTATATAAAGTTGTTTTTCTTAAATTCTATAAGATGGTGGTGTCAAATGTTCCTTTAGGGAGTATTCGTATTTTAACTCAGGGTGTTATTCCTGTAGTTATTACTGGTACTGAGAAAGGATTTAAGAAATGTACTTTTGACGTGAGTCATATTGAAGAAATTGCTCATAAGTATAAAGCTCATGCTAATTATTCTGCTTTGGTTGATCCCAAGGATGATCGATTTTTGAGGGGATTTTTAACTTCTGATTCTTTGGTGCGTGGGGCTAAGGTTACTGTTATGCCTGATGGGCAAAATTTGGATAAGGGGTATAGTTTGTTTAGTCCTCATTTGATTATGCATGATGAAAAAAATAATACTCACTGGGATGTAATTTTCGCTCAACCAAATGGGAAGTTGGCTTATTTGTATACTGAGAAAAAGATTAAGGAGTCTAAGGGTAGGAAATTTATTAAGGTTCATAAGTTTGGAGAGTATTTACCGGAATTAGAGAAAAAGTTACGACGGGCTTTGAGAAAGAATGATATGATGGCTTTGCCTTTGTATACTTTACTTAAAACGTATATACGTATTGGGAATGAGGGATATTATAATATGAATGGGCATAAAGGGCTTACAACTTTACAGCGAAGGGATATTGATATTGATGGTGATGTAGTGACTTTTACTTTTATTGCTAAAGATGGGGTTCCTCAAAAAAAGAGTGTTCGCTTTCCGAAATTTTATATTGAGAGATTAGTGGAGAAACTTGGAGCATTAGATGATGATGACTTTGTATTTACGGGTGTGAATGGTCATCCCTTGCGTGATACTCAATTCGAAGATGCATTTGAGAAATATTGTGGTGTTCGCTTCTATCCTCATATTGTTCGTAGTCATTATGCGACTTCAACTGTTGAGAATTTTTTGCAACATGCTGATGAAATAAATAAATCGGCAGTTAAGAGTTTATATTCTCATATTGCTGAAGAGTTGGGTCATAAAAAATTCTCAAAGAAACATGATGCTTGGGAAACATCTTATACAATTACTGTAGCTCATTACATTTCTCCTGAGTTGGTTGAATTGATTTCGGAAAAAATAATTTCTTAGTTCTTGCTTATTCTTTTAGTAAGACTTTTAAAACTGTTTGCGAATAGTATATCTTGTTGATATGGAAATGCTAGAAAAAAGGGTTGGAGAGAGCAAATCTCAAATAATATCTGAAGATTATCATATGGTTTTGGAAAATCTAGAAAGATTGGGTAGTTATGTTTCTCGTGAATTTAATTTGGATTCTTTGCAAATTGAATTGCCTGGAATTTATGATGGTCAGGATCCCTTGAAAGTTATTTCTGGATGCGTAAAAGAATATCGAGAACATACTCGTGAATTTATTGGGCGATATGAATTGAAGGACGTTCTGTTGGGTAATGAGGCTATTACTTCAAGAAAGGTTGATATTAATTATATTTCTTAGTTTCTTCTTTGTCTAAGAGTTCACTTGTTGCGTCTTTACTTTCAATATATTCGTCTAGTCCCTTTTGAATTGTTTGGGATATTTTATCTACTTCTTGGCTGAAGAGATCTAGATTTCCTTTTGAATCGATAAAGACTGACATTAGCCGTTCTTCTATTTTGTTACGTCCTTCTGATGCTTCACTGTCTAGTCCTAGGTTGAAGAGTATTATTGGTAGTTCTCCAATGACCATTCCTACGCAACACATTTTGTTTATGATTAAGTCGACAACGTGTTCTTCCATTGTCCCTTTTGTTGCTAGTGAATAGATGTACATATCTCGTTGTTGGCCGATTCTGTCTAGTCGTCCGATTCGTTGTTCTACTGACATGGGGTTCCAAGGTAGGTCGTAGTTGATTAGGTTTCGGCAGAATTGAAAGTTAAGTCCTTCAGCTCCGGTGTCGGTGGAGATCAAGATATCTGCTTCTCCTCTTTTGAATGAATCGATTCGTTCTGATTTTTCTTCTCGGTCTAGTCCGCCTTGAAATTCGATAATTCTTAGATTGTATGGTTTGAGCATTTCGACTATATATTTTAGGGTTGTAGGATGTCTTGTATAGATAAGGATTTTTTCGTCGTCGCTTCTTGCTTTAATCTCGTCTACAATTGAAAGGAGTTTTTCTATTTTACTATCGTGATCTAGTTTGGCATAATCGTTGAGTATACCTTGGGCGAATTCTCTTGTGCCCTTATGGTATTTCTCGTTTTTTACGATTCCTTGGAGGGATTCTATTGCTGACCTTGATGAACTTGTTATTTTGGGTAAGATTGCGTAGACAACTAGGTGACCGTTTATCTCTATTCCGTCTGCTCGGAAATAATTTTCTTGGAGGAGTCGTACGGTGTTTTGATATATCATCTTTTCTTGAGGGGATTGTTCGACTATTACTATTTTTGGAATCCTTGATTTATAGTCAATTCCGGTTTCTGTTCGTTTTCTTCGTAGCATAAGTTCGTCTAGTTTTCGTTTAAGTTCATCAGGGTTAATTGGCATTCTTTTGTTTCCTTTGTGGAGGAAACTTCCTCTGAACTCTTTGATTGTTCCTAGATGTCCCTTTTTTAATAGATGGAGTAAATTGTATAATTCTAATAGATCGTTTTGGAAAGGAGTTGCGGTTAGGAGTAGAAACCGCTTTTTCTTTAATCTGTCGACGAATCTCCATCTCACTGTTGATTTTTCTTTTAATTTGTGGGCTTCGTCAACTATTACTAAATCCCATGTGAGATCGTGGGCTCGTTTGTGTTTGAATTGGATGGTTTGTTTGCTGAATTGTTTTACTCTATCGAGAGATGCTATCGCTAGGGGGAATCTGTCCCAGTCATCTTGGGTTTCTATGATATCAAAGTCTAGCTCGAACTTCTCGCTTAGCTCTTGTACCCATTGGGTTACTAGGCTTGGTGGAGCTAGTATGAGGCATTTTTTAATGAATCCTCTGACTATGCCTTCTTTGAGTAACAGGCCGGTTGTGATGGTCTTTCCTAGTCCTACTTCGTCTGCTAAAAGTGCTGTTGAATTAAAATGATTGAGTAATCTGAGTGCTCCTTCTCGTTGATAAGGTAGGTCGTATGCTAAGTTTTTTTTGATGAGCTCATAGCCTTTGAGTTGGTCTATTTTTTCATTGTTTATTTCTTCTGATTGTTTTTTGAGCTCGAAGAAGTCTTGTGACTCAAAGTCCATTACTTCGTTGTCGAACATGTCTGCGTCTTCAAATTCATTGTTAATTACTATATCTGCCATCTTTTGTATTTTAGTGTGGAGTGTCTTTAAGAAGATTATTGTTGGGGACATCAACTTTTTCTTGGAAAGAAAAGTTGGCAAAAGAATCTCATTCGCCCTGCGAATGAGGTATTCCTAAAAGGCGGCATACCGAATTATGGCACAAGAAGCCACTTTTAGAAGAGCTAGAGACTAAGTTCGGGCAAGCCGGTTTATATTTGGTATTAATGAGTGTTATGTCTGGAAGGTTTTAGTATCATTTACTATTACTATAAATGATGTATCCGATTCCTACAGAAGCAAGGGAGAAAATATAAAAATGAGTCGTTGAAATTACATTTTGCCCTAATAAAACTGCAGATATGGCAATACATATTATTCCTACTATTGATCCTTTTTGTGAGGCTTTATGTGTTGCTTCGCTAATATTTTGTTTTTTTACTTTTTTCATGTATTTATCCTTTGTAATATAGAAGTATAGAACTAGGATGATAATTATTGCACTTAGAGTATATTTTACTGACAAGGGAAATGATGTTTTTTCAAATAGGAGTGCAGGCCAAAGTACTGCCATTAGAATGTATACAAATGGGCTTTGCATATTATGTAATGTTCTTTCCTTTCTTTCGTCTACTGATTCTGTATGTAATTTTTGCATGTCTTTTAGGAATATTCCTTGGTTTAAGAGTAAGAGAATAAAGAGAGGTATTATTAATAATATCATAAATACAATTTTATTGAATTCATAAAGTCCTAAAGATGTTCCTAGGAAATAAAGTATTTGTATAACTAAGAAGATGGCTATTCCTTTCCATAATGTTGTGTAATCTAATACTTTCATGTTTGTCTATATTCGAGTGTATATTTAAATGTTAAGTTTTCTACTCTTGATTTATTAATCTAATTTCTCCGCCGCCGATTAGTCGTGTGTTGTCGTAGGTTACGGCGAATTGGCCTGGGGCGATTTAGTTTTTTGGGGTTTTAGATTAAGAATAGGATATTTTATATATTAAAGATGTGGAAATAATAGTATGGTTAAGGAAGCTTTTGTTAGGGATTCTAGTGCGGAGTTTTTGATTTTTCAATTTGAAGAGGGGGGTGATACTATTAATCTGAGAGTGGAGGATGAGAGTGTTTGGTTAACTCAGCAGATGATAGCAGATCTATTTGATAAGGGACGTAGTACTATTGCTGAGCACCTGGCTAGTATTTATGCTTCTGGTGAGCTGGAGAGGAAAGGAACTTGTCGGAAATTCCGACAGGTTGGTTTTGAGGGCGAGAGGAGGGTTCAAAGAGATGTGGAATTTTATAATTTAGATGCAGTGATTAGTGTGGGATATCGTGTTAATTCGGTTAAGGCAACTCGTTTTAGAGTCTGGGCAACGAATGTCTTAAGAGAATTTACTTTGAAGGGATATGTTTTGGATAAGAAGCGTTTAGAGAATGGAAGCTTTCTGGGAAAAAATTATTTTGAAGAACTTTTCTCTGAAATTAGAGAGATTCGACTTAGTGAGAGGAATTTTTATCAGAAAATTACTGATATATATGCTACGAGTTTGGATTATGATCTTAGCTCTGCTTTGACGAAAGAGTTTTTTGCGAAGGTTCAAAATAAGTTGCATTATGCGATTCATAGGCATACGGCGTCTGAGTTGATTCTGAAAAGGGCGAATGCGAGTAATGAAAATATGGGTTTACGTTCTTGGAAATATGCTCCTGATGGGAAAATTGTAAAGCTGGATGTTAGTGTGGCTAAAAATTATTTAACAAAAGATGAATTGGATTCATTAGGGAGAATTGTTTCTGCTTATCTTGATTTGGCGGAAGAAAGAGCGAAGAGAAAAATTCCTATGACGATGGAGGATTGGTCTAAACGATTGGATTTATTTTTGGAATTTGATGATAGGGAGGTTCTTCTTGATTCTGGTAAGGTTACTGCGGGAATGGCAAAGGAGTTTGCCGAAGGAGAGTTTGAAAAATTCCGTGTTATTCAGAATAGGGAGTACCGCTCTGATTTTGATGCCTTACTTGATTCTATTGGTGATTTGAATTCTGAGCTTTGAACTTAATATAATCTTTATTTGCAATGGGCATATTCTTTCTATTTTTGCTTTTTAGAATTGTTAATAATCCAACCGATGATTGCTCCGAGAATAAAGTATAATGCTATTGATAATATTGATGTAATTGATAATATTAAAATGACCTCTCCAATTGGTAAGGGTGTATTCCTCATGCCTATCCCAAATGAAGCAAAAAAACTAAAAGGTGATAATAAAAGTATACTAATGTAGAGAGGTTCAGATTTTGAGAAAGGGAGAGTGAGTACTTGTCCGATTACTATGAGAACATTTGCGACACTACTAATAATGGTAAAAAAAGATGCTATTTGTAACCACTTAGGCCAACTTAGAGAATGAATTTTTGTATATATTAAGCCAATACTTATTCCAATAATCAGGAAAATAATGTAGTCTATAATTATCTGTTGAAAGGTGTATCTAAGTATTCCTGATGGATCTCTTGAAAAAGACCCGAATATAAATGACATAATTGTTACATAAATGAGGGCAACTCCTCCTCCGAAAATGCTACTCTTAGTCCATTTTTGCATAATATATTAAAACATTATTCTATTATAAATCTATTCGTTATGCATTAATCTTGATTTATTAACCTTATTTCTCCGCCGCCTACTAGTCGTGTTTTGTCGTAGATTACGGCGAATTGGCCTGGGGCGATTCCTTGTACTGGTTTCTTAAGTTTTGCGATGTACTTATTATTTTCTTTGACTATCTTTGCCGGGATCATTTCTCCGAGGTGTCTTATTCTAAGATGGATTTTTTTATTTTCTATGTTTTCTTTTTTGTTAATGGTTTTTAGTCCTATGATTGCTAATTTTTTTGTGGCTAGGTTTGGATGATTTTCTGGTGCTATATGGATGTTGTTTTTTTTGTCTTTCTTAGAAACAAAGAGTTTGGTTGAGGAATATTCTTTTCGTCCTAACTTATTGAGTTCACTTCCTTTTCCGGATGTTATTTTTTCTCCGATTGTAAAGAAGGTGGTTCCTGGGTGTGTACCTATTATATCATTATTTTGGTCTATGATGTTTCCTTGTTTTTCTTTTATTCTGGAATGGAGGAAATCTTTCATGTCAATTTTTCCTAGGTAACAGATCCCTCGTGATCCTCGTTTGTCCCAATTCTTAAATCCTGCTTTTTTGGCGATTTTTCGTACTTGGTCTTTGGTATACTTGCCGATTGGGAAGAGGCATTTTTTGAAATATGAATTTCCTAGTCCTATAAGGAAATAGCTTTGGTCTTTATTTTGATCTACTCCTTGATGGAGTTCTACGCCATTTTTCTTTGTGTGTTTTACTTGAGCGTAATGTCCTGTTGCTATGTATTTTGCCCCTTGTTCTTTTGCAACTTTTAGTAATAGGGGGAACTTTCCTACGTTGTTACAGAGGATATCTGGGTTTGGTGTGAGGCCTTTTTTGTATGAGTCAAACATCTTACTGATTACTTTTTTTTCGTATCCTGCTCCGCAGTCCTTTGTTATGAATTTGATACCTAGTTGTTTACATACATCTTTGATATGTTGTTCTTCTTCTTTCCAGGAAATCGATGTTGGCCATCTTTTTTGCTCGTCTACGTCGCAGTGCATGAACATTCCGATTACTTCGTATCCTTGTTGTTGTAAGAGTAGGGCTGCTACTGAAGAATCTACTCCGCCGGACATTCCGAGGATTACTTTTGGTTTGGATTTTATCATGATTAATAATTGTAAATCTTGGTTAAAAGCTTTAGGATTGATTGAATTTCATATAATACTATTTTTTAAAGTCTTATTCTTTTAGTTAACCATGAAAAATAAAGCATTGCCATTGTTGCCGTTACTTGCTTTGGGATTTTATTTTCTGATGTATCTTTTAGGGAATTTGAATGTGATACCTTTTCCGGCTGAGATTTTGGACTATATGACTTCTTTGTATGCGGATTCGAATTGGTTACTTTTTGCGTTATTTGTCTTTTTTGAAGGAATTGTTTTTCTTGGTTTGTATTTACCTGGAACTTCATTTTTGGTGTATTCATTAACTGTTACTGATGGTGGGGTGTATTCTTTTTTTGTGATTAGTTCTTTGACAGCGATTTTAATGAGTGTTGCTGCTTCGATTAATTATTCTGTGGGTCATTGTTTGAAGAATAAAATTAGCTTTGATCCGAATCTTTCTGGGAAGCAACTTTTTTGGACTTGTATTCATCCTAATGTGTTAGGTTTTTATGCGTTTAATGAGGGATTGGGTATGAAAGGTTTTAAGCAATTTGTTCATGTTCCATTGTATGCATTTTTCTTTGGCTTTTTGTATACGTTTGCGTTCTTTTATTTATCCCCATTAATTGGATTTCGATTGGAAAGGGTTGTAGTTGTTTTGTTCTTTTTGTTACTTTGGTTTTTGGTTGATTGGTTTAAAGAATAATTAAGCTTAAAAATGACTTTCTTTTTTGAGTTATATGGATTATCACTTACAGGCTAGGCATGTGGATGGATTAGTTAAGTACGCATTGGGAATTGATGCAGATTCTGTGTCTGATCATGTAAAGAGACATTATTCATTTTTATTAGAAGGTACAGAGAATGTAATTTTAACTAGAAATCCTGATGGTCTGTGTTTTTCTTTAAGTTATGGTACTGAATGTAAGGTTCGTGATGGTGAATGTATTTTGACTGACTTAATAAATGATAAAGCTTTGAAAATCTATGAAATGGAAGATGGTGCTACATATAATTTAATAGACTTGATAGATCAAGGAAGAATTATTTATAATATACCTGAATCTGTTGATTCGAAAGTGTAATTTATTCTTCTTTTTCATAGGTTGCACTTTGTTCTGCTAAAAATAACACGTTGTTTGATTCTACTTGATTTGTCTCATCGTCTAGTTTGAATCTTACATGTGCTTTTGGTAGGACAAATTTTCCAACGTATCCAACTCGTGAATATACTACATATGTAAATTGTCTTTCTTCTCCTGGTTTCATTTCTCCTACATTCCATTTGAGTTGTCTTGTTTCTGGGTTGATATGGTCTGGTGTTGTCATTCCGAATTTCTTATATATTTTTACTGTTTTTGGAACTTTGTCAACAAGTGCTACATCTCCAAGATATTTTTTAGCTTTTAATAGGATTCTGATCCTAAGGGCAAATTCACCATTTTTTGTTTTTATTGGTGTAACGCTTTTTTTAACTATTAGTTTGTTAGTGAAGGCTCTGTTAATTCCAAATAGAACGATTATGAGAGATATTATTATTAAAATTGGATAGAAATAATTAGTTGAGGCTTCAATATCTAGTATTTCGGATGGGCCTAATGTTTCTTCCCAAACATATGTTACCACGACTCCCTTTCGTACAGTCGAGATTGGTGCTTGAGAGAATGAAGTGAAAAATCGTGTAAGTAGATTTCTCTTTATTTCTACCCTTACGTTTTCAATAGTATTTCCGGTATTTACTTTACTGATTGTGGTTGTTCTTAGGAATATCCCTTTACTATCTTCGAGCGTGCTTACTCCGGATTCTTCGTTAACATATATATTTGTTGTTGTAGGAATTGCTCCTGATGGTGTATTGAATTGGGTTGTTAGAATATATGCTCCGGCTTTTGCTTTTTTTAGGCTTTCTGTGTCAATGTTTATTGTAATTTCCTCTTCATCGTAGGCGTTTAGGCTGATTGTTCTTGTTGTTTGGAACAGGAGTGATGAAAATGTCATATTGATATCTTTTAGTTCAATGTTGTTATCGTTAGTGAACTTTATGGTTACTTGGTTTGCGTTGATATTGATTGGGGTTGTCTCGATTTTAATTGCATCTTTTATGCTTATGATATCTACGGTAATTGTTTTTTGGTGTTTTTTGATATTTCTGTTGTTTACTACGTAATTGATTGTATATGGTCCGTTTTTAGTGAGAAGTCTGTCGAATGGTGTTATTGTGTAAGAGGATGAATAGTTTGCTCCTTCTCGTAGGTTAAATATGTTTGAAGGTTCGAGATACACGTCTGACAATGTATATACGTTATAGTCTCCTTGGGTAGCGTTGATAATATTGATGTCTAATTGGAGGGTGTTTTTGTATTCTTTGATAAGTGTTTTATCTGAATATGTTTCGTTAATGATTGTTGTTGAGCTTACAAGTGAGAGGGATATGATAAGGCATAGTAAGGTAAAAATGGAGAGTATATTGGTAGTATTTTGTTTTCTCATGAATTTCAAACATGTTTAAATTTTATAAAGATAATTGTTGTCCAACATTGCCTTTTAATAGCTATTTTAGAATAATTCTAAGTATGCCTTTATATTACTGACGACTTCTACTGCCTCTAAGGCTAATTCTTCTTTGTATTCCTCATTTGCGCTTCGAATAATATATTTCTCATATATTCCACGCATGAATTTCTGAAATGGTGTTTGTTCCCATTGTGCTTCGTAGTCCTTTACTAACTCTGCTTTAATGCTTAGCTTTAAATCTCCCT
>JBNMFJ010000002.1:0-37662 GCA_051269935.1 Patescibacteria group bacterium | reverse complement strand
ATATCTAAGGCATATCAATAATCCACTTAAATAGATATAGCAAGAAAAGCATATAAACAGCGAACACATAATAATTTTATGAAAAAAGAGCTGAAAGGAGGAGAATAAAACATGAATATATTATTTTTACAAGACGCAGCACTCTACGGAGCGCAAGATTTAGCAGCAATAGGAGCACTAGGAGGCATATTTATAGCAATCCTAGCATTTGCAGTAATGGTATGGATCTATGCAGGATTTGCCCTAATGGCAATGGCAAAAAGAACCAATACACCAAAGGGATGGCTTGGCTTTATTCCAATCGCTAACATATACCTAGTAACCCAAATAGGAAAACAAAACGGATGGTGGACAGCATCAATATTATTAGGAGCAATCCCATTTATTGGTGGACTCGCATCAACCGTTATCCTGGTATGGCTAGTATGGAAAGCAGCTGAAGAATTAGACTTCGGCGGATGGACTGCACTCTTAACTTTAATACCAATAGTAAACCTAGTTGTACTAGGACTTTATGCATGGGGAAAACCCTTCGGTAAATAAATAAGGTAACAATTTTTTTTATTTTTTTTCTGATTATTTGGAAACAAGATCTTACCCTGGACAAATCAGATTATTAAATTGTCCAGGGTAAGCTTTAATTTATTAGGTAATGCAGATAAAATAATATAACTGGAATGGATAACCAGAACTATTATTCTTATCTACTTCACTTCAGAGTATCTCCGCTGAGTTTGTGCTACTTCTAAGTTAAGTATGAAAGATAGGCATTTTCTGGTTTATGCCTAGTTGGTATGACATGTGCGGTAGAAAACGCAAAAATATTTTTTCTTTCCAAAAAAATATCCCAGTGCTCCGATGTTTATGTATAAACAGCGGAGATACTGCTTCAACCCAAAGGGATTTAAACTATAGATTCTATAGATTCTATAGATGGGAATTACAACAATTCAATTACAAAACGAGACCAAGAAAAAAATTTCTTCTTTTGGTACAAAGGAAGAAAGTTATGACGATATATTGCAAAGAATATATTCCATGGCAGTTAAGACTCAATTTAGAGAATTAATTATGTCATCTGAAGGCACTATCACACTCGAAGACGCTAAAAGAGAGCTAGAAGAAAAATGGTCAAAGTAATAATTCTAAAATCCTTAATCAAAGAAATCGAAAAGAAATTCAAAGGGGAATCTCTCAAGGTAATTTCATTAATAGAAACCCTTAGGGAAAGTCCCCATAAGGGGAAACATATCGGGCAAGTGGGTGGCCTAACAATAAAGGAACTAAAATATAAATCCTTCAGATTTTATTTCATACTCGACGGTAACGAACTTAAACTCTACTCACAAAATGAACTTATCGACATATTAATACTATTTACAAGAATGTCCGACAAGAACAATCAACAAAAAATAATTAACGAAATAAAGAGCATCCTAAAAGAATTTGGAAAAGAAGGTTTCGGGAACTAACTATGCAAAGAAAATTTTAACCCTCAAACCAAAAAGCTAATACAACTCTACTTCAATTCCTCTATAATAAACTTCTCTACTGCTCTTTCATCTAACAAATCACAATCAACAATAATTCCATTTGGATCTATCCTCTCTATATGCCACTTATGCATATCCTCTACCCACTTTGCTCCCCTCGGCTTCAATCCCCTAATTTTTCTCCTATCTGCTTCTCTTTTAATAGAGCTCTCAACTGATGCTGTAAACTCGAATGTGACAATATCATACTTATATTTCTTTATCGAATGATTGATAGACTTTCGCAATAATTTCTCAGACATTTCATCCATTAGAATATTCAATCCTTTAGGCATAACTGACTTCAAAATAGAAAATAATGCTATCTTTCCAAATTCCTTTCTCTTATCATCTCCTAAATTCTCAAATTGCGATTTGATGAGGCTATTATCAATAATTATCCAATCTTTAAATTTCTTATTTTTTTTCAATCTATACAATGCGGTTGTTTTCCCACAAGCAACCTTCCCACGAAAAATAACCAACTTTGGTTTCACCATAATTAAATAAATAGAATGAGTTATATAATTATACTAATTATCGAACATACTAACGCCTTGGGAGAACACAGCCCAAGGATATTTGTACGAGGAATTCACTTCCTCAAGTACAAAACAATACATATTTTTCCCTGAAAAATATCTTTTTTTTTGCCAACTTTTACTTTTCAAAAGAAAAAAGTTGAGTGTCTAAATTCCCCAAGTATCATTTTTTCGACGTTTGATTTGAGCAATTTCTTGCAAAATACTCTTCTCCTCACTCGTCAACAATTCCTTATATTCCTTAAACTTACGAAAATGGCTCTCACCCAAATTAGTATACAAGCTCTCACCAACCTTCAAATCCCGCTCAAAATTAACCCCAGGCATACTAATAGCCAACTCCTGACCAGACTCACCAAAACGGACATTCTTTCGATCTAACTGAATTTCACGAACAGTTGAAATCTTAATATCATCACTATTAATAAAATTCAAATCCTTCTTCAAAACACCACCATTGATCTTCACACCAAATACCGCCGGATTCGATTTTCGAAACACAAAATCTAAAATCGTAAACTTACATATAGTAGGCAGTTCAGCCAATTTCTTTCTCTCAATCTCTTTCTGCTTAACACTTCTCCACTCCTCAAAATTCTCAATCAATTTATACACAACCTCATCAGTTAAAATCTTCAAAGTCTTTGTCTCTAATGCAATTTCAGGCTCCGATACATTAACATTAAACCCAAGAATGATCCTGTCCTCTTCAGGTAAAGCACTCGCATTATAAATATCCTTTTTCGTAATAGGCCCAATCCCTGACTTCAAAACCTGTATACCATTTTGCCTCAATAATACCAACAAAGCCTCCAAACTTCCCAAACTATCAGCCTTCACATAAATCCCCTCTTCGTCCATAACAATCTCTTCATCTAACTCATGAGTAAATTGCTCAATCAACTCCTCAGCTGAATGTTTTTTTGTAACAACACTAAACGGCATACCAGACAAGATTTCATCCTTAGAAGTTATCTGCAACCGCAAACCAGACGCTGCAACAACACGGTCCACATTAGCATATCCCCGATTTAACGGTTTAGCCTCCTCAATAGTCCTAACCTTAGTAATAACCGCATTATCAAACCCAGCAATAACAATCTCATCATTCGCCTGTAAGTGACCATCATACAAAATACATTCCAAATAATTCATAGATTTATCTTTTTTAACCTCCAAAACAACACCCTTCCCAGACTCACCAACCTTCATCTGCTCAGTCAAAAACTTCTGTGACAAAGCAGCAAGCATAGCAAGTAACTCACTCACACCCTCACCAGTCTGAGCCGAAGTCGGCACAACGGCAATATTCTTAGTAAAATCACTAATCTTATAATATAACTCAGGATCAATCCCATAACTCTGCAAAGCTCCAACAATAGTATAATACCGCTCTTCAAACACAGTCTTCACATTAATAGCCTGCGCCTCAACAGATTCAAAACTATGCAAAGACTCCGAAGTCTTCCACCCACTAATATTATCAATCTTATTCAATGCAATAATAAACGGAGTATTATTTGCCTTCAAAAGCTGTAAAACCTCAGCAGTCTGTGGCTTAATCCCATCATTAATATCAATCATAACAATTGCAATATCCGCCAAACTCCCACCACGCTTTCGCAAGTTCGTAAAGGCCGCATGCCCCGGAGTATCAATAAACAAAAATCCCGGAATCTCTAAAGGAATCTTAAACTTCTCTAACACCTCACCAGCCCTCTCTAGAACAGTCTCCTTCTGCATCTTCGTAAAACTAATCTTCTGAGTAATACCACCAGCCTCACCCTCCTGAATAGAGGTCCCCCTAATCTTATCTAACATAGAAGTCTTACCATGGTCAACATGACCACACACCGTAATGATCGGCTGCCTAATTTCTTGAGTTTCCATAACTAAAAAGTGTAAAAACAAGTTTTAAAGCTTCCCACAGAGGATGCTCAATTAAGGACCACTTAGTAATGACAATTAATAAGAAGGTTTATAAAGCTTAATTCCTTACGGAAAGTATGACAAACTACAAAAAAGAGATACAAAATGAAGTTAAAAAGGGAGCTTCTAGACGAGGATTTTTAACGGCAAGTTTAGCAGGAGTAGTAACTGGGGCAATTGGGTACACTGGGGTTCAAAAGGCTGGAGAATACGTACTTGGTGTAATGCAAGCAAGAGAAAAAGACCTAAAAGCAGGATATCTAACAGCGATCGAAGCACTGGGAGGCAATGTAAGGGATTTCGAAAACAGCGTAACCAACTTAGAATCAACTTTACAAGACAGTCCAGAATATCAAACAATTCAACCACAAGAAACAGATCAAATAGAAAAACTAATAGAAAATACTCAGGAGTTTGTCGACCACTATACCCTGGGAGAACGATTCCATATAGCTTATGACCGTGCTCAGCTTGCTAATAAGAGTATAAGTGATAAAATTAATACGACATATGGAAAACAACAAAAGAAGGGAATTAGCTTTTTGTCAAAAATTGATCAATATCTAAATAGAGCCATAGGAAATAAAAAAACCATGGCTGAAATACAAGAGAATGAAGAGACAACGTATGATAGATTAAGCGATCTATGTAAATTATATACAATAAATACAGACAACTTAAGGTCTCAAGAAGCTGTGCAAGATAAACTTTCTGATTACATAAAAGATCCAAAACTCCAGCCTGAAGAACGACAAATATATAGAGATTTGTTAAGCGCAAAACCAGGAACAAGACAAGAAATCATTGAAAACTATACCCTAAAAGGGACAAGTCTAGACATTATTAGAAATATGGATTCTTTAACAAGACAACAAGAAATAGTCTATGATTTAGCAAGGCAAGATATCGAAGTATTAAAGGAACTCCAAGATAATCACAGAGCAGGAATTACGGAAAAGAAAGAAATTAGAAAATTAGACCTTGAAACATACAAAGTAAAAGCTACACAAATAGAAGCACAGCTTGATTCATTAACAACAAATCTAGAAGGAATAATCAAAGATGTTGAAAATCGAGACAATATTGACATTAAAACAAGACAAGAAGAAATAGATGAAGGGTTTGGAATAATCAAAAATAGAAAAAGCGATAATTACGTTGAAACCACAGCACAAATAGTTGGAGGAATCGGAGGAATTATTGTAGCAGAAGAGTTTTACCGAAGAGGAATCAACAAAAGAAGGATGAATCAAAGTATATCTATAGCAGCGCAAGAACGAGCAAAAAGAATTGAATTAGAAGAGAGAATTAATTCCCAAGAGGTAAAACCTATAGGAATAGAGGAAGTACAACAAGTAATAGAAGTAGCTAAAAAAGAAAAATTCAAATCACCTTTGATGTTTCCAAAAACTGGACCATAAATTTAAATACCCAAACTCACATAAAAAAACATGGAAAAACAAATAAAAGATTGCATTTTAATAGAAAGATTCGTTTGTAACGAGAATGATTCAATCATAGATATCGCTAAAAAATTAAAAATAATTACCCTTAATCATATATTTGTATTAGATGAAAATGAATACCCAGTAGGAATAATCTCCATAACAGATATGAACAACCGAGTAATTGCAGAAGGTAAAAATCCAACAGAATTAACCGCAAAAGACATCATGAGTAAAGTTGGCCTAATTGCAACTACAGAGGACAACGTAGATCAAATCACCGAGAAAGCAAAAGAAAAAAATCACATGTTTACACCTGTAACACAAAATAACAAGATGGTAGGAATAATTACAGCCCACCAATTATTACTCAATTGTAAGGATAAATAAAAATGAAGAGAAGCACATTTACTGACAGCCAACTTGAAGATCTATTAAAAAATGATTCAGGTATAAAAGAAAAATTTAGTGGCGCATCTACTGATTATCAAAAACATATGGTCGGAACATTACGATCATCCTTGGAAGATTCATATAACATATACCTCGAAGACTATATGCAACAAGGCATCTCAGGATACGCTTCATCAGGATTACGAAAATTAGGTGCAGGAGCAAACGCTTGGGGAACAGGGACATTCTATACTCTAGGTCCTATCGCTGCAGCAGCATATAAAACAACAGGACTCTTAGCAAATAGTGCAGCAGATCTAATCGATTCAGTTCATTACATGAAATCCGCAAAAACAAATTCTATTGGAGAAAAAGTTAAAGACTTATCACTAATCGGAGCAGAAGCATTAACTTCAAGAGTAGCTGCATATACACCATTCGGAGTTGGAGAGGCAATAGACTACAAACGAGGAAGAAGCAAATTTGATAATAAAGTAACTAACCGAGCAATTAATTATGCAAAGACAAACTTCTTTGATAATCTCTACAAAGAAGAAGAAGGATTAAAGTTCATTAAAACCGACAATTTCAAAAACCCGCAATACAGCCAATCAAGCCAGCTTGCAGCATAAATACATCTAAAAATTAAACCATAGAATAATCTAATATCTCCAACAAGCTTTACTGTCACTCAAGTGACAGTAAAGACTAATCATACTTCTCAAAAATAATCTTTTCCTTCGCAACACCCTTTGCTTCTAACTTCTCTCGAACATCATACACCATAGCCTTCAAGCCACACATATAAAAATTACCAGCAAATCCTTCCGGAATAAATTCATCCATAAAATCCTGAACATGACCAACATCAGAATATTCCTTCTCGGGACGAGAAAGAACAACATGATACATAAAACGATCCGGATACAAATTAACCAATTCTAAAAACTGCTTATCATAAATCAAACCACCCTCATTACGATACCCAACAACCAAAGAGATATTGCCCTCTCCTTCCTCCAACATAGTTGGAATCATAGACATAAATGGAGCAACACCAGTCCCCGCAGCAAAGATAACCGAGTCAGTATGAACATCTTTCAAAACAAACCGACCAAACGGTCCAGAAAGCGTAGCAACATCCCCTTTTTCTAAAGCATCAATACGACCAGAACAAGCTCCATTAGGCACAATCTTAATACAAAGCATCAAATCATCACCAACCTTATTTGCAATAGAATACGACCGCTTAATTTCCTCGCCCTTCCCACCCTCAAAATACATATTAACAAACTGCCCAGGCTTAAAATCAAAAACATCCTCTAAAGTAAACTTAATTATCTTCACATCCGCAGTCTCACTAACAACATTTACAACCTCACCAGTAAATTTCTCAAAAGCCATAATACATAAAATAAAAATTCATTTATAAATTCAACTATTTTCACTCTGTATACAAATTCTCTAAACTCTTCTCAGGCTCCAGAGCCTCACGAATATTCAAAAGCGGCTTAACAATAGTTGTAATATCATCAGTGCCAATTCGGGGACAAGCAGTATTCACCCAAGTATCAATAAACGGAAAGTTCTCAAGTAAATCAACCCGTAAAGTCTCATCCATAAAAATAAAGACTTCCTTACCCTTCTCTTCTAATTTTTTCTTTAACCTCTCAGCCAAATGTAAATACTGTTGCCCAGGTTTAACCGTCACCAAAATACCAATAGTATCAGCCAGTAAGAACCGCATAATATTTGCCCGAATCTTTTTAATCTGAGCAATAACATCACTAGTATCAATAATCCTCATCCCGTTAATCGTAGGGTCAAAAATAACAATCGGTTTAATCTCTTTATTGTAAATTTGAGAGAGCAACAAAGCCTTAGGATGAAACATCCCATCACCAACATACATAGCAAGATCAGATGTAGAAATAATATCCTCTTCCAAGCTATCATGATACGCATCACATCCCAAGATCTGACCAATAGCATGAGTACGTTTAGCCTTAGTAAGCTTTACCTCAATACCTAACTCAGCAAGCTGAGCCTTCACATCATCCAAAGCCAAGAACTGAACTGAAGCAAACAAAGCAACACTCTTAACATTCTTATCCTTCAAGTACGTAATCGTTTCATCGCTTAATTTAATCTCATGACTAAACTTACCATCAATAAAAATCATCTGAACCATTAAAAAGCACCTCCAATAAAAACCATTACATTAACCATTACCAAATCTCCTTTTCTTTATGATATCTATTATGACCCCATTGAACCATTAAATCAATACCTAACACATCTAATCCTAATGGCAAATCACAAGCACCAAAACATGAAGAGAACCAAATAATTACAGATGCACCAGTCTTAGATTCTAACTCACGAGCAATAACAGCCGCCTGCGTCTTCAAACCATCCGGCAATTGAATCAAAACCTTCTTAGGTTTTCTTTCGAGTACTTCTTTCACAACACGTTCCATTTCTAACTCAAACATAAATTAAAACCGAAAAACACACTTTTAAAGCTTAGCCAATGAAACAATCTCATTTTTAGAAGTAACATTTATATAATAAAATTCATATCTTATATATATAGGAGACCCAATAGTATCTTCTATGTTTCTTTGTAAAATGGCTAAAAAAGCAAAAAACAATTTCAAGAAAAATATCAAAGAATATTTTAGAATAATAGCAGAATACAAATGGCTATTTATCTTACTTATAGTGATAACTGCGTTACTTGAAACTCTAACATTAATACCTAAGTTAATATTTAAAGAAATAATAGATTCCGGAGCCGAATTTACAAGTAAAACAATCACAACCGCAGAATTCACAGATTATATGCAAATACTGATCCTTATCTTTATACTATTCACCATCGGAAGAATCGTTCTAAAGATATGTAAACATACAGTATTAATTGCTTTAGACTCTAGAGTTATATTAAAAGTAAAGAAAATATTTTTTAATCATATAATATCATTAGATCATAACTTCCATGCAACTCATAAAACTGGAAGTATAATTTCTAAGCTAAATAGAGGAAGTGGAGCAATGGAGGGACTAACCGACACATTCGCATTCTCAATAGCACCCCTCATTATTCAAATAATAATTACCAGTATTTCATTTACATTCTTTAACATGAAAACAGCAATAGTATTAGTAATAACAAGTACTGCATTCATTGTATTAACAATATTCATACAACAAAAACAACGAGCAGCAAAAGAAATATTTAATGATACAGAAGATCTCGAAAGAGGAAATATGGCTGACTTCTTTACAAATATCGAATCAATAAAATACTTTGGAAAAGACGAAAAAATAAAAGAAAAATACGCAGACCTCTCAACAAAAACAAAAAACAAAGCAATCAGCTATTGGAGATGGTATAGAACAATGGATGGTTACCAAAGCCTAATTGTAAATATCGGAACAATCCTTATAATTTATTATCCCTTAATCGATTTCATCAACGGACAAGGAACAATAGGTACGGTCTCATTTATCTACACTGCATACCTAGGATACCTAAACGCACTCTACGGATTTACCCATGGAATTAGAGGATTCTATCGAAACATGACCGACTTAGAAAGTTTACTTGAATACAAAAAATACACAAATAGTGTTAAAGAAAAGAAAAACGCAAAACCAATTAGCCTAAGTAAGGGAAAAGTAGAGTTCAAGAATATAGACTTCACCTATCCAAAGGGAGAACATGTATTTAGTAAGTTTAATTTAACAATTCCTTCAGGTAAGAAAGTAGCACTAGTTGGTCATTCAGGATCAGGAAAAACAACAGTAGTCAAACTACTCTATAGACTCTTTGATACTCAAAAAGGAGACATCATAATAGATGGCCAAAACATCAAGGATATACAACAAGAGTCTCTTAGAGGAGAAATGGCAATCGTATCACAAGAACCCGTCTTGTTCGATGACACCATATACAATAATATTAAGTTTAGTAAACCAGACGCAACAGAAGAAGAAATAAACAATGCAATTAAGTTTGCTCAATTAGATAAAGTAATAGCCAAGCTACCCAAAAAGAAAGATACTATTGTAGGCGAAAGGGGAATAAAATTATCTGGTGGACAAAAACAGAGAGTATCAATCGCAAGAGCATTATTAGCAAATAAAAGAATCCTTGTCCTAGACGAGGCAACATCTGCCCTTGATTCAGAGACTGAATTTGAAATACAAAAGGATTTAGAAGATCTAATGAAAAACAGAACAACAATCATAATAGCTCATAGATTATCAACCATAATGAACGCTGATATAATAGTAGTAATGCAAGATGGAAAAGTTATCCAAAAAGGAAACCACAGAGAACTTATAACCCAGGGTGGAGAATATAAGAAACTCTGGGATTTCCAAAAAGGTGGATTCATCCAAGACTAAACTTATAAACATCATAAGCATTCCTAAAATATGAAATATGTCTCATGGAATGTAAATGGAATTAGGGCTTGCCAAAAAAAAGGATTTGTCGACTTTGTGAAGGAAGAAAGCCCCGACGTGATTTGCCTCCAAGAAATTAAAGCTCACCCAGAACAGGTAGACATCGATCTCTCTATGTACGAACATCACTTTTGGAACCCAGCAGAACGAAAAGGCTATTCAGGCACAGCAGTATTCTCAAAAATAAAACCACTCTCAGTAAAATATGGAATAGGACTAATTGATGAAGAAGGAAGAGTTGTAACAGTTGAGTTCGATGACCATTATCTCGTAACAGTATATACACCAAATTCAAAAAGAGCATTAGAAAGATTAGACTTCAGATATGAGCAATGGGACAAAGCATTCCTAAAATTCGTAAAAGAATTAGACAAACCAGTAATCTTCTGTGGAGATCTTAACGTCGCCCACACAGAAATAGATATTGCTCGAGCAACCTCAAATAAAACAACAGCAAAAAACCCAGGAAGTGCAGGATTCACAGACAAAGAACGAGAAAGATTCGATGACATACTAAAAGCAGGATACATAGATACTTATCGAAAGATAAACCCTGAGAAAATACAATATTCCTGGTGGAGCTATATGTTCAAATCCCGAGACAGAAACGTAGGCTGGCGAATCGACTATTTCTGCGTAGACAAAAAACTAGAAAAGCAAATCAAAGACGCAAAAATATTAGATCAAGTATTAGGATCAGACCATTGCCCAGTATTATTAGAATTAAAGTGAATCTCGACTGCAATAATAGTTTTAAAGCAAAATATCTCTACAGAAGCAGATGGTGGACACAATCAAATTAACTCCCGGAATGCAGCAATATATGGATATTAAGAACAAAAATCCAGACTGCATAATCCTATTTCGAATGGGTGATTTCTACGAAACATTCTTCGATGACGCAAAGTTAATTGCCAGAGAACTAGAAATAACATTAACCTCCAGAGGAAAGGCAGAATCAGCAGCACCACTAGCCGGAATCCCTTATCATGCCATTGAACCCTACATCGCAAAATTAGTAAAAAAGGGCTATAAGGTTGGAATGGTCGAACAAACTGAAGATCCCAAGAAAGCAATTGGGTTAGTAAAAAGAGAACTCGTCAGAATAATCACACCCGGAACAGCAATCGATGCATCAATCCTAGAAAAAGAAAAAAACAACTATATATTAGCAATCAAAAAAAGTGACAAAACAATCTCAATAGCATTCTGTGATATTTCAACCGGAGAGTTTCTCACCGCAGATCTAAAAGAAGAACACGCAATGGATGAAATAAAACGAATAAACCCCTCAGAAATTATCTATCCAACCTCACTAGAAAATAGCGAAATCCTCAAACATCTACAAGAAAGGAAATTCCCAATAAATGAAATAGACGAAAGATTTTTCGAATTAACATTTGCCAAAGAAAGTCTCATCAACCATTTTGACGTATTAAACCTAGAAGGCTTTGGTATAAACTCCAACTCCCAAATAAGCACCGCATCAGGTCTATTATCATACCTTAAAAAAACTCAAATGAATTCCCTAAGCCATATAAATACAATCAAAGAATATATAATCGATGACGTAATGTTCTTAGATAACGCCACAATCAAAAATTTAGAATTATTACAAAATCTAAATAGCAAAACCGAAGAAGCCACATTACTTTCAGTTCTAGATAAAACAACAACTCCAATGGGAAAAAGATTAATTAAAAAATGGATAATTTCCCCCCTAATAAATAAGAAAATAATAGAAAGTAGATTAACTGCAGTTCACGAATTAAAAGAAAAAATAATCCAAAGACAAGATATCACAGAAGAACTAAGAAACATATATGACATGGAAAGACTAATCGGAAGAGTCTCATATGGGAATGCAAATCCTAAAGACCTAGTTGCCCTAAAAACCTCCCTCAAGCATATACCAAAAATTAAAAGCCAACTAGATAACACCAATGCAGAATTATTACAAAATATAGCAGATATACCAGATCTAAATGAACCAGCAGAATTAATAGAAAGATCCATCAAGAATGAACCAGCAATAATAATCAGAGAAGGAAACATAATCAGAACGGGATACAATTTAGAACTAGACGAATTACGAAATTTAACAATAGATGCAAAAACATATCTCGCCGAATTAGAAGAAAAAGAAAAAGAAAATAGCGGAATAAAAACATTAAAAATAAGATATAATAAAGTAATTGGATACTTCATTGAAATCACCAAAAGCAATCTTCATTTAGTCCCTGAACATTTTATAAGAAAACAGTCTCAGGTAAACTCTGAACGATTCATCACAGAAGAATTAAAAGAACTCGAAAGCAAAATACTCTCCGCACAAGAGAGAATTTTTGAATTAGAACAAGAGTTATTTTTTGAAATCATAAACAAGATAACTGAATTCACAATCCCAATCCAAGAAACCGCAAAAAAATTAGCAGTACTTGACTGTATAGTCTCCTTCGCAACCATAGCTCAAGAAAGAAACTATACAAAGCCTTACCTTAATGAAAACTCAACATTTGATGTAGTCGATGCAAGACATCCAGTAATCGAAGCATTCAGTGATATCGACTTTATTACAAATGATTACAAAGCAGAAAATAGTAATAGAACAATGTTAATCACGGGCCCAAACATGGCAGGAAAATCTACCTACCTAAGACAAACAGCACTAATTTCATTAATGGCTCAAATGGGTTCCTTCGTCCCAGCCCAATACGCAAACATATCAATAGTAGATCGAGTATTTTCAAGAATCGGGGCTTACGACGATCTAGTCCATCATCAATCAACCTTTATGGTAGAAATGAACGAAACAGCAAACATACTAAACAATGCAACCGACCAATCATTAGTCATCTTAGACGAGATTGGAAGAGGAACCTCAACCTTTGACGGAGTAAGCCTCGCCTGGGCAATAACTCAGCATCTTAATAATAACATTAAATGTAAAACTCTCTTCGCAACACATTACCATCACCTTAACAATATGAGTAGTATTTTTGAAGGAATCCAAAACTATAATATAGCAGTAGAAGAAAATGACGAAAAAATAATATTCCTAAGAAAAATACTAAAAGGAGGAACTAACAAAAGCTATGGTATACAAGTAGCAAAACTAGCAGGAATCCCACAAGAAGTCTTACGCAATGCAAAAAACATCATGCAAAAAATAGAACAAGAAGATAACATAGGAAGCGATGTAATCACCCATATCGAAGAACAAAAACCGGCCGAAGCAATAATCACAGACAATCTTGACAGAATAACAGAAGAAAAAGAAGAATCTTATCCAAACCCAAACCCACATATTCAAGAGAATATTCAAGAGATAAGATACCCAATTGAAAACGATATCCTATGTGAAGATATCAAAAAGACTACCGGAGAATATAATCAATTTACAACACAAAGTCCAAAAGTAGAAGAATACATTCCTCAAACACCAGAAAAAAGTAAAATTGAAAAACTAGAAAACGAAATGAACGACATTAAAAATCTATTACAAAAATTAGCTGATAAATAATGATAATAGAAGCCTAATTGTAATCTGTTTGTATACCTTGTCTTTTTAGGTTTGCCTGATGAGCATCATAAGAACTAATTTTAGCATCGTTTTCTTCATCATCATCAGGTAAAGGCTCTATTGAATAATATCTCCTACCCCCTCCAAAATCTATATCTAATCTATCAACACTTTCAGCATTTTTCATTAAACCATCAAAATCATCTAAAGACATCCTCTGTTAAATAATAGAAAGATTATAAACCTTACTTCTTTGTAGCTTTTTTATTAGAATATTTTTTATAGAACAAAGGAATTAAACTCATTAAAACAAATAGCAATACCGCAAAAACAATATTGTAAATGTCAAGCATAGCTAGACTATCTCCAAAATAAGCTAATACAAAACTACCCGGAATAATTCCAAAGAAAGTCCCAACCAAATAATCCCTAAATCGAACTTTAGTCAAACCAAGAGAATAATTCAAGGCATTATAAGGAAACACAGGTACAAATCGCAAAAACAATACAAGCATTAATCCATTATCTTCAGCCTTTTTATCATACCCATAAATCTTCTTATATTTATTCTGTAAAAACTTTGAAACAAAGCTAGCCCCTAGATAACGTGCCAATAAAAAGGCAATAGTAGCACCGATGCTCGCACCAATCACAACATACACAGTGCCCCAGAACTTACCAAATAAAACACCAGAAGCAATAGTTAAGGGAGTCCCAGGAATAAAAAATATAGTAGCAATTATATACAATAAAATGAAAAAAGCAACACCATATGCACCTTGCATAAGAATAATATCTTTAAGATAATCAATTGAAAAAAAAGCCTTTAAATCAAGCATATTGACAATAAAAATACTAGCAAGAATAATCAGTATCAAAAGAGAAAACTTAATCTTATCTCGAGTAAACGTATTAGCCATAAGTCAACAGATGTTATCATTATTTATAAATATGACCGAAACAGTGAATACAAAATTAAAAGAAGAGTAAAATAGCCAAAGGGATGAGGATAAACGCTATTAAAATATAAAAGGCCTTATCACGAGAAATTACAATAAATCTCTTTGAAATATACTTAGTAACTTTATTCAAGAATTCAACATTAGGTAAAAATATCAAAGCCCCAACAACAGCAAACAAACCATAAGCAATCGCCGCCGCAACAGCTGAAACTTCTCCAACAATTAATGCCGCCAAAATAGTATCAACCACAGTGCCTAAATCAGCACCTAAAATAAAAGGAATTGCCTTACGTAAACTAATCAATCGAGCAACTGCCAAAGGAACCAATAAACTAATAGTTATAGAAGAAGAGAAAACCATAGCAGTTAATAACACACCCAAAAAATAAGCCTTATATTTATTGTCAAAATGTTTATTCATAAAAATCCTTGCCTTCTCTCTACCACCAAATACATCAATTAAAGATGTACTCATAAACTTCAAAGAAACACCCAATCCAATAAAAGCCAATAAAAATAAGAGATACACATTACTATTAACAAAGATAATATGCAAGACTGGATCAGTTAAAAGAGTAACAAAATCAGGAAGAAAAAGTAATGAGATTCCACCTTCAAACAAAGTAGCCAAATACAAGGAAACACGAGAAAATAATGCAAAAAAGTATTCCAAAAATGCAACAATAAAAACCAACAAAGCGCTATATATAGAATAAGCTAAAGCAATCTCAAAACCATGTCTAAAGTCCTTCCGCTTCACCGAAACAGTAACTAAAGAAATAATTAAAGCCGTAATAGTTGTCCCTAGTGAAGCTCCAATCATAATATACACTCCAGTAGGAAGAGTAATCAAGCCCTCACCCACAAATGCAACAACAACCGAAGAAACAGCACCACTAGATTGAGCAATAGTCGTCACAAACCATCCTAGACTAATAGCCTTAACAGGTGCAATACTCTCAAATATCAACGTACTAATATCAATTGGGATTAAAGAAGAAGCTTTCTTAATCAGCTCCAAAGAAAGGACAAATATATACAAAAATACTACCAACAAAATGGCACTACGAGTTCTACTCTTAGGCTCTTCCAAATGAGGAATCTTAACACTCATCTTTTTAGCTTTTCTAACAGGAGAACGAATAGATGATTTACTTCTACCACTACTCACCTTTTCCACCATATAACAAAAATCAAAAAGAACTATTTAAATCTATAACAAAAGTAATCCAACCTGAACCAAACCAATAAAGAATCCAAGAGCACCACCCATCCAAGTAATAAATCCTAATTCTCGCCTAATAACCTTCATAACTAACTTTTCCAATTCAGCATTAGGCATAGCATTAATCTCTCGTTCAATCTCACCTTTAATCATATCAAACATACCAGGGCCGACAAAAGGAATCTTCTCTAAATCTCTAATCTTTTTAGGCAATACATGAATAACAACCTCACTCACATTACGAGCAAAATCAGCCTTTCGCTTAGGAAAAACACCCTGAAGACCAAACTTCACCTTCCTCGGATGAAATAACATCTTAATAGCAATATAATTAGTAAAATATCCAATAATAAAACCTACCACCGGTAACATACCATATTGCCAAATCTCCATATGTGTATCTAAAGAATTGGGTTAATAAAACTTACTCTAAACCTCAATAAAACTTTTAAAGAAACTCCTCTCATCAATCTATATGGAAGACATAAAAGAGTTGAATAAAAGAGCTGAAGAATTCTCCCAAACAATTCAGGCAGTTGAAAATGAGATAAAGAAGGTAATAGTTGGACAAGAAGATGTTATTAAGAAATTCCTCATCGGAATAATCGCCCAAGGACACATCTTAATAGAAGGAGTGCCAGGCCTTGCCAAAACTCTTACAATAGACACTATCGCCAAAACAGTAAATTCAGACTTTGTCAGAATTCAATTCACACCAGATATTCTCCCAGCAGACATAACAGGTACAAAAATATACAACCATGAAAATTCGTCATTTAAAACAATGAAGGGCCCAATTTTCACTAATTTTGTCCTAGCAGACGAGATAAACAGAGCTCCACCAAAAGTGCAATCAGCCCTACTAGAAGCGATGCAAGAAAAACAAGTAACAATCCAAGGAGAAACCCACCTAATCGAACAACCATTCCTAGTATTCGCTACCCAAAATCCTATTGAATCCGAAGGGACTTACAAATTACCCGAAGCCCAGTTAGATCGTTTTATGTTTAAAGTACTAATAGACCATCCAACCAAAGAAGAAGAAATACAGATTATTAACCGATTCACAACAAACCAAAAAATCACACCGAATAAAGTAATAGGAACAAAGGAGATTCTTGAAATGCAAAAATTCAATAAAGAAATATATGTAGACGACAAAATTAAAGAATACGTATCAGAGATTGTCGATGCAACAAGATTCCCAGAAAAATACGAATTAGACATCAAACCATTAATCGACTATGGGGTATCACCCCGAGCAACACTTTGGTTAATTCTAGCAGCAAAAGCAAATGCCATGATTAATGGAAGAGGATACGTAACCCCAGAAGATATCCAACAAGTTGCAAACGAAGTTCTCAGACACAGAATCCTCTTAAGTTATGAAGCTGAAGCTGACGAGATCACAGCAGACAATATCATAGCTCAAATACTTGCAAAAGTTAAAGTACCATAGACAATAAGATATCCATGAAATCAACATTAAAACAAATTAGAAAATTAGAAATAACCACAAAAAAATTAATTGATGGATTAATCAGCGGGAACTACCATTCGATCTTTAAAGGAAACGGAATCGATTTCTCAGAACTCCAAGAATATAAAGCCGGAGACGATATTAGAAATATTGATTGGAATGTAACAGCAAGATTACACACACCATACGTTAAACAATTTATAGAAGAAAGAGACCTCTCTGTATACTTCATAGTAGACATCTCCAGTTCATCAGCATTTGGAAATCAAATAAGCAAAATGCAAAAAATACTTGAAATCACAGCTTCCTTAGCGTACTCAGCTGTAAAGAACAGCGACAAAGTAGGACTATTCCTAACAACAGAAGATGTTGAAAAGTACATCCCAGCGAGAAAAGGGAAAAAACATTTTCTAAAAGTATTAGACCAAATAATAAGTTTCAAACCACAATCTAAAAAAACCGATCTAAACAAAAGTCTCTCACATGTAAGTAAAATAATAAAAAGAAGAGGGATAGTATTTATCATCTCAGATTTTGTTTCAAATGATTTCACAAAACCTCTCAAGATGATCAAACAAAATCAAGATGTAATTGCAATCAAGATAAATGACCAAAATGAATTACATCTTCCAAATGTTGGCCTAATACAATTAGAAGATCCTGAAACTGATGAACAAATAGTTGTGAATACATCCGACCATGAATTCCGAGAAAGATACCATAATGCCATACATAATTTTAATCAAGAATTACAAACAAAATTTAAGAAATACAAAATTGACAACATCGAGCTGAATACTGAACAATCCTATGAGAAACCACTCAAAAAGTTCTTTAACTTTAGAAAACGGAGGCAAACCAGATAATGGCAGGATTTACCACACCTTGGGTGTTAATTTTCTTAATTATAATCCCAATAGCTTATATCTATTATCAAAGAATACTTTCAAAAAAGAAAAAACAAGCAATGCAATTCAGCAATCTAAGTTTCATAAAATCAGCATTAGGCAATCCTAAAAAAACAACAAGAGAAAAGAGAATGGTATACCTTTCACTAGCAATAATTGCTTGTATAATTATAGGCTTATCGAACCCACACATCCCCCTTAAACAATCAAAAGAAGGAGTAAATGTTATTCTAGTATTAGATGTTTCAGGATCTATGCAAGCAACAGATTATCAGCCTAACAGATTAGAAGCAGCAAAAAAGTCAGCTATAACATTAGTAGATTCCTTGGAAGAAAAAGATCATGCAGGAGTTGTTATCTTTGAATCGGGAGCAACAACAGCGAGCTACCTCTCTCCCTTTAAGGAAAAAGTTAGCGAGAAAATAAAGTCAATCCAGCTCAAACAAGGAAAAACTGCAATCGGAGATGGACTGGCCCTAGGTATTGATATGGCAACCTCAATTCCTAACAAAAAGAAAGTAGTAATTTTGTTATCAGATGGAGTAAATAACGCAGGAGTAATATCACCAAATGAAGCAATCCAATTTGCAAAGGACAATAGCATACAAGTATACACCGTAGGAATGGGATCCAACACACCAACAGTACTAGGATATGATTGGTATGGAAATCCTCAATATGCAGAATTAGATGAATCAACCCTTAAACTAATCGCACAAAACACAAATGCCAAATACTTTAAATCAGTAGACGAAGAAACACTCGAAGATGTCTACAAGAACATAAGTGAAGAAATCGAAAGAGAAGAAGAAGAAACCAATATTAAAGACTTCTTTATAACCCTAGCATTACTCTTATTCTTAGTGCAATTATATTTTTACTATGGCAAAAAAAGAATTATTTCATAAAGGCATTATCATACTCTGCTTATTATTATTACCATTAGCCTTAGCAGACGAAATAGAATTTTCCTTTGAGCAAAAGGAATATTACTTTAAAGTTAACGAGCAAGCATCAATAGTTCTTTCAACTAAAAATACCTATGACATTGATATTACAGGATCATTAACCCATTCTCTTACATCAAATATTCAGACAGGAAACAGTATCTCAACTCAATCAAATACTCAATCATCACCATTTCAGGTAACAAAAGGAGAAAGTCAAATTAGCATGCAATTTGGAAGTAGCTCGGCACCTCAAACAATGGACAACACATTTACCTTCACTTACAAAGAGGATGATAAAGATATGCAAGTCAAAATAGAGAATATCCTTATATACTTCGTCCAAGAAGAAGAAGAAAAGGAGAATCAAGAGAACCAACAACAAGCACAATCTGAAGATCCAAATAAAAAATCACTATCCGAGCAACTCAAAGAAAAACTCGAAGAAATGCAAAAAAAACCAGAGCAACAACCAAAATCTGATACAGCGCAAAAGGCACAAAACAATGCACTAAACCAAAACACTCAAGCTCTTAAGAATCAAATTCAAAAAGAGAATCAAGAAAAAAACAAACAAAGAGAAGAATTTGCGAACAATTTAGCTAACCAAGAATCATTCCAAGAGCAACATCAAAAACTAACCGAAGAAGGTTATCAAGTAACCGATAATGAGATTAATCCGACAGACTCAGAAAATGGAGATTTTGAGTTAACCTACCAAAACCAAAATGGAGACTCAAAAACTCTATCTGGAGAAATTCAAAACAATAGCTTAGATTCATTAGCTGAATCATCAGAAAAAATAGACAAGGAAACTCAAAAGCAACTAGAAGAAACTAACTTTGATGAATTAGAAGAAAAATTAAAGGAAGAAGGATTCAAACAAAAGAACACCACTACTACTTATACACAAAACGATACGAAATTAGAAATTGAATACAAAGATGAAAATAATAATACAGCAAAAATAACTGCAGACATAGAAAACGGAGAAATAAAGAACCTGAAAGTAGAAAAAGAAAAAAACTATGTATTCTACTTTATAATCATTTTATTCTTAATTGGATTATATGCCTACTATTATTACCAAAAAATGCAAAAAGCAAAACAAACAAGGGAACCAGAAAAGGAACAAGCTCCAAAATCACAAATAAACTACATAAAAAAAACCCAGGAATACCTCAAAAAAGCCCAAGAAAAATTTAATAACAAAGAAGAAAAAGAAGCCTATCACCTTACTTCTTACGCTTTAAGATATTTTTATAGCAATAAACATAACTTAAACAAAGAAATCACTAATGACGAATTAATCCGGATGCTCAAAGAAAAAGAAAATACCAAGGAAATTAAAACTTGCCTAAATATGTGTTCCTTGGTTGAATTTGCGAAATACACACCAAACAAAAAAGACTTCTCACAGATAATTCAAACTGCAAAAAAATTAACTAAATAAAAATTGTTTCCCAAACCTATATATATACTCAAAGATATATATCACAAGAGGCAAAACATGAGTAGAAATTCTAATTTAACAATCATGCAAAACTTTACAATGAAAGATATTCCTAACTTAGACACATGTGTAAAGGGAGCACTTGAGTTATTCAGCCAAGAAAGCTTACCAAAAATAAATATTCCTAAAAAAAATCTATTAGTCGTAGGGTCTGGAAATGCATTAGATACGGGAAAAATAGTATTCTCAAAATATCATGCACATTATGCAGACGAATCAACCTACAAACACCTGTTAAAATTTTACAAGCCAGACATGGCAATCTTGTTCTCAGCATCAGGAGAAAAACATGCACCAATAATTGCAAAAGAACTCAAAAGAAAAAAAATAAAAACTCTACTTTTTACAAGCAATCAAAATGCAAGTGCTAAAAAAGTAGTAAATTCCTCACTAATATTTCCAAAACAAAAAGAACCATATACCTACAATACATCAACATACCTCGCTCCAATATTAGCAAGGACAAAAGAATCACCAAAAGAGCTCTTAAAACATATAAATAAAATTGAAAAACTATTCCCAAAAAACCTATCAAAATACACAGCATTTTATCTAATAATCCCTAGCCAATTCACAGAAATAAAAGATATGTTACAAACAAAATTTGATGAACTCTTCGGTCCCCTCATTAATGGTAGAATATTTACAATCGAACAAACAAAACATGCCAAAACAGTTGTATCATCACCAAAAGAGTTATTCATTAGCTTTGGAGAAAAAAATACATTATTTGGGAAAAATAGACTCCACATCCCACTCCCAAAAAATGCTAATTACGGAGCAATGCTTATAACTTCATACTTAACAATCGGGAAGATCCAAACGGCAAATTCCCCTTACTTCAAAAAGAATATCGCTTCATACTGTAAAGAAGCATCCAAAATATTCAAACAAGAAATAAAACCAATAGTAGAATAAAGTAAACACTTATTAACAAACATTTATTAAGAAAAAGTGATATAGATATACAAGATGGTGAGAAAGATAAGAACAGCATATATTTCTGGTGACCATGCCGGTTTTAAATTAAAAGAAAAAATAATTCCTTTCTTAGAAAAACAAGGATTAGTAATAGTGGACAAAGGACCTTTCTCATACAATAAACTAGATGACTATCCTGACTTTGTAATTCCAATGGCAAAAAATGTCAGTGAAGATAAAGGATCAGTTGGTATCATAGTTGCAGGTTCCGGGCAAGGAGAGGCAATTGCAAGCAATAAAATTGCAGGAATAAAAGCAGGATTATATCATGGTGGCTCACCAAGAATTGTGAGAACAGGCAGAGAACATGACAACATAAATATTCTCTGTTTTGGATCAAGATTTGTAACAGAAAGTGAAGCAAAGAAAGCAATTAAAATATTCTTAAAAACTGAATTTCAAAAAGGACGACATACAAAACGACTAAACAAAATAAAAAAAATGACTGGACTATGAGAACAACAATACTCCCATCAATCATAGCAACAAGCCAAAAAGAATTCACTAAAACATATAATAAGATAAAAGATCTTAAGACAACTTATCATCTCGATTTCATGGAAAAACCATTCGTTAAAAACGAATCATTAAATTTCCCTGTAGAGCTACCCCAAAGAAGTTATCAAGTACATTTAATGACTAAAGACATTGAAGATTTTATTGAAGAGAATCATACAAAGGCAAAAATGATCATATTTCATATAGAAGCCACAAAATCACCAAAGAAAATAATTAATCGTATCAGGAAACTCTCACCAAAAACAAAAATAGGAATAGCAATTAATCCGAGAACACCCATACAAAAAATAATACCCTTCATCAAATCAATAGATATGGCGCTTATTATGACAGTCCAACCCGGACAATATGGAGCTCCTTTTGTAAAATCAACAATTAAGAAAGTGAAGAAACTCAGAGACAAATACCCCAGATTAACTATCCAAGTAGACGGAAGCATAAACGAAAAAACAATTGAAGAAGTAAAAAAAGCAGGGGCAAATTCTTTCGTTGTAGGTTCATACCTACAAAAATCTAGAAACGCAGGAAAAGCAATACATAAACTAAAGGAGTTAATCAAATGAAATATTTTCTAGATTCTGCTGACATTGAAGAAATTAAACAAGTCAAGAAATGGGGATTTCTAGACGGTGTAACTACAAACCCATCCTTAATAAAAAAAGCAGCAGAAAAGAATAAGATTAAAGACCTAGAAAAATATATTATTAAATTGCTTAAAATATGTAAAGATATACCCGTTAGCCTCGAAGTCATTGGATCTTCATATAAGGAAATGATAGAAGAGGGTAAAATACTTCAGAAAAAATTCGGAAAAATAGCAAACAATCTATATGTAAAAGTTCCCATTAATCCTTGTCTAAAGGATATCTGCTCAAATAATTCCGATGGGATCAAAACAATAAGTCAATTATCAAAACTAAGAATTAAGATAAATACAACATTAATATTCACACCAGAACAAGCATTATTAGCTGCAAGAGCTGGAGCTAAGTTTGTGAGTCCCTTTGTTGGAAGAGAGGATGATTACATAAGGAAAATGAATCAAATAAAATTTGACAAAAAGGACTATTTTCCAAAAGATGGATATCTTAAAAGAAAACAAAAGCTCCAAGATAGCGGAATTGTATCAGGAGTTGACCTTATTAGAAAAACAGCAGAATCATTCAAAAAAAATAAAATAAAAGCAAAAATTCTTGCCGCAAGCATAAGAAGCAAAAGACAACTCCGAGAAGTAGAATTAGCAGGCGCGCATATAGCAACAATTCCTTTTTCAGTAATCGAATCATTAATGGCACATCCAAAAACAGTTGAAGGAATGATACAATTCAAGAAAGATACAATTCCAGAATATGCAAAAATATTCACAAAGAGGAAAAATAAAAAATGAATAAAATAGCAATGATTGGATTTATTGGATTAGTGCTCATAGTCCTAGTATTAAAAAATATACAAGAAGAACCCCAACTTATAGACAATAGTGGAATTCAATCTGACAATACTAATGAAGAAGTCACCTCAGACAATGAAGATAACATAGTAGTTCCCGCAAGCGACCCCACACAAGAACTATGGGAAGAGATTACAATTAAAGAAGTGCTAAGCCAAGATACAGGACACCGGAGAAACTACGGAAAAGATCCATATGGAAACTACTATGAAGACTCATTTTTAATCTTTCCAGTAAATAACGAAGATAATAGAATCCATGCAAAAACTCCTGTTCTAGGAATACAAATTAATGAAAAATATAAAGCATATCAAGAAAATGATGTAATCGATCAAGGAATAATCACTGATACTTTCGAAGGTATAACAATTGAACTTACAAAAAATAAAGACGGAACAATCACAATAATAAATAAATATTCAGGGGAAGATATCGTTAGAGAACGAGACTTCTGGTTTGCATGGTATGCATTCCATCCCGAAACAGAGCTATATTAAACTAAATGAAAGCATCACTAAGAAATATAACAACAAAAGGAAAAGCATTATATCTAGCTTATGACCAAGGATTAGAACATGGCCCAACTGACTTTACTGATAAAAATGTGGACCCAAACTATATAATACAAATTGCAAAAGACGGTAAATACAACGGAATAGTCTTCCATAAAGGAATAGCAGAGGCATATCAAAGCGAAATTAGGAAATCAAAAGTTCCCTTAATTCTTAAACTAAATGGAAAAACAAACATTACAGATGGAGAACCTCTCTCAGAACAAATCTGTACTGTAAAACAGGCCATAAAATTAGGAGCAAAAGCAATTGGATACACCATATACATAGGAAGCGAACACGAAGCAAAAATGATTAAACAATTTAGTAAAATTCAAACTAAAGCACATGAAGCAAAACTACCCACTATTCTATGGATATACCCAAGAGGAAAGGCAATCAAAGGAAAAAAGAAAAAAGAACTTATGGCCTATGCAACAAGAGTAGGATTTGAACTCGGATCAGACATTGTTAAAATAAAATATGAAGGTGAACCAAAGGATTTAGAATGGGCAACAAAATCCGCACAAAAAACAAAAGTAGTAGTCGCTGGTGGAACAAAAAAGAATGAAAAGGAATTCTTAAAACAATTGCAAAATATAAAAGACACTGGGATTATTGGTCTAGCAATTGGACGAAACATATGGCAACACAAAAACCCTCTCTCAATAACAACTAAAATAAAAAAAATCCTTAAAATGAAATGATAGTAATAAATACAAAAACATACCTCAGAGAAAAACAAACAAAAGCATTAGTGAAAGCAGCAGAAAAGATAAAAACCAAGACGATAATCTGTCTGCAAGCTACACATTTACACTTCGCAAAAACAAGCAAGACGGATATTTTCGCTCAACACATAGATGCAATAAAACCAGAAAGGAATACAGGATACATCACAGCAAATTCAATTAAAGATGAAAAAGCAAAAGGTTCATTACTTAATCATTCTGAACATCCAATTTCCTTACAAGAAATAAAGAGAACACTTCAAATATCTAATAAATTAAAACTAAAAGTAATAATTTGCACCTCAACAATAAAGCAAGCAAAGGAAATACTAAAATTAAAGCCATATGCAATAGCATTTGAAGATCCCAAATTAATCGCAACAGGAAAGTCGATACTAAAGCATAACCCAAAAGACCTAAATATTTTCATCAACCTATTCACAAAAAAATCAAAAACAATTCCCCTTTGTGGAGCAGGAATAAGTACAAAGGAAGATATAGAAGAAGCAAAAAAAATTGGATGCAAAGGAGTATTAATTTCCTCGGCAATCACTAAAGCAAAAAATCCAGAAAAAGTATTAGAGAAATTATCATTATAAACTGTATAACAAACCCTTATAAATAACTTCTACGTACTAATATAAAAGATGTGATATGGTAACCAAAAAAAAAGATTTTATAAAACCTGCAAAAAATGCAGAATATCAACCAAACGTAAAAGTTGTCAAAAAGATGATCAAAAATTCTAAAAACAAAAAGGAATTAACTCCTATTCTTGATGAATTAAAAAACAATCATTTTAGAATTTCAATCTTCGGATCTGCACGAACAAAAAGAGGAGATCCAGAGTATAAACTTGCATATACATTAGGATACGAGCTAGGACGAAGACAACTTGACGTTGTAACGGGAGGCGGACCTGGACAAATGGAAGCAGCAAACCGAGGACATAAAGAAGGTAGAGGACTTAATTCAAAAGCACATTCCATCGGACTAGCAATAAAGCTAAAAACCGAGCAAAAAGAAAATGCAAGTTTAGACGTAATGAAAAAATTTCAAACCTTCTCGAAACGACTTGACCAATTTATGCTACTTTCTAATGCAGTAATCATAACCCCAGGTGGAATCGGCACAGTGTTAGAGCTCTTTTATACATGGCAATTAGTTCAGACAAATAAAATTTGTAACATTCCAATAATACTCGTGGGAAAACAATGGAGAACCCTAGCAAAATGGATGAAGGATGTAGTACTAAAGGAAGAATTCATTAATCCACAAGACATGGAAATGATATACGTTGCAAATGACTATAAACAAGCTCTCAAAATTATTGAAGAAACCTATAAAGAATATATAGAAAGTGATGGTAAATTTTGTCTAAACTATAACAAATATAAAATATAAAATAGAATTTCAAACAATCATCATAACATCCGACTTTATAGGTAAAATAGCAATTTCAGTAATGGCCTTATTAGTTCATAATAAAATAAAAAACGAACGAAAAATAGACCGACATGTAATCAAAGAAATGAAAATGGAACAAATACTTGGCGTAGTAGCAATGTTATTCTTTGCTCTTAGTTACATTCTCAACTTTGTAAACTAAATGGAGGTATACCATGAATAAACAAAAAGTACTAATGGGAGTAATGGTTCTACTATTTCTCTTCTCACTTTTCTTTGCAATAGAAGGATTAAAAATGCACAAGCAAGTAGCAATAGAAGAAGATAGATTCCACAGCTTACAAGCTAAATATTTTGACACTGTTAAATCAGAACGAGATTCAGCAGCAAGTGGAAGTGAATTAAGCAATCAATTAGTCGAAATTCAACAGTATCCATCAGAGCTGTTACGATTAAAGCTAGAGGGTGTAGAAAAAATTCTAACAGGAATTTACATCTTACTATTCGGAATATTAATAGCATTAATGATGATACCAGTTAGATTAGGCATGATAATCAACGGCAAAAAGAAGAAGTAATTCTTCACCATTTATTTTTTATTTTTATGTAGTTCTTGTCGCACAACATATCGTGCGGCATCAACTATTCCATCAGAAACATAGATTTTACCAGATCGAGTTGGATAACGTTTCATATATTGTTTTACAAAAGTAACCTCTTCTTCCTTACCACTAAAAGGCACATAGATTCCAATACCATCTATAGCAAGCCCAGTTTTAACATCACTTAAACGATCACCTAATACATATATAGAAGTTTCAGATTTTTTCCATTTCAGCTCCTTTAATATATTCGAAATCATTCCAGCACGAGGTTTAGCACATGCAAATTTCCCAACCAAACTCATATCAAAAGTATACCTATCCTTTCGATTATTATAATATTCAATAGAAGATTTCCCACACATCTCAAAACCATCCACCGCAGCACCTTTACTCTTTAAAATCTCCAAAAAATACTCACATACCTCTAATGCCTTTTTACGTGTTAGTAAAGGAAAATTAGTAATCGCAACTCCAGGCTGATTCGTAACCATAAATATCTTTACCAAATCAATCTTCCGTAATTCCTTAATCGCACTAATAGATCCTCGTAAAACCTTTACCATAGATTTCCAATTTTTCTGACGCCCTAAATGATAACTTCCACCATCATACATCAAGGTCCCATCACGATCAATACAAACAAGAATATTCTTTTTTACCATTTACCACTTACCCTTAACCGCCATCACATATGCAGTACTATCCAAGCCATATTTCGCAAGCAATTCAGCGGGTTTTCCTGAATGAGGCAACTCTCTCACACACAAATGCTTCATCTTAATTCCCGTCCCAACTATTCCAGCAGCTAACATTTCACCAATACCACCTTGTTCATAATGATCCTCAGCAATCACAATCTTTTTCCCATGACTAAGAACAAACTTAACAAATTTATCCATCTTAAATGGTTTAACAGAATATAAATCTACAACAGCAACTTTTTTCTTCATCATATAGGACGCTCGCATTGCCTGATGAACAGTAATTCCACTCCCAACCAAAACAACTCTATCATGAGTTGATTTTTGTAATACTTTAAAATCACCAATTGGAAATTTTTCTTTCTTCTTATACAGAATAGGAGTTTTCGCTCGAGTAGTTCGCAAATAAGATACACCCTTGGTCAAAATAGATGCAAAAGTTAAAGCCTGAGCAGATACAGCATCACTTGGGTATAAAACAGTCGACCCTAATAAACTTCTAAAAAATGCAATATCAGACAATCCCATTTGACTCGCACCATCAGCACCAATCGAAACACCACAATGACTTCCAACACAATTCAGGTCGACATCACTCAAAGATGCCATTCGCAATTGGTCACCAGCCCGACTTAAAAAAGCAGCAAAAGTTGAAGCAAAAACAATATGTCCTTTAACCGCTAACCCAGAAGCCATCGAAACCATATTTTGTTCAGCAATAAAGGACTCAATAAATTGATCAACATTAACATCCTTAACCCTTGCTGAAAATGTTGAATTAGAAACTTCAGCATCCAAGGCTATTACAGAAGAATCCGCAGCAGCTAAAGCAGCAATCGCCTCTCCATAAGCCTTTCTAGTAGATACATCATCAGAAAATTCAGATGGTTTTAATTTCCTCCTCTTAAATTTAAACTTCACAGAATGAGGCTTACGAATCATACCTTTTTTAACCCTCAAGGCTTTCATATCAACTTCCCCAACTTCTATCAATGCCTCCTGCATCTGAATCTGATCTAATGCCTTACCATGCCACTCATCTTTATTCTCCAAAAATTTCACACCACGTCCTTTAAACGTCTTAGCCAAAATCATGACAGGTTTTCCTGCCTTCCGAGCAGAAGCAAATACCCGTTTCAAATCAGCAATACTATGCCCATCAACAGTAAATACCTTCCATCCAAATCCAGAAAATCGTTTCTCATAAGCTTTCACATTATGACCAAATAATGTTTCACCTCGCTGACCCAATCGATTAACATCAACAATTGCAACTAAATTATCCAACTCATAATATACTGCCAACTCACAGGCTTCATACACACTCCCCTCAGCAATCTCACTATCACCCATCAAAACATAAGTTCTATAACCTCGGCCTTGTTTTTTTGCAGCAAGAGCCATACCAACACCGACACCTAATCCTTGACCCAAAGAACCAGTACCCATCTTCGCCCAAGGAAAATTCCGAGGAACAGGATGACCTTCTAAATTACTTGATATCTTTCTCAAATCCAATAACCGCTCCTTCGTCGCTCCAGCATGAAATAAAGCAGAATATAAAATTGGAGCAGAATGACCTTTACTCAAAATAAATTCATCATTATTAGGATCTGCAGAGTTACCAGTACTATATCTCATCTCATCAAAAAATAGTACACTCATAATTTCAGCACAAGAAAGACATGAAGTAGGATGCCCACTCTTCGCCATCGTCGTCATTTCCAAAGAATCCCGACGCAATAAAGTCGCCATTTCACCTAATAGTTTCGCATTCATAGTATCGCCTAAAGAAAATAAAGCAATAGACTTTTTATACTTTCGTAAAAATTTACCATAAATAAATATCCTTCCTCATATCAGGTCCAGAGATAACAGCTAGGGAAAATAAAGATCGGCCATAAACATACAAACCATACCTACTATAAATACTCCTCCATTTCACTGCTAAAAATCAATACATTAAATGCATCATTCGTTTAGAAAAGGAGCCAATACCACCAATTAAATAACGACCAACAATCGCCTTATTAATCCTACTTGCAGTTGGATACGCATGTGTCTTCTTCAAAAAGCTCTTCAAAGGCATATCATTCGCCATTGCAAAAATCAATTCTTGACTTAACTCTCCAGCATTTTTACCAACCATAGATCCTCCAACAATTCTACCCTTAGAAACATAAATAACAACATTACCATTAGTCGCTTCATCAACAATAGCACGATCATCATGCGTAAAATCCAAACTCATTTTAATGAACTTAACTCCTCGATCAAGCAACTGTTCTTCATTCAATCCAAAAGTAGCAATTTCTGGGTCCGTAAACGTCACCCAACTCATTTTATCTTCATTAAACTTTTTCTTTCGAATAAAAAACGGAGCAAAGAAGTTATGAATAATTACTGAAGCATGCAATTCAGCAGAATGAGTAAACATTTTAGCACCAACAATATCACCAGCCAATAATATATCTTTATTCGTTGTACGTAAATAATCATCACGAATTATTCCATCTTCAGTCACTGCAACACCTGCCTTCTCCAAATCCAATCCCTTAAAATTTAAATCTCGACCAATACTAATCAATACCTTATCAAATCGAACCTTTGTTCTTTTCTCTTTCTGAATAACAAGGGCCGTATTAGGATCCGGAAACGAATCAATATGTGCATTAAATACAATTCGTACTCCCTCAGCATCTAATTCCTTAAGTAATATATCAGTAACCACTGAAGACTCTTTCGGTAAAAACTTCTCACCTCGAATTAAAACAGTAACCTTACTTCCCAATCGTCTAAATGCCTGAGCCATTTCTAAACCAATTGGTCCACCACCCACAATCAATAAGTGTCTTGGTTGATCTTTTAACGAAAATAAATTATCATTTGTCACATAATCAGCAGTTGGCATTCCCGGCACATCAAGCATTCGAGCTCTCGAGCCAGTCGCCACAATAATCTTTTTCCCAGTATAAATAGATCCATTAACCATAATTGAACGTCGACCAATAAAACGAGCAATACCCAAAGCAACATGCATACCCATCTTAATAAAATAATCTGCATTTTCATGAACCCTAATTGTCTCAACCTTATCATTAACATACTTCATCACCGTCGGAAAATGAACGTCTCCCATAACACGCAAGTTAAACTGTTTTGCAGCTTTAGCATCATGAACTACTTTCGCCACATGGATTAAAGCCTTAGAAGGAACACATCCCGTATTCAAGCATTCACCACCTATGTTTTCATCAGTCCTATCAACCAATAGCACCTTAAATCCAACCTTAGTCATAAACGAAGCAATATTTAATCCACCAGCACCCGCACCAATAACAATCAAATCAAAATTAGTCCCCTCACTCTCTTCCATAATAAGAAAAAACCAATATCCTTTTTATATTTAACGAAAACAGCATTCCCCACTAAACTTATATACTTCATCACATATATTCTATAAAGGAAGATGGTGAAAAAGAAAGTACTCTATATTGGACTAACTGGAAGAATCGGCCCAGGACTCATCGATGAATACGAAGCTCATTACAAAAAATATTATGACATAACTATCGGATATCATAAAACAAAACCAAAATCTTCTCATCCAATAAAAAAAATAGACCTCTCAAGTATCTCCAAATTAAAGTCAAGAATGAAAGGATTTGATGTAGTCGTAAACTTAGCTGCAAATGCAGACGCAAATGCAGAATTTAAAGATTTAGTTGAGCCAAACATTATGGGAGCATACAATGTCCTCGAAGCGGCAAGACTCTCAGGTGTAAAAAGGGTAATCGTTGCCAGCTCAGTCCATGCAATCCGAGGATATCCATTAGGGAAACAGATAAAAACAAACTACGCACCAAAACCTCTGAACTTCTATGGAGCAACAAAAGTATTTAACGAAGCTCTCTGCCATGTATTTTCAATTAAGTATAACCTCTCCTGCTTGGCAATTAGAATCGGAGCATACGTCAGCAATGATCAGCAGCATACAGTTTGTATGACAAGAGATAATTTCGACTACGTCATTTCACAACGAGACATGGGCCAACTAATACATAAATCAATCATGGCACCTGCAAAAGTAAAATACGGTATACTCGCAGGAACATCTAACAATAAGCATAAATACATGAACTTAGAAGAAACAAAAAAATTAGTCGGTTACAAACCCAAAGACGACGGATTCCAAATGTGCAAACACCATATAAATCACATGAAGGATAAAAAATGAAAAAAGAAATTGCAATTATAGGCTTAGGAAGAATGGGATCATTAATGGCCCAAAGTTTACTTAGAAAAAAATATAAAGTAATAGTTCATAATAGATCACCAAAGCCAATCAAGAAATTAGTAAAAAAAGGAGCAACACCTGCATACACTATTGAAGAAGTAATATCCAAGCATAAAAAGCAAAGAATCATTATGATCATGGTAACAGCAGGAAAACCAGTCGACGCCATAATTTATTCCTTAATTCCTTTCTTAAGTAAAGGGGACATAATAATTGACGCGGGAAATTCTTTCTATAAAGACTCAATTAAAAGATATAAAGACTTAAAGAAAAGAGGAATTAATTTTATTGACATGGGAACATCCGGAGGATTAACTGGTGCACTCAACGGAGCATCACTAATGATTGGAGGAGACAAGCCTGTATTTACAAAAATAGAAAAACTATTTCGTGACCTTGCAGTCAAGAACGGATATGCTTATCTAGGTCCTTCAGGGGCTGGACACTATGTAAAAACAATACATAATGGAATAGAATATGCAATTCTAGAAGCATACGCAGAAGGCTACGGGATACTTAACAAAAGCCCCTATAAACTCAACTACGCAGATGTTTCAAAAGTATGGTCAAATGGATCAGTAATCAGATCATGGATAACAGAATTAGCGCAAAAAGAATTCAAAAAGCATAACAAGCTCGCAGGTTTCAAAGGAATAATCGGTGGAGGACAAACTGGTAAATGGGCATTAGAAATAGCAAAGAAACAAAAAAATGACACCGATACACTAGAACATGCTATCAAAAAAAGAAAATCATCAATGAAAACACAAAGCTTCGCAACAAAATTTGTCTCAGCCATAAGACATGCCTTTGGAGGGCATAACGAACCGTAAGATGAGGGTCGCAATAAATGGATTTGGAAGAATTGGAAGAGTAATAACTAGAATACTTCTCGAACAAGGACATAAGATTATCGCAATAAATGATACTCACGACATAGAAAGTACAAAATACCTACTACAATACGATTCAGTATACGGTCCATTAAAAGATGAAATAAAAATAAACAAAAATAAGCTATTAGTTAAAAATCAGGAAATACGAATATCTAACCAAAGAGATCCTTTAAAATTACCTTGGAAAAAATTAAACATAGATATTGTAATCGAAGCAACCGGAGCCTTTACTGACCCCAAGAAAGCAAAGGCTCATATTAAAGCTGGAGCAAAACATGTAATTATAACAGCGCCCTGTAAAAACAATAAACCAGACAATGTAGTAATCCCAGGAGTTACTACACAGAAAATAAAAAAGACCGATGAGGTTCTCTCTATCGCTTCTTGCACAACTAACTGCCTAGCACCATTGATAGCAATCCTTAACGAAAACTTCACAGTAGAGAAAGCTCTATTCACAACAATACACGCCTATACAAACAATCAAGAACTTCAAGACACTCATCACAATAAATTCTCAAGAGGAAGAGCCGCTGCAATAAACATCATTCCAACAACAACGGGAGCTAGTGCAGCAATCGAAAGCCTATTCCCAAAACTAAAAGGAAAGATAAAAGGTCATGCACTACGAGTTCCGATACCAAACGGTTCTCTAATAGACCTAATTGTAACGCTAAAGAAAAAGCCCACAATTATCCAATTACAAAGAGCCCTAAAAACAGCATCACAAGAACAGTATAAGAATATTTTAGAATATACGACAGACCCAATAGTCAGCAACGATATCATTGGGAACTCTCACTCGAGCGTAATCGCCGGAGACCTTATCCAAAAGGTAGGAAACAGCTACCGAATAAATGCATGGTATGATAATGAATACGGATATTCCTCACGTGTTGTAGACACTATCGAACAAATAGAACACCTCTATCAAAAATGAAACCACTACCAAGAAACATAAATCTCAAAGGCAAAACAGTACTCGTAAGACTAGATATCAATTCTCCCATCAAAAATAAAAAGATACAATATAACGAACGAATAACAGAATCAATCAACACAATAAAACTATTAAAAAAACATGGTGCAAAAGTAATATGCATTGCACACCAATCATCACCTGGGAAAAAAGATTATACAACCCTCAAACAACATGCAGAAATAATAAATAAAAAGACAAAGATAACATACATCAAATCAACAACAGATACAAAGAAAATAAAAGTATTACGTTCGAAAGAAGCAGTATTATTAGAGAACATAAGATCTAACTCGGATGAATTTACACCTAAGAGAAAGAATAATTCAATCCTCGATACCTTTTTACCTCTAATTGACGTATATATAAATGACGCCTTCTCAACCTCCCACCGAAAGCACACATCAGTCATCGGCTTCAAAGGAAAGGTACCAAATTATCAAGGTCCCACTTTCCAAAAAGAATTACAACTTGCAAAAATAGCAAGTAAAATAAAAAATAAAATATATATCCTCGGAGGAAATAAACCAGATGATTTACTTGAAATAGTAAATAATAACAAAACAATCCTTGGCGGAACCATATCATTACTAGCATTAAAAAAACAAAACATAAAACTTGGAAAAAAGGACAAGCTCTTAGAAGAGTACAAACCAATAATTAAGAAAATGATTCTTACGAATTCAATAATACCAATAGATCTAGCAATATCACAAAATAAAAAAAGAAAAGAGATAAACGTAGAAGAATTACCAACACAGTACGACATACTCGACATTGGAGAAAAAACCATAGCAAAGATAAAGCAAAGCATAAGCAAAGCAAAGCTACTCATAATAAAGGGACCACTCGGTAAAATTGAAGATCCAGAATTCCAAAAAGGAACAAAAGAAATATTCACCCATATAAAAAGAACAAAAACAAGAACAATTATCGCAGGAGGGCATTCTGGAAATATACTAAAAAAAATGAAACTACTCTCACCAAATATAACTATCGCTTTATCTGGAGGAGCATTCCTATATTATCAAATTCATAAAACAGTACCAGCTCTTGAATAAATAGTAAAGTAAAAATAGATCTCCCTTACTTTAGATAAATCTACGCATCATCTCGAATAAAATATCCACCAACAATCAATAAAATACCAAAGATAATAAATCCAACAATTCTAAACGCACCATCTAAATAGAATAAATCATTAAATGCAATTTTAAGTAAAGTTATTCCTAATAATATTCCAATAAATACCTTCTCTCTAATCTCTTCAGCCTGAGCATACAGAACCAAAGTATATACCAACCATAACACAGACAGAACAATCTGAGCAACAGTATCTGAGATTCCAATCCACCACACAAACTTATGGAATGAATAAATAAACAAGAACCCAGAAATCACAAAAGTCCCGGCATTAAAATCAGCATCAAAATCTAACTTAAATAAGACAAACAAAGCCACAACAAAAGCTAACATCACAGTCAAGAAAAATAATGAATGTAAAAAGGACTCCATAAATCGAACAATAAATACATACCAAAGACCAACCAAAACAAGGCAAATCTTTGAGAATACATCATATAAGGTAGAATAGGTAGACTTAACTGCCAAGATAGAATATAAAACATACTCAACCATAAACAAAATCATAAAGTAATCATTTCTCAAAGAATCTAACAAAAGCAAAATACTAATATTAGCCAATATAATACAAACAGCAATTAAAGTATACATAACACTATCATCCACCTTCTGTAATTTCATTGAAAGGGCCTCAACCAGATAAATCACTGCAAACAATAAAACAATCAATCCATACATCTCATTCGTCAAATCAAACATAAATGAAATCATACCCAAAATAACACCAGATATAGTAATCAAAACAGCATTATCCAATGCATGCAGATGAATAGTCTCCTTCATAGTAACACTATACAAGGAAGAAGCATGATACATAACAAAAACAAATATCAGAAATAGAACACCAATAGCATTCGCAAATTGGTTCGTGAATATATCATAGAAACTAGCAATAAACAACACCATCACCCCATATGAAACAAACCGTAAATCATACCAATTCTGCATGAAAGAAACAGCCACTAACCCAAGAGTGAACAAAGCATAATATAACAGCAAGAAGCCATAAGCCTCGGCATATCCACTAATAAACGGAACCAAATAACCACCGACAACAGTAAAGTATCCAATAGAACGAGATGCAAAATGGATACTCACATACGTTGAAGCAATTAAGAATAACGCCAGAAGAACAAATCCGAACGCTTCACTAATAACAGCATATTCTAAAACACCCACACCAATTGACAAGAAGAATACAAAAAAGCTTCCACCAACAACCACATTACTCCACTTCTCTTTATTCTCTCGTAAAAGTAATGAAAATCCGAATAATAAAACACCAACACAAATCCCAATAACTATCTGGCCAAACTGCCCAATCCAATCATTAGCAACAGCATAAAAGAAAAATGAAATTAAACCAATAACAACGCCCAAAACTCCGAGCCCAGTAATAATTTGATTAAAGTCTAACTTAATAGAATCAGAAGACTCATGTTTTTTCTCTTTAACATGAGATTCCTTTTTAGCATGAACAGGCTCACTTGGTCTAATTCCAGCATACTTTTCAAGAGCAAGAATACGTTTTTCCTGAGAATCAAGTCTTTTAAGAATATCCTTCTGTACCACCATCAAATACAAAGCAGAAAGTACTATTTAAATCCAACGACATCTCAATGTGTAAATTTATATATAGCGAAAAATTAGTTATATCATGGAAGAGGGAATCATGTACATAATAAGCCTTGTATTTCATATTCTAGGAGTAGCCGTCTGCGTTGGATCCGTAACCTTCGTAGATTACTTACATATCATAGGACTTCGAAAGCGATCTCTAGAAAGTAAATTTATTCGTATATATCCATATGTAAGTAAATTAATTAATGCTGGAATTATCGTAATACTTCTCAGTGGAATTATCATGCTAATTCAAAAACCCGAATTATTAGCAAGCAATTTATTCAGATTTAAAATGGCCCTATTTGCAATTGTAATACTAAACGGAATATACCTACAAAAAGTAGTGAGCCCAGGAATAAACAAATGTGTACTTGAGGGGCAAAAAAATTGCACACAAGAAATATTATACTCAAGTTCAATCTCCGGAAGCATCTCAATAGTCACCTGGTATAGCCTAGTTGTTTTATCAATAACCAAAGTCTTGCAATACAAATGGTATGAATTCCTATCCGTATATTTACTCATAATAATCTGTGCAATATACGTTGCAATATACATGGAAAAAAGAGCCAGAAAATGGAACGTAGAAAAAAAGGAAATTTCCACAAAGAAAAAGGATAAAAAAAGCTAAGAGTTAGCTTTTTAAAGTTTCAATGTAGTAAATGTATATTCTAGTCCTGCGCGGTTAGTTTAGTGGTAGAACGTGACGTTGCCAACGTTGAGACGGGAGTTCAATTCTCCCACTGCGCATAAACATATTCTGTACCATTACCAAAAACTCAAAAATATATAAATCAAATAAAATTATATATAAACTTTACAAAAAGCTGCAAATACATCAAAACTACTGCTGCAATAACAATCATAAAGAAGCTATAGAACAAGTCAATCAAAAAGACTGTAAAAT
>JBNMFJ010000001.1:0-45929 GCA_051269935.1 Patescibacteria group bacterium | reverse complement strand
ACCTCATCTAAAACCAAAAACTTAATATCATTAAATCGTAACGTTCCCCTTTGCATATGATCCATAATTCGACCTGGAGTACCAACAACAATATCAGCCTGTGAAATCTTTCGAATTTGCCCATCAATACTAACACCACCATAAATAGCCAATACATTCAATCCCTTACCAGCCGCAAATGCAGAAATAGCACTAGAAACTTGTTCAGCCAATTCTCTAGTAGGACACATAACCAAAGCAGATACTTCATCACTTGGTTTTATTTTATCAATAATAGCAGCACTAAAAGCAAGAGTCTTTCCACTACCAGTAGCAGAACCACCAATTATATCAGCTCCTTCCAAAGCTAATGGGATTGCTTGTGCCTGGATATCAGTAGGTACACTAATACCGGCTTTCTCTATGTTTTTCAAAAGTTCAGGGCTTAAGCCCATTTTTGTAAATCCTTCCATTGTATGTAATAAAATAGTATAACAAGAATTAAATCTTGAGCAAGTCTTTTCGCTCAAAGACTCTAACCATTAATATACTAATTCAATCATTTTTACCCTTTATAAAGCTATGGATTTGTTGCTACTCAGTAAAAGTTTCAAATAAGGAAATGAGAAAAGTATTAAAAAGAGATAAATCCATATAATAATATGAAAACAAAAATCCGTGGAACAACATTACAAGTATTAGACATTGAATTAGATAAAGGCGAAGCTGTATTTACAGAAAGTGGTGGTATGAGTTGGATGACACCAAATATAAATATGAATGCAAACGTCAAGGGTGGACTGCTCAAAGGAATCGGAAGAATGTTCTCTGGTGAATCTTTATTCTTAGTAGATTATAAATGCGAAGAAGGAACCGGACTCATAACATTCTCCTCAGAAATGCCAGGAAAAATCGTCCCACTTGACCTCAAAAAAGGAGAATCAATTATCTGCCAACGAGACGCATTTATGGTAGCGCAGGAAGGTGTCGACCTAAAGCTAACACTAACAAAAAGGTTAGGAGCAGGGTTCTTTGGAGGAGAAGGATTTTTCTTACAACAAATAACTGGCCCAGGAAAAGCATTTTTAGAACTCGCCGGAGAGATCACAGAGTATTCATTAAAAGAAGGACAAACCCTAAAAGTAGACCCACAACATATCGGAGCATATGAACCATCAGTAGACTTTGACATCACAAGAATAAAAGGAGTCAAAAACATGTTCTTCGGAGGAGAAGGAATATTCCTAGGAACATTAACAGGACCAGGTAAAGTATGGCTGCAATCAATGCCAATTAAAAATCTAGCCATGAAATTATATAAATACATGCCAAAACCGAGTAGATCATGAACAATGCAATACGATTTTTCTTAGGCCTCTTAGGCGCAATAGTATTAATCCCAATAGCATTCTTTTTACTAGTAGTAATCGGTGGTTTAGCAATTCCATTTCTTATTCTAGCAGCAGTAATTCTAGCCCTATACGCAATCGCCTCAATATTTGTATTTATTTTCTATGCAGTGAGGAAAGAAGAGCCTAAAAAGAAGACCAGACATTCAAATAATCATTCTATGTCTCAAAGTAAAGACGCTGCTCAATAATTATAAAAACCCTTCTAGAGTAAAGCAAATATGGTGGAAAAGAGAACAATAAAAGTAGGTAATATTAATCATAGCATTAACATATACATTGAACGAAGGAATTCCACGCGTGCATCAATAACAAAAGGAGGCATTAATATTAGAATCCCAAAACATCTTAGTAAAAGAAATCAGGAAGAAGAAATTCATAAATTAATAGTATGGGCAGTTGGAAAAATTAAAGAAAAGCCCGAGTTAAATCTCACCCAAAAAAGATATAGACATGACGAGTTTCTAAGAACTCATACAAAAACATATCAAATAAAAATAGACCTTGAAGCAAGAGAAAAAAATTACGGAAAAATTAAAGGAGACTATCTTCATTACAGATTACCAGATTATCACTCAGAAGAACAACGACAAGAAACAATTTCAAAAATAACGAGAAAACTCTTAGCCAAAGAACACCTTCAAGAATTACACTATCATGTTGGAAGGCTCAATAAAATCCATTTTAATAAACCCATACAAAAAATATCATACAGGTATACCATCTCAAGATGGGGTGCATGCAAACACCAAACACAAGAAATAGAACTCTCAACAAGACTACTCCTAGCACCCTTAGCAGTACTAGAATATGTAATCATTCACGAACTAGCACATTTAATCGAGCCAAATCATTCAAACAGATTCTGGAAATTAGTACAGCAAGCCGACCCAAATTACAAAGATAAAGTCAAATGGCTAGGCAAACACGGCGACAAATTAAATCTCTAAAACATTCCAAAAATAATATACGAGAATATCATAAAATGAATTGCCCTTGGTATAATAGCATACATTGTAAATTTCCAAAATGGCAACTTAAACAATCCACCCAACACCGGAAAATAAGGTAAAGGAGTCATAGCCATTAATATCAAAATCTTTTCTCCGTGTGAATCAACCCATTTCTGAGCTTTCTTAAAGTTCTCAGGAGAAATGAAATAATCAGAAATTTCATTTCCATATTTCAAACCTATAAAATAAGCCGTATAATTGGACAACATTGCAGCAACAATAGCAACTAAAACCAAAGTAACTAAATCAAATTGATAAAAAAATCCGCTAGACAAAGGAAGCAAAGAACTCAAAAACGGCTGAGGAAATATCTCCAAGAAAAATACTGAAACAAATACACCTACATATCCCCACTTCTCAATATTTTGATCTAAAAATCCACCAAAATAATTTTCAATATAAGCATAGTTCAATAATATAAGCAATGAAACTACTACAAGTACAGACAACACAATAAACGTTTTTTTTCTCATACTAATCATTATCCTCCAAACGGAATTGTGAGCAAAACAGAGCTGAGTTTCTTCGCTGCTGACATTCTCCAGAATAACTCTCACCCCTAAGAACATAGGAACAACTATTCCCTTCTTCAGTATCAATACAAGCATTCCTCAAAGCATTATGTTGAAACCTATCAGTAAGTAAGAGAAAATTAAAAACTAATAAAACAATAACAAGAATCATAATTAAATAAAAAATAGACTGCAACAATTTAGTATCAGATCTCTTCATAAATATGTAAGTAGAAAGTTATTTATAAAACATACTAACAAGAATAATTCATCTGCATTAAACCTGATTTATATCCCTTCGTAGAATTCAATTTCAAATTCCTTACACCAAAATCCCCAGAGAACAATGGAATACCTTTCCCTAAAAGAATAGGAACAACAGTAAGAATATACTCATCAATTAAATCAGTCTCTAAGAAAGAAGAAATAAGCTTTCCGCCACCAATCAGCCAAATATCTTTATCAGATTTTTTTTGAATGGAAGAAATTAATTCTTTTACTGAATCATGAACATAAGTAACATGTGAATCTTTCTCCAATGATAAATTCCGAGTAAATACATAAGAATCAAAATCTGAGTACGGATATTCCCCGAACGTTTGAATCTGTTTATATGTTGAATTTCCCATTATCACACTTCCCATACCAGCAATCATATCTCCATACCCATAATCTTCACCGTCAGTATTTTTCTCATACTTCTTTAACCAATCAATACTTCCATTCTCTGAAGCAATGTAACCATCCAAGGTCATAGCAATATACAAAACAACCTTACCCATTCCTTGCAGCCTCTTTAATTTTTTCCGCATTTTCCCCAGCCATTTGCCAAGTTTGACATCTCACACTTCCACCCATAGCACAAACACCTTCAGCATTAATAGGAATAACATTTCTAGTCGTATGTTCCCGGATTATATCCAATACTTCATTATCATGATCCATACCAAATACCGGAACAAATAGATTCTTCTCTGTTAAAACAGAATTTACATTAACCCCACATGCCGAAGAAAAACCTACCCATTCATCTCGTTTATTCACAGTATACTCTACAGGAATTTCAATTATTTCAACAGTAGGAAAAGATTCTCTTAATTCAATTAAAACTTCAGAACGAAACTCATCTCCAAATTCAGAATAATCATTAACAAGTAAAGTATCTGAATCAATCCACATAACCATTCCATCAGAATGAGACAAAACATCTTCATCAGGAATTATAATCGCAACCTCATCCAAATGTAACAATTCCTTCAAGACCTTTTTTCCTTCATCATAAGTCAAATAATTATCATCTAAAAATCTAGTTGTAACAACAGCTCTACCCTCATAATTATCAACAACATTTCCTCCATCAAGTAGATAATTAGTATATTCTCTCTTAAATCCAGTTTTATTAAGTGAATCATCATAAATGAATTGAGTTTGTTTAGCTTCAGAAGAAGTCATTGATGCATTAGTATAAGTAAATTGGATGGGGTCATATGGATTAACGGTTGTAAAATCTCTTACCCAAATATCATACAAATCAGTCACATATAAATTATCAGCAGGAATACGATCTGAGTAATATTTCAAAGTACCAAAATCAACCATAATAATCACATCTTCATATTTCATAATTTCATTAGCATAATTAATTTGGAATTCAACTATATCATCAAATGCCGGTTTATAATAAGGGCTATATATTGATGGAGCTGAGAGAAGAAGTAACATATCATTATTACTCGAATGTGGAACATGTAACTTATGAGGCGGATTCTCCAAGACATAAGAAGGTTTATCAGGAAAAGGTGGTATTTGAGGAATAGCCTTATTTTGTTCCACAGGAAAGTTAGAATCTTTTTGAGCAGGGTTAGAAAACGGAAAAATTAAGTAGCTAGCAACTAATAGAACTAGTAATAACATAATAAATCTCGTGTTCATAAATATAAACAATTAACACAATATATAAATATAATTACTTAGTATGCTCTTTAAGGTAAAGTTCTCTCCTAGATACATATTCTGAATCCAACTCTCCTATCAATTGAGAAACATAAGGGTCAGAAGACATTTTCGGTGCCCTATTTCTCTGTTTCATAGCATGAACAGCTCTAAGAAAATAAGTTCTCTCTGGACTCTTCATATCAGCCATCATTTTTAATACTGAAGTTCTTGTATCTAAGATAGTAGAAACTGGATCTTCTTTAGATGAAGTCCCAGACAAATCAAGGACTGAACCCACCCCAGTAATAAATGAATCAAGAGAGCTTCTTTGTCTTCTTGGGTCATTCTTTAACACTTCATGTAATCCATTCGGCGAATACACAGTAATATAATCTTTAACAGCTCGATCAAATGACTTAGTATCTACAATATTTTCATATTTCATATAACAAAAAAGAAAATATAATATTTAAAGATTATTATTATTCACTAGCTAAAAAAGCCCACCAAGGTTTTCTTGCATAAACAACTTCACCAGTCTCAGCATCAACTTCGCTTTCGACATCCATATCAACTGCAAATAAACCTAAAAATCTAGCCTTCTTTTTAGCAGATAAAGCATATCGTAATTTTGTATTATTACCTTCACCAACTTCCTTTAATTCTAAAGAACAATTATTTTCTTCCAAGCAATTAACCAGTCCTAATCTCTCAAGAGCTCGAGCACTTGCATTTTCAGGCATAACTCTTACTGTAACATTACGTCCATTAGCTAATTTATAGTGAACCTTAGAATTACCAGTCGCATTTGCTAAATCCTTCAAAGCTCCCCTATATTCAACACGTAATTCTTTTGAACTATTTTTATTCTCTTCCTTAGTCTCCTTAAATTCTTCTTTTAAGGCATCAATCTCTTCCTTTAGTTCTTCCTTTTCTTCATCTGTTAAGTTGCTCCGATCAACGCCATCAAAAAGTTCCTTTAATGAAGCTTCAAATTCATCCTTATCCTTTTTACGATCATCATGTAATTCTTTAGAGGAATTTCGAAACTCACCCTTAAGATCCTTCAAGCCTTTTCTAAATTCTTCCCGGTCGTCATCACGATCATCGTCGTCATCATCCGATTCATCATCATCACGATCATCATCATCACGATCATCATCGTCATCTGATTCATTATTATCAGAGTCAGCCATCACAAATGTAAAAGATAATAAAAATAAACCTATCAATAACCACCCAAATATCTTTTGCATAATATAGAGAGAAGAATCTTATTTATATACCTTATGTATAACTATGACAAAAAGAACCAAGTCCAAAGCAAGACAAATCCAAGCATATACAATCTATACTTATTCGCCATAGCAATTTCTTTCTTATTCTTAAAGTAGCTATTACTAAACAAAGCCAAAGTCTCCTGCACAAACCATGGACGAATATTAATCATAAAACCCTTTTCCCGATACACAGTACTACGAAAGGCATACCTAAAATTCCACATTGGCAAACCATAAATAAAAATAACAATTAAAATATAATATTTCATCTTCTCCGAGGACCAATAATCAACAAATTAGTTTTCCTCTTATAATCCTGATATTTTTTATTTTTCTTATATTTTTTATCATATCTTTTCTCTAACGGAGGAACACCCGAACCATATCTTAAAACCAAGATTATTAATAACGGACCAAGTAATGCAATATAATATTGCGTAATACCCGTAACAACAGCGATATAAATTCCAACCCAAATCATCATTTCCCCATAATAATTAGGATGACGAGAATACTTCCAAAGGCCAACATCACACCATTTACCAGCGTTCTTTTTATTATTCTTGAAAGAGAATTTTTGTTGGTCAGCAATCCCCTCAATCAGCAACCCCTTCCAGAAGAGAACTGAACCCACAATAAACCAGATAGGATTAACACTCAACGAAGAAGTAAAAAAGTAAATTGCCGGAATCATTACAACCCAAACAACAAAACCTTGCAACAACCAAAACTGCAAGAACTTAAAGAAATGATCTCTAGTCTCATCAAATCTTGAATCACGCCCAATCTTTCTAATCCTAACAACCAAATAAATTGCCAATCGTAAAGCCCATACAATAATCATGATAGCAAGTAATTGTCTATATAAATCTCCAACACTCTCAAGATAAAAAAGAATAGCAAGAATGATAAAAGTCAAGCCATAGGTAAAATCAGTAAACTTATCAGTCTTAAATAAAAAGGCAGGTATAAAAAATATCAATTGCAAAACCAAAGAAATCACCAATGCCTCAAATATCATACTCTATTTAATATTCTATAATATATATAGGTTACGAAAGTTCATCCATTCAACCACTGCACTAATGCCTCGAAAAAAGCCTTATCCCTTTCTCCATTTGGGATAATTCCATGTTTCTCATAAATGTCATCATTCTCAACTGATGCAGGATAATAAATCAAATCACCATTCGTTATCTGCATAGAGTCTCGTTTCCCATCCCATGTACCTGTTACAACAAATCCTTTCTTAAGTAAACCCATAGGCCAAACAGGATCCAAATAAATCTGTGACCCATACATATGAACCAACAAAGTCTTATGAAAAGCTAAAGTTGAATCTCCCAATAAATCCATAATATGGGCAGGAATAGGTAAATCCCTCCAATCAAAAACAACAGAAATTAAGTCAACACCATACCCATTCTTCTCTAATAATTCCTTTAGTAGAAACGTCTTACCATCTACATCATTCCCTAAAGGCATTTTTTGAACTTGCCGGTACAATTCAACAGCCATAGATTCTTCTTCCAAATGTGAAAGGGAATTGACCATAATCGGTTGAAATCCATCATATTTTTTAACAAAAATATTCACACAAGTATTCCCTTGAGAAATCCATTTTACATGATTACCCAATTGTTCAAGACCTAACTGTTTCATAATTTCCCGATTAGTATGTCCATGAGCCACAAGAAGAACAGTCTGCCCATCATGCTTATCCATAACCTTAGTCAAGGCTTCCCTAATCCTCCCAGAAAATTCATCATAAGTTTCCCCATTATGCTTCTCCCCAAACAAAGGTTCAATTTCTAGTTCAGTACTATGATGTACAACAACCGCCTCCGCAGTTTGTCTCGAGCGGTGATAATCAGAAGAATACACAGCATCAATAGACTCCTCGCTCAATCGCTCCCCTAAAAGCCTAGCCTGAGATATACCCCTCTTTGACAAAACCGTATCAGACCAAATATCATTTCGCTCTTGATTCTGACAAGACTCATTAGCCAACGATTCTCCATGCCTAACAAAAATAATTCTCATAAAACTGACCAAATAAATCAATTTATAGATGTTGTGCTACCTATCTAGGCACTTTATATATAGTAAAATACTTCTTTTAGTATGCAATTTACAGATTTCGAATTAGATGAGCTTTTGCTCAAGGCAATTCAAGAAAAAGGATATAAAAATCCTACCCAAATTCAAGAAGAAGCAATACCTCTACTCCTAGAGAACAAAGACATATTAGGAATAGCAGAAACCGGAAGCGGAAAAACTGCAGCATTCGTATTACCCCTTTTAGACAAAATCCATCAAGACAAATCAGCTATAAAGTCAAACGCACCAAGAGCATTAATATTAGCACCAACAAGAGAACTAGCTCTCCAAATCACTCATAACATTACAGGATACGCAAAATATCTCAAAATAAAACATATTACAATTTACGGCGGCGTAGATATCGAAAAGCAAATAACCGAACTAAAGAAAAATACAGACATTATAGTCGCAACACCAGGAAGACTCATAGAGCTAGTTTCCAAGAAAAAAGTAAACCTCAAAGAAATCGAAACAATCATTATAGATGAAGTTGACAATATGCTCGGACTAGGATTTCGTGATTCTGTTGATAAAATAATGAGTCGAATTCCACGACAAAGACAAACCGCATTCTTCTCAGCAACAGTATCAAGTGAAGTATCTGAAATAACAGTACAATACCTCAAAAAACCAACGAGACTAGAAGTCTCTCAACAGCACAAACCATCAAACAAAATAGATCAATGCATCTTCTATGTAGACAAAGAAAATAAAAACAAACTCCTAGTAGAACTCCTCGGAAATATTGAAAAGAAAAAAGTAATTGTATTCATAGGTCCTAAAAAAGAAGCAAGCCAAATTGTAAGATACCTAAAAGTTAATAATATCACATCAACCGCAATCCATGCGAACCGAACACAAGAAGAACGAAACCAAGCCCTCAAAGATTTCAAGTCCGGGAAATTACATGTACTCATAGCAACCGACATAGCCTCAAGAGGAATTGATATTGACGACGTAACCCATGTCATAAATTACGACCTACCACACGAAGCAGAAAATTACATCCACAGAATAGGCCGGACCGCAAGAGCAGGAAAAACAGGAATCGCATATTCCTTCTGTTCCGCAAAAGAGAAAAATTTACTCAACCAAATAGAGCGAAAAATAAAAAGTAAAATCGATAAGGCAGAACACAAATATCATTCAAAAGTAGCCAAGAAAGCAAAAGTACCAAATAAAAATCTAAAAAGAACAAAACTAAGAGCATTCAAAGGTAAGACCAAATCTTCTCCCAGAACAAAAAAGAGAAGAGCATCTGTCGATCAATAAAAAATAAATACGCTCCCACCGGGATTTGAACCCGGGTCACCGCCGTTCTCCGCAAAATCCGCGAAAGATTTTATCACCTCACGTCGCGAAGATTGCCGTATTCATTCTGAATGCAAAGGCTTCATCTCATCGATTATCCCTTCAGCTTGAGAGGGCGGCATCCTTGGCCACTAGACTATGAGAGCATAAAAAAAGATTAGTCGAGTGGCCTTATAAAGATTACGCCATCGAAGTGAGAGGGTGAGAATATTGCTCTTTATATAAAGCAAAATAAAAGACAAAACAAAGAGTGATATTTGAATAGGCATCCTTGGCAACTAGACTATTGAGAGCGTAAAATTAAGTTAGTCTGGTGACCCGATAAAGATTACGCCATCGAGATAATAAGGCATTAGACAAAAGCTCACCAACCCATAGCACCCATAGCGCCAGTATTACTATTTCCCGTACCAACCCCAGCCTTTCTCTCTAAAACATCAATCCTCTGTTCCAACTTATAAATCATAGAATCCAACTGCGAAATCTTAGCATCAACCTCTCGCTTATCATACCCATCAGCCTCTTGTGAAAAAGTTGGAGAAGGCGAAGAAGGAGTTGATGACATATTAAGAAAATCCATAGCAGAAGATTCAACAGGAGCACTCTCACCTAATAAAGCAGAAACATCAACAGAATCCTCTCGATTAATTTCTTGAGCCTTAATACTATTACCAGAACCAATCTCCACAAACCCATCACTATTAGCTTTTAGATTAACTTCAGTATCATGCTTGGGCATCCTTCCCCGCCGAACAAGCTCCCCAACATCAATCATCCTCTTTTTCTTACGACCAAATATCATACAATATACAAAGAAGCAGAATATATAAGAGTTCCGAAATTAAGCCTTCGCAACATGCCACATTAGCTCAAAATACTGCCGATACGAATTCGCAACTTCTTGCTCGCGAATAACAATCGCAATCGGCTCCTTCATCCACAATACAATCGCCGTCTTATCCCCATAAATATTAACCGCCATCGGGTTAGCATACTTCTTAGGCAAATACCTCACCTCAACCAAAGGCAAATCCTTCATATCGCGATCCGTTGAAATCATTCGAACCTTGATCTTTTTCTTAACCCTGGCTTTATCATACCACTTAAAATAAAACTGCAATACATCATATGCCTTCGCTGAAGCACCAAGAATCAGAACCTCATCATAATTCAACTGATCCTCAAACACAGATTTAACCCCTTCCTTCCCCTTATAAAAATTAGTCTCATTCTTCTCTCCCTCAGTCGCAAATCGAGCCATCAAATTAGGCAAAACATCATTAATAGATTCCCGCTTCTCATCAACAATCTGCATCAACCTCTCAGGATTAGAAGCCTCAAACATTCTCCGATTATTCTTCAAAATATATCCAACCAAACCCTTCTTAATTAACATCTCAGTAGTATCATACACAGTCCGCCGATGCAAGCCAGTCTTTCGCGAAATAACGCCAGCCAAAGAAGGCCCCGAATCCAATAATGCACTATACACTTTATATTCATTATTACTTAAACCAGCAGCCGAAAGATCATTTATCATAACCATACTAACAGTAAGAACTTTTTAAATATTAGTCTTTAGGGTGATCTTTATCACCACACTAAATTAATAAGAGAATTTGGATTATAATAATAACTAAATATGGAGACACAAAAAATGGAAAATGTAGAATCAAACATTGTAAACTTAATTGCAACAGATAGAATGTATCGACCAATGTCAAGTTTCGACGGTAAAATGAAACGATCGCGACCAAAAATCGCCGGGTCTATTTATGAAGAAATGGGTAAAGATACAACCTATGAATCAGACAGAGTATACGCCAGAATAGAAACTCATGAAACTGATAAAGCTCGAACAATGAGACAAGCAGTTGATCATTTCGCTGAAAAATTCCCAAAGTACGGAACAATACTAGAAGGAATAATTCAAGAAAAACGTGCGGTAAAACAAACTCATTTGTACTTTGGTGTAAACGAAGGAAAGCGGATTAGTCAAGCAGATTATATTGGTGTAATGACAGACCTTGGATTATCACAAAACAAAGCAGAGAGTTTTTATCCTATAGCAATGGAAATTTCACGAAACTTAATGAAAAAGCGAAACGATGTACCAACTATTCTTTTAGATATATAAATAATATGCCATGGGCCCATGGCATTTTTTTTATATTTGACTATATAGATACATTTAACCTAATCTTAAAATAAGATTCATTGAAAAATTATTTTTTTGCCAATTCCTTAAAAAGAATTTTATCTTCGTTAAAAACTATTTCTTTTGCTACATTCACCAGTTCAAGCAATTTCCTCTCTCCTTGAGAGATTATATATGTCTCCTGACTCATTGATTTTTCTTTTTCTTTTTTCTTAGTATTGGTCATATTCTTTAGCTCCTAACATTAATGATAATGCAGTTTTATTTAAATAATTTTCTAATTCTTTTTGTTCTATTTCAGTTGAATGTGTTTCTATCCAATGTAATATTTCTTGTAAGGTTTTTTTACTGTTATATTCTGCAACACTTATAATAAAATCTATTGCTTGAATATAATCTATTTTTAGATGACTATTATTTATTAGCATAAAAATCTTAGCCATTGCATATGCCGTTCTTTTATTACCATCAGTAAAATAATGTCTTTTTGCAAATTCATTAAGAACAAATGCTCCAATATTAGAAGGTTTTCTCTTATTTTTGCCTTGATAATTCAATATTTTATATGTAGAGTTATATATTCCACCAATATCCCTAATTCCTGATTCACCACCACTGATTTTTATGATAGTATTATGAATATTAATTATCATATCTTGCATTTTTAATATTATCCCCTTTGATATTCTTTTTCTCGGTTTATACCAATAAGGACTTTTACATTTAGGACAATACTTACTCTTTCTTTGCTTTATTCTCTTTATCCATGTGTGATAACACCTAAAACAAAACATCTGATTAATATTATTGACTACCATATGTTATCATATATAATAACATACTTATAAACTTTCCGATATATTACTATATATAATAACATATATCACTCCAATTATTCTTAATCTCTGTCATTGGCATCAATCTAAGCAATGCAAGTTTCAAAATCAATTATATATTTTCCTAGTACCCATTCCGCAATTACATAAACACTCTTTTAAACCTAATTTTTCTACTCTACCTATGGGAGATATAATCATTCAAGGCGCAAGGGAGCATAATCTAAAAGATGTAAATGTAACAATCCCAAAAGATAAATTCGTAGTAATTACCGGCCTATCCGGATCCGGAAAATCTTCATTAGCCTTCGACACACTATACGCAGAAGGCCAAAGAAGGTATGTAGAGTCATTATCTTCCTACGCAAGACAATTCCTAGGCGTGATGAATAAGCCCGATGTAGACTCAATAGAAGGCCTCTCGCCAGCAATTTCAATCGAGCAAAAAACAACCTCAAAAAACCCACGATCAACCGTTGGAACAGTAACTGAAATATACGATTACCTCAGACTATTATTCGCCCGAATCGGAACACCTTTCTGTCCAGAACATAACATTCCAATTTCATCCCAAACACCAAAAGAAATTCAAAATAGAATCCAAGCAAAATTCAAAGAAGATGTAATTATAATGTCCCCAGTAATTAGACAAAAAAAGGGGACCTACGAACAATTACTAAAAGATCTTAATAAAGCAGGATATACAAGGGCAAGAGTAAATGGAAAGGTGTATCGAACCGATGAACGAGTCGAATTATCACGATACAAGAAACATGACATTGACGTTATAATCGACAAAGTACCAAAAGAAGACCCAAATAGATTAGTAGAAGCAATCGAAAAAGCAAGCCATATGTCCAATGGATTAATTATGGCAACAGACAACAAAGAAGAAGAAATATATTCTTCCCAAATGAGTTGTCCTGAATGTGGAATCTCTTTCGAAGAACTTCAACCTCGAATGTTCTCCTTCAATTCACCCTTTGGAGCTTGTGAAGAATGTCATGGTCTCGGAGAAAAAATAGAATTTGATCCAGATTTAATAATTCCTGATAAATCATTAACAATATTAGATGGAGCAGTAAAAGTCTATGGAAAAATGGATAACTCATGGAGAATGCAACAATTAGGCGTCATCGGAAAATACTGTGGATTTAAAACAACAGTCCCAGTAAATAAATTCAAACCAGAAAGTTTTCATGCATTACTATACGGTTCAGATAAATCCATGGAAGGTATGTGGAGTAACGGAGCAAGAATGCATTTTCCTGAAGGATGGGAAGGCCTAATCCCTCAACAAGAAAGATTATACCGAGATACCAGCTCAGATTACCGAAAACGAGAACTTGAAAGATATATGCAAAAAAGACCTTGTCCTGTTTGTCATGGGAAGCGATTAAAAGATAAAATATTAGCCGTAAGAATAAATGAAAAGAACATCATCGAAACAACCAGTATGTCAATCGATAAAGCAGCAACATTTTTTAACAATTTAGAACTAACCGAAAAGCAAACAAAAATTGCCCATCAAATCTTAAAAGAAATCCGTGAACGATTAAGCTTCTTAAATAACGTCGGATTATCCTATCTATCATTATCAAGAAGCGCAGGAACTCTATCTGGTGGAGAAGCACAAAGAATTAGATTAGCAACACAAATAGGCTCAAACCTAACCGGAGTATTATACGTTCTAGACGAACCCTCAATAGGATTACATCAAAGAGATAATAATAGGTTAATTGAAACTCTCCATAAACTTAGAGACCTAGGAAACACACTGGTAGTAGTAGAACACGACGAAGACACAATAATGCACGCTGACTATGTAATTGACATCGGACCCGGAGCAGGAATACATGGTGGGAAAATTATCGCAGAAGGAACTCCAAAAGAATTAGCAAAAAACAAAAATTCATTAACAGGACAATATCTTGCCGGAAAAGAATTCATTGATATTCCAAAAGAAAAAAGAAGAAAATGGCTACCAATCAAACTAAAAGGATGCCGAGCAAATAACCTAAAAGACATTGACGTAGAAATACCAACGAGATGTATGACCTTAGTAACGGGTGTTTCAGGATCCGGAAAATCCACATTAATCAACCAAATTCTCTACAAAGGAATGATGAAAAAATTACATGATTCAAAAGAAAAACCAGGAGACCATGACGAAATCCAAACTGCCTCAAACATAGATAAAGTAATCATAATTGACCAATCACCTATCGGGCGAACACCACGAAGTAACCCATCAACCTATACCGGAATGTTCGATGAAGTACGACGATTATTTTCCGAAACAAAAGAATCAAGAATTAGAGGATACATGCCAGGACGATTTTCCTTTAATGTAAAAGGCGGAAGATGTGAAAAATGCCAAGGTGACGGAACAATTAAAATCGAAATGAATTTCCTACCAGACGTATATGTAGAATGTGAAGAATGTAAAGGAACAAGATTTAACGACGAAACCTTACAAATCAAAGTAAAAGATAAATCAATCGCAGAAGTATTAGATATGTCAGTGGAAGAAGCTATTCCTATATTTAGAAACATCCCATCAATCGCTAAAAAACTTGAAACTCTAAAAGCTGTCGGATTAGAATACATCAAACTAGGCCAATCTTCAACAACATTATCAGGTGGAGAATCACAAAGAATAAAACTAACAAAAGAACTAGCTAAAAGATCCACCGGAAAAACATTATACATATTAGATGAACCAACAACAGGACTACACTTCCACGATGTAAAGAAATTAATCGAAGTATTAAACACATTAGTAGACAAAGGAAACACAATGGTAATTATTGAGCACAACTTAGACGTAATAAAATGCGCAGACCATATTATCGACCTAGGCCCTGAAGGTGGAGAAGGCGGAGGACAAGTTGTTGCAACAGGAACCCCAGAAGAAGTAGCCCAGATCAAAAAATCCTGGACTGGAAAATTCTTAAAAAAAGAATTAGCCAAAAATCAATACACCAAATAGGTGACTACATTTTTAGATATTAATTAAAATATAAATCAAAACAAAATAAATATTAAAACTCCAAATCCGATAAATACATAGAGTTTATTATTTTTGAGATAGCTAAAAACATCAGAAAATGTCTTAGTAATCTCGATTTCTTCTCCAGCTTCTTTTTTTGGTTTTTCAACTTCTCCTTCTGGAACTTCCTTACCAGGTAATCCTTCATCTATAACAGCTAAAGAATTATTTATTATATCAAAAGAAACTCCAAGTATGAAGGTTTTATCTATGCAAGCATAATCCCCTGAATTATTGCAACACATCACGGAAGGATATATTCCTTGAGGCGAGTCAATATTAACTATATATTGATGCCATCCATACGAAGTATTTGTCACATTATAATCATGAACAGATAAAGTTTCATTAGGGTATCTAATACTTATTGTGCATATTTGGTCTGTTAAAGGATTATAACTATTATCAAAAACATACTCGGCAATAATGCAATCTGTGTTTAGTTCACATCTTTGATACATTGGACCTGTCAAAACATTAGAAGAAAAAAAAAAGCAAAGTCAAAACTGAGAAAATCCCAAGTAACATTTTTTTTGATTTAATCATATTTAACATTTTCTTCATTTTCTTTAATTTTTGATTAATGTTAAAATTCTATTCTCTAAAACCACTTCTCCAGTATCTATTTTATACCTAACATCAATAGTTTGTCCTTCTGTCACCGTAGCTATTGATTGTAGTGTCACATCCACTGTATTCACCTGAAATGTTCGTTCTCTGATCGAGTTGTTAATCAAAACTCCATTTTGATAAATGCTAAATGTAACTAAAGCATCAGAAACAGAACCTGGTAAATATATATTACCACTTACCATCCCTGTTGTGAACCCTGTGATGGTCCCTGAATTAGTTCCTACGTCTCCAGTAATAATTGATACACCTGTGTTCACTAGATTACCCACAGAATTAAATATTGCAAACGACTGTAATACTCCTGAATTGAAAGAAGAACTAATAGGTGAAGCCTGTACAGTTGAGCTGTCAGTTGATGTAATGCCGTTTCTGGCCATTAGTCTACCCTCTAGATTACACCCTGCACCCAAAGTTGGAGCTCCATTATTTGAAATAAAAGTTCCCTTTAATGTAGTACCTGCCCCAAAAGGCATGGCTGCGTCTGCTATAAAAAATATGTTTGAAGCTGATGATCCATTAATTAAAGTTATAGTCGCACCAGCAGTTGAAGAAAGTGCCGCTCCAAATCTAAAAATAAAAATAGCATTAGGATCATTCTGTGCATCAAGAGTAAGAGTCCCAATTATATTACTTGCCCCAGTAACAGTATAAACACCTGGTGTAAGCGTTTCTGACCCAAAAGTAACCGAGTGGTTGGTTATGGTTGCAGGGACAGCCATTAGTTCGTTATATAGAATAGTTAAATCCGGAGCTCCTAATTGAGTTATATTTCCGGCTTCTATCTCATATTGTGAATTAAATAAAACAGAATAATTTCCTGCTCCAGGAGTTAAAGTCATTCCTGTTAATGCATCGGTCGTTGAAGTTGTTGAAATAGTTGTTGAATTAGTAATAGAAAATACTGTTTCCATTCCAGTTAATTGTGAGCCATCACCAAAATAATACTCTGTTGTTATATTTTCTGACACATTCAAGCTTCCAGTAACATTAACATCACCATCTACTTGTAAACTTCCTGTAATTCTAATCCAACCATCAACAATATTATCTATAATTTCTCCCAAAGAAAAAGTTATTTTTTCTGAAAGAGTCAAATTACCATCAATAGTCACATTTTCACCATCTTTAGGAATAATATTATTAGTTGTAATATTGTCTGAGGTGATTGTTGTATCTCCAAGATAAGAAGTTCCTGTAACATTCAAATTTCCATGAACAGTTACAGAACTTGCAGTTATATTTTCAGACACATTCAAGCTTCCAGTAACATTAACATCACCATCTACTTGCAAATTTCCTGTAATAGTAATCCACCCAGCAACAAGATTATCTATAACCCCTCCCAAAGCAAATGTTATTTTGTCTGAAAGAGTCAAATTGCCATCAATAGTTACATTTCCACCATCCTTAGGAATAATATTATTAGTTGTAATATTATCTGAGGTGATTGTTGTATCTCCAAGATAAGAAGTTCCTGTAACATTCAAATTTCCATCAACAGTTAACCATTCTCCGATTGTAACATTATGTGCGATTCTTGTATTGTTTGCGATTACATCTGCTGTAATATTTGTTAAGTATTTGCCACTTCCATAGTAAAATGGTGCCGTTACATTTCCTATGAGTAGTGTTAGATTTCCACTATCACTTAAATTCATCATATCTAACCCGTTGGTTCTCCAGACTAAAGCGGAGGTATTTGTCGCTGCGAGGATTATTCCTGCAAGGATTACTAAGGTTAGTATTGTTTTTTTCATTTCTTTTTTCTCCCCTTCTTTTTTTGTATATGAATGCTAAATACTCATTATATTTAGAATATTCATTCATAATATATGCAATAGTTTTGTCGATACTTTTTAATCCTTTAATTGATTTGATTATAGGTGTCTTTTCTAACAAAATCAAGATTTTCAATTTTTTCTTTTGTTTCTTGTTCTATTCTGATTGTTGTGGTTTTTATAGATTTAGTATTTTTAGTATCCATATAATATTTTATAGATTAAATAGTATTTAAAGGTTTTTGAAGAAAAAAAACTTAAGACTATTGGAGGGGGAACTTGAAGTGAATAGCTCCCGCTTACTTAACAATACAGTCTAGAGTATCTCCGCTGAGTTTGTGCTACTTCTAAGTTAAGTATGAAAGATAGGCGTTTTCTGGTTTATGCCTAGTTGGTATGACATGTACAGCAGAAAATGCAAAAATATTTTTTCTTTCCAAAAAAATATCCCAGTGCTCCGATGTTCATTTATAAACAGCGGAGATACTGGTCTAGAAAGAACATTTAAAAATAGTAAATGTCATCTAATGGTATGCAACAAAAATCAAAAGAAGGCTTAGCAGAATTTTTCTCATCAATCTACATGTGGATGTTTGTCGGAATCCTAATTTCAGGAGCATTCTCTTACCTCACTCTATTTCAAGGTCTAGGAAATATCATATTCTCAAACTCATTCTATTATTATGGCCTAATCGCACTTCAATTAGCAATCTTATTCGGAGTTCAATTATTAATCAAAACATTCTCCCCACGAGCAAGCATGATACTATACCTAGTCTACGCAGCAATTAACGGTATCGTTCTAGCTGGAATATTCCTAATATACACACTCAATTCAATAATGATCATATTTGCAACATCAGCCCTTATGTTCTTAGGACTCGCAGTTTATGGATACACAACCAAAAAGGACCTATCCAATTGGGGAACAGTCTTATTTGTCGGAATGCTCGGAGTATTCTTCTCTTCAATTGCAAACATCTTTTTTCAAAATACCTTCTTCGATATGCTAATTTCAGCAGTTGCAGTATTTGTCTTCGCCGGCCTAACAGTCTACGATAACCAAATGTTCAAGAAATTATATCATCAAGCGAGCAGAGAAGATGAACAAAGATACATAGTCCTAGGTGCATTATTTATGTATATCAACTTCATAATGATCTTTATTAATCTACTACGATTATTCGGTGATCGAAGGTAAGTTATTTATAAAAACTTAATGCCCCATTTATTCTGTTTGGTATCGATAAAACAATTTTCACCAATTGGTATAGAAATATTAGGCTCATTATGACCTATATTCTGATTTGTAATAATAGGACAAGTAAAATCCTTGAAAAATTCCTTTAGATATGTATCAACCATTTCACCACAATCGTTAAACTTTCCTAATATAATTCCTTTAACATTATCAAATTTTCCTGCTAGTTTCATTTGCCATAACATATCAAAAATCCAAGTTTCAGTCTTGTCTACAGCTTCTAAGAAGACTATTTTACCATCCGTCTCAATATCAAATCCTGTACCTAGAGAGCGAACTAATAGCCTTAAATTACCACCAACAATTGGAGCAATAACATTCCCACTCTCCATAATGTCAGAGTCCTTAAAACTAATAGAATAATCTACCTTCTCCAAGGCATCAAAGAAATACTTAAAAGTATAATGATCAAACTTTTCAAAGACCTTTCCAAAATTTGGACCGTGAATACATCTTTCTCCAGTTTTCTGATAAATAGCATTCAATAATAAAGTTACATCACTATATCCAGCAAATACTTTCCCACTTCCCCTAATCAAATCATAATTAATTTTATCTAACAAATGAATAGCTCCCATCCCCCCTGCAACAACAAAAATATAATCAGCATTACTAGAATATGCTTTATTAAGTTTCTCGGCTCTAATTTCTGGAGTTCCAGCATAATACAAATATGAATCTAAAATAGAATCCGAATACTCAACTTCATTTCCCAAAGTCGTAATTAAGTCTCTCGCAATAGCTAATCTCTCAGGAGTAATTGCAGCAGAAAGGGTTACTAAATGGGCTACTTTACCAATATTTTTTAGATTTCTATCCATCTCAATTTTATTGTTTTGCATATTCACGCAAATGTAAAGCAACACTCCTATTTAAATCATATATGGATCCTGGATACCCATACCCTGTTGCAGCTCCATTAGTCTCAAGATAAAATATATCAGAAGTGCCCTCCACCCCAACCCAATCAACACAACCTAAAGCAATATCTGAGCGATTCATTACCTGAGCACTTTTCTCAATTAAATTATCAGATGGAGTATATGATTTTACTTCATGTTTCCTTCCATTTCCTTTTTCTTCCCAGGGTCTAGTCCGATCTATAATTTGACGAGCTCCTAAATATTCGCCATTAAACATAATAATTCGTGATTCATAACTAATATCCAACTCATCACATACTACATAATTATTCAAATCCTTACCCACATAATTTCCTAAATTCGATTCATTCAATTGAGAGATATCAAAACTATCAGCACCAAATCTATGTTTTACAACATAATTTCCTGAATTTCCTCCCATAAAAGAAGCTAGTTCTTCATAAGTATCAAAATGATACATATTCGGGGCATTAATATCTAATGAATTAACAAGATCTATATCAGTAAGTTTATCTTTTTGAGCCATAGTCCCAGCACGAGAATTAATTAAGGTATTAATCTTACCGGCTTCACGCAATGATTCTAAATAAGTCATAGTATTATCAATCCTAGATAAATTTGGTAATTCACCAAATGAATAAGAAAATTCTCTAGCAATAAAAAGATCACAAGATAACTCTTCATTATATTTAGTAACAATATTTCCAGATGAATCTACATAAGAAACATCAAGTTTATCTTGACCTGAGATTCTAGATACTAGATCTTCAGGAGATACAATTCCAACTTCTCCAAAAACGTCAAACCAAGTAGAATACCTATAAGAAAATTCATCCATTAATCCAGGTGTATCTAGTACAAGGGTCTTCATTTAGTTGCCCCTTCATATACAGAGTCCAAAAAATTCAAAAGGAGAGTATTAAATTCTTCCCAGTTTTTTAATTCATCCAAATAAAATGATGGATTAACAATTTCAACTTCAGAAATCAAATAATTGTCATCATGAGGTATTAAATCTACTCGGCTAAAGGAGTTAGTATAAGAAGGGTACAATGTTTTTAATGCATCTAAAGACAAAGATTTAAGTGAAGAAGATGGATTAAATGAAGAATAGGAAGGACTAAAGGAATCATTTATCCTAAAATCATTCGACTTTTTACGAAGTGCATGTGAATAATCATCTCCCAAAAATATTAATGAAACTTCCCCTTCAAAAATTCCAGATATCATTGGTTGGGCTATTAAGGGAGAATGTAAATCTTGGTAAACACTGAACTCATCTTGATTTTTAAAACTTGAATTCAAACGAACAGAATTACCTCCTTCACCAAATTCAAGACTTTTTAGAACATATTCATTTGTATTAATACCTTTTAAAGAATCTTTACACAATCCACTAATTTCATTATATTTAGCTGTAGGGGAAAGATGTAATGTAGGTATAACAGGAAACCCTTTTTCAGCTAATCTAAATAAATATTTTTTAGAAAGGTTATCAAGGGATGTATCTGGATCATTAACAACTACACCCGAATAATTATCTCTCAAATTAGTAAGAAGAGTTACAAATTTTTGAGAATCAGAAGCTATGCTTCCTAATTGTTTCAAAAATACGCAATCACATAATTCTTCTAAAGAAGCTGGTGAATTTATACCATTAAAAGTACTACCATCAGAAATCAGATACTTCGAAACAGTTAGATCATCATTCACATTTTTCCAATCAAAAACTACGGTATTACGCCCCTGATCCAATGTATAATTAGCAAATCTTCGCATATCAGGAACTAGTACTTCTCCTTTATCTACATTAATATTCCCAGCAAGCCCAAGACGATAATACATATTATGCAATCATCTCAATTAATTTAGCTGTCATTAATTCTTTCTTTTCCTGGCTCACTTTTGATGTGGCAGTAAAGTTAGGAGTTGGATTATTCTCTATGATAACAGGGCCATCTTCTCCCATAATAATATCAACTTCATTAAGAACTGCCTTAATGGCTTTAGTCGATCTAATGGCAATATCTTCAATCTCCTTTGGAATAATGTTAAGATGTTCAATTACTGAACCACTACTAACACTTGCAAACCAAGGCTCCTCATTATCATTCTTTGTAATCAATGAACGTGTAGAACCAGATATTATTTCTCCATTTATCAGAGATATCCTATAATCATGAGACAATATTGATGGGATAAACTTTTGGACAATATATCCTTGGGAATAGTTTGTAGAGTTATTTATCTTATCCTTTAATATAGACTCAGATTCAGCAATAGTGTCAACTTTAAATATTTCTACAGCTCTTCCTCCCATATCTCTCTTAATAACAATTGGAAAGCCAATTTCTTCAGTAAATTCTCTTAAATTTTCAATATCTTCTTGAGTTTTTACTAAATAACTTTCCGGATTTAATATTCCTTCATTATTCATTATTTCTTGTGAAAGATATTTGCTATAGTCACATTTTGTAGTAAAGTAAGAGTTAATTGCATTTCCACCTTTTTCTTCAAATTCTTTTAACAACATCATTGTTTTATTATTTGAAGCGGGATCCCTATTAGCGACACTCGCAAAAACTCTATTAATAACTGTATCATATCCTCTTAAGTCATCAATAGAAATTTCTCGAACATCCATCAAGGTTACATCAAAGCCATTTTCTTTAAATGTAGTAGATAAGTATTCTTCTTGATGCTCTAAATCATGATGCAAAATTGCAATTTTCATATTTTTTCCTCAATAATTTTAGTTGGGAAATAATCATACTTAAAATTTTGATGAAAAACAGTTTCCGCCTCTTCCTCAATCATTTCTTGAGCAATATCCAAATATTCAACTATTCTCTTTGCAGTTATATCCATTGAATCATATAGTGGTATAGGGAAATGGCTTGTTCTCAAAACTAACGGTAATTCAGTACATCCTAAGATAATTGCTTCGGCACCTTGACTAATTAAATTATTAACCGCCTCAGATAATAGTTTTTGAGGGAGCCTCTTTTTCCCAGCCTTAATACCATTCTTACCATATATTGCTTCCATTACCAAAGATTCTTGATCTTCAGAAGAAGGATAAACTGCTTCAATTCCAGATTTGGACAAATAGTTACGGAATAGGTTTGAATGAATACTTCCAGAAGTAGCCAGAACTCCAACTTTTGTAATCGGAGGTTGTTTTCCTCTTATTTCCTTAATCAGTAAATCAACCATGTTTACAATAGGAGTAGATACTTGAGATTGAATCCTATCAAAGAAAACATGAGCAGTATTACAAGGAATGACTAACATCTTCACATTCATCGATTCCAGCAAATGGCATGTTTTAACAATCTCCGGTACTGGATCTTCTCCCTTTCCCATTATATATTCAGTTCTATCCGGGATCTTAGGATTACAAAAGTGAATAAATGGAATATTATCTTGATCACATGACTTTTTTTTCTTCTTAATTATCATTTCACAGAACTTATTCGTTGCTTCCGGGCCAACGCCTCCAACTATTCCTAGTACCATATCATTATTCCTATTAATTTTATTACCATTATATAATTACTTCAAGAAAAAAATATATTAAAACAATTTAAGAGAATTACCGTAGAAAACGATATATTTATATACCATTGACACATTCTACAAAAAATGAAAGAAAAGTTAAAAAAATTAATATTCGAGTATACTAGTAATGCCCGAATAACCACAAAAGAATTAGGGAAAAGAATATATTCATCACAGCAATCAGCCTCATACCTAATAAGCACTTTAAAGGAAAAGGGAATGATTGAAAAGGAAACTGTAATAATTGACGCGGTTAAGTTAGGATACATAAACACTATAATTGGGTTTAATTATAACAAATTAAGTATAAGCCTAAAAAAGAGAGTTCTAAGTCATCTAGATAGTATACCTGAAGTAATCGCAATAGAGGAATCTTCTGAAGGTTTTGACCTACTTATTGAATTCTGCACAAAAACATTAGCTGGATTAGACAAAATTCATATGCAAATATTAAATGAATTCAAAGAACAACTAAACACAGTATTTATTTTCCCAATCATAACAACATATAAGTTTCCTAGAAAATATTTAAAAAAGGAGAAAATAATAAAAACTAAGATATTATCCGGGGATAGAATTTTAAAGAAGATTTCTGAGAATGAATCAAAAATAATTAGTGAGTTGATCAAAGACCCAGTAAAAAAAACTTATGAGATAGAAGAAACAACAGGAATAAATAGAAAGAGCATTACAAGAATAATTAAGGATTTAGAAAAAAAATTTATAATTAAAGGTTATGGTGCCATTTTTAATCATAATAAATTGGGAATTCGAAGGAATATAGTATTTCTGAGATTCTCAAGTAGTGGACTTGAAGAAATTGAATCATTTATAGAATATGCAAAGGAGCAAAAAAACATAATAGAAATGACTAAACTTATTGGTTCATCTCAAGTTATGATTAAAATAGAAGATCTCAAAGAAATAGAATTAATCAAAGAGATAAGAGCCCACTTCTCTATCCAAAGTTATATGACGTTCAAAAGCGAGAAAGTTCATAAAAAACAATATCTTCCTAACAATTTTATGCAACAATAACACTCCCTCAAAAACCTTTTTAGCACCCATCTTCCCATCTAAACCCATAAAAACCTCACTAGCGTTCACTTTCTATAGCAGCCAAAACCCACCCAATCGACCTAACCACCGTATCAACAGAGCCAGGCTGCTACCTCTACAAAGATTCTTCAGGAAATATAATCTATGTAGGAAAAGCCAAAAACCTCAAAAAGCGAGTAACTTCCTACTTCACCAAAAATGATCATGACGAAAAAACAAAAGTCTTAGTAAGACACATAAAATCCGTCGACTTCATGATAACCAAAAATGAGATAGAAGCCCTTATGCTCGAAAACACATTAATCAAAAAACATAAACCAAAATATAACATCAGCCTAAGAGATTCAAAATCCTATGCATATATAGACCTCACAAAAGAAAAATACCCACGATTCCTAATCTCAAGATTACACACAAAAAACACATACAGATTCGGACCATTCACCTCAGCACGAGCACGAGATGATATCCTCCAAGTAATCAATAAAGCTTTCAAACTCCGAACATGTAGAAAACTGCCCAAGAAAGCCTGCCTCAGACATGCCATCAATCTCTGCAGTGCACCATGCATTAAAGCCATATCAGAAGAAGATTATAATGAAGATGTAAATTCCGCCAAAAAAGTCCTCAAAGGGAAAAGTGCAGATGTAATAAAGATGCTAAAAGAAAAAATGCAAAAAGCATCAAAAAAACAAGACTTCGAAAGAGCCCTACAATATAGAAGCCAAATCAACTCCTTAGATTATCTCAACGAACAACAAAACGTAATACGAGACAAAAAATATAACGAAGACATAATTAACTACATTGTCAAAAAAGGAAAGGTATACCTCCTCATATTTAACATCTACAGAGGAACCCTCGAGAACAAACAAGAGTTTATATTCGAAGAAAGGGAAAACTTTTTAGAAGACTTCCTAGCCCAATACTATTCAGAAACAACAATACCAAAAGACAAACAAGCAAAATACATAATTATCCCAAAACAAGTAAGTCCGATAATTGCAAAATATCTAACCCATAAATACAAAACAAAAGTCGAAACAATAGTTCCCAAAATAGGAGAAAAAAAGGCCCTATTAGATCTTGTTGAAAAGAACATTGAAATAGCATTCTTTGCTGAAACAGAAAAACTAGAAATATTACAAAACAGATTAAACCTCCAAGAGCTTCCAATCGTAATGGAATGTTTCGACATCTCTCACCTATCAGGAACTCACATAGTCGCATCAATGGTTCAATTCAGAAACGGAAAACCCGATAAAAGCAATTATAGAAGATTCAAGATGAAAACAGTATTCCAAAACGACGACTTCGCATCAATGGAAGAAGTCGTAAAAAGAAGATATACCAAACTTAAAAATGAAAATCTATCACTCCCAAACCTCATAATCATTGACGGAGGAATCGGCCAACTCAACGCAGCCCTCAAAGCTCTGGACTCACTTAACCTAAAAATTCCAATAATCAGCCTCGCTAAACAATTCGAGGAAATATTTGTACCAGGAAGTTCAGAAGCAATCCGACTCTCAGACAAGAACAAAGGAAGACTTTTACTTCAGCAAATTAGAGACGAAGCCCACAGATTCGCAATAACCTACAACAGATTATTACGAAAGAAATCATTATTCAACAAATAAATCATTGTTAAGTTTTCCAATATTCTTTCATATCTTCAGACAACTCATCTAAAGGAATTTCCCAAATTTTTGATTCAGGTAAATTCATAGATCCTGATGTTATAAATCTAAATGATCCTCCGTAAAAAGAACCTCTTTCCTTAACCACATCTGTAAAAGTAAAAGGGAATGGATTGAGCATTCTCGCCCCTAGTTGAGAAGACATATATCCAATAGTAAATTCCATTAAATTCAAATCAAGCGTATGTCTCTTTTCTAATAATCCATTATAGATAAAAGGTAGAAATGACTCCTTATTTGCCGTCAGCTTATATGTTTCCAATGGAACAAGATATTTTGCAGATCCATTTTTTGAAGTAGCTTCTTGCTTATTTCTTCCATTATAATTTCCATCAATAACTATTTGAGCTGCTGTATATCTTTCAAAATACTCAACTAAAGAATCAGAAGTCCCGATATAATACCCACTTTGATTAACTTCTAAACCTCCTTCTCTATGTAACGTAATAGGAAAAGAAACATTATCGAGTGTTTTCCTCACTTGAGATCTTCCTGGGATTATCTTCTCTGTATCAATTTTTAAGAACCCACTTAAGGAATCATCCTCTGGAATTAATCTATATACACATTTTACCGCATATTTTTCATTTTGATGTATTGGCATATTTTTTTGATAGATAATTTATTTATAAGTATATCCCTTGAGGAATATCAAAAAAACATTATTCAACAAATAAAAAGACATTTTGATCAAAAGTGTAAGCAATATTTATAAAGAGATTTATTCATTATAGCTTCAGAAGGGAGGATGACACACAATGAATAAAGCTCAATTAATCGAAGCTGTCGTAAAAGACACAGGCCTAACTAAGGCAAAAGCTGGTGAAGTTTTAGAATCAGTTTTAAAGACTGTATATAAAAACGCTAAGAAAGCACCCGTACAATTAGTCGGATTCGGAACTTTTAAAGAAGTAAAGAAAAAGGCACGAAATGGTGTAAACCCTGCAACTGGTGCTAAGATTAGAATATCTGCACGAAAGGCATTCACTTTCAAAGCTTCCAAGAACCCTAAATATTAATAATATTTAGATCTTACTCTTTTTTTATTTTTTATTTTTTCTTGCCATTTTTTCATCAAAAAACCAAGATGTTTTATTATTAGAATACATTGTATAATTTACTATTGAGAGAACTTTTGTTATAGAATAAGTCTCTTCATCAACCTTCTTATAACGAATCATTCCATCTATATGGATATCTTCACTTTGCAAACAAATTCTATAAGTACTTTTCCCATTTTCACTCTTTCTATATATTTCATTTTTTGAAACAACCTTCCAACTAACAACCTTTTCCTCTAATGATTTTTCTAATTTATCAAACATAAAATAATCCTAAAATAGAGATATATAAATTTATCTACAAGCTCTTGGGAATCTTATCTGAGAAATCTTCAAGTCTTTCTAAAGAGGATATCAATTCATTACTTTGAGTATCATATGCAAAATAACCAAATGGCTTTTTATAAAATGGCAATGATTCATATTTATTTGTTACCTCATTAAATTTTTGAGAAACAGCAACAGCTAAATCAGCAACAACCTGAGCACTAGTTCGATAATATTTCAATGTTGCCTCATCCAATGGAGATATTACCGCCTTCAAATAAGGATTCACACGCAAAGATGAAAGATTAGATCTTTCCTGTTTCACATTAGCAATCATACTACCAAGAGCACCAAGAGGATTCTTTGAGTCTAACATTTTTTTCTCAATATTCACATCTAATAGTTTCTCAAAATTAACAACACGCCCAATATTATTCTTATATATTTCATATTGAGTTAAACGAGAAGTAATACCTTGTTGTAATTTGGCCCTTGAACTAATTTTATCATCATAACCACCTAATGTCGAATAAAATGTAACCTCCTCATCTAAACCCTTACTATTACTAGATAAAATAGTAATGTCCTTTGCAGTCGGCAAATCCCTCCGGGAAACAATATCATAATTCTTAGAATACAAAGCAAAATCATCATCATATTTAGCAATCTTATTAGATAATAGAGAATGTCGCTTAGAAAGAAACTCATCCCTCAAAGAAATTCTATCAGACATCACGGCACTAAACCACATATCAATATCAGCTGGAACAGCTTGCAAATTCTCAGTCTCCAACAAAGAATTCCGAGAAATCTCGTTAGAAGTAAACTTATAAGATTCATTACTTAATTCAGCAATATAACCAGCCAATTCTATATTCTTCTTGGCAAACTCCTTAACCCCTGACATATACACATGATGAAGAGAAACCCTCTGCAAATTATCAACTAAATTTCTCCCATTTGCTGTTCTCAAGAAATGATCCTGCCTCTCTGGTTTCAAAGATCTATAAAAATAATCAATCAGAGCATATACACAACAATCATCCAAAGTTTTACTGGGCTCATCTATAGCTAACAGCATTTCCTGTGAAATATATTCCTGAGCAGAAGACACAGCCATATTCTGCATAGCGCTTGAGACAGGAGACAAAAGAGCAACTCCAGTATCAAACAGAGATAATACTTCTTTAGCTGTCCCATAAGGATCCGAAAAATCCACTTTATATGGTCCCGACTCAGACTCATCTCTTAACGACTTTGCCCGTGAGACATGAGACTGCAAATAAGAATAAGCCATTAGATCACTCAACCCATAATTCTCAGATGTCATACTTGCATATTCAGATTCAAACTCACCCCCTAAAACAACTTCTTTAAACAAATGTCCATCAACAGCAGATTCTAAAGAAACTAATCTTTGTCTCTCCATTTATTATACAACCCTCCAAGATATTTCACACTCTTTTTCAAAGAGCCCAATCGATCACCTAACCCATCAACCTCTTCCCGCAATACATCATGCCTATCCTGTAAAGCATTATATTCAGAACGCGAGACAAAGTAATCATCAATAGCATTTGTTTCAGAAGTCCCCTCAGTAGCCATATTTTCAAAATCTATATCATGAATAAACGGAGCATCATAACCCATAAATCGATTTTGCATATAAGGATCATTATTCGTATCAACCGAAAAGGTTTCTAAATTATCATATGAATATCCACGCACTTGAACCTTATCAGATCCCATATCAACATCAGAAAGATCAATATTCCCGTTAGAATCTACTGAATGTCGATACCCAGAATTATTGACTATATAATTAGAAGAGAAAAAAGTATCAACACCAAATTCATTCTGAGTTGGAGCAGGAGTTATATCTTCTGCAGGAGTTTCCGATTCAGATAGAGGTACTACACGATTCACAACTTTCTGTCCAAACAATCGAGAAAGATTGGCCTTGTATTCTACATCATTTTCCCTTTGTATTCGAACTTTTTCAGAATAAGCACCAGAATCTCCTCGGATTATCTCGCCATACTTCTCAAACATATTTTCCTCAAAACTATTCTTAAAACCACGAGGTGTAGTAACTCTATTATAAATCATTTTATCTATAGAATCAATAGTCATATCAATACCATTAGACTCAGAAATAATATCAAGATTGGGAGTTTTATTATCATATCGTTCAAATAGATCTCCAAATAAAGATGTATAGGCAACTCCAATTCTTTTAGCAGGAGAGGCATTCAGAGCATTAAAAACCAAACAAGGCATAGCATGAACATTAATATTTTTACCCGAATACGAATCAAAAGGTAATGTAAATGATGGATACAAATCATTATTAGCATTAATATTAGTATGATCAGTTCCTGAAAAAAAGACATCATGATGTCCATGAGAATGTCCCCATGCAATATTTTTATAACCTGACTTCTCTATTTCAAAATCATCCATACCATAATATTGATGGTCAGTAGAACACAATGATGGTGTTACAGCCTGACGAGGAATATAAATATCTCTAATCACAAAATCGGTATCATCTTTTCCACTAAGCATATGAAAATAAATTTCATCAGGAGTCTTCGATGCATTAACCATCCTCTTGGCAATCAAATTCGCCTTATCCATTGCTTCTTGAGTGATCTTAATGGAATGTAACTGAGGTACCGCTTCTACATTTTTAGATATATAGTCTTCAACACCAGCCTTATGGCTAGAATGTAATAAAGATGTAATCCTAGACTTATAGACACGATCAGCTTCTCGTTCAGATTCCTGGTATCTATCATCTGAATCCAATATCGAATTAATTCCTGAAGTAACAACTGCATGTCGAGATTTTTTAGAATCTATTACATGATTTTTTCCCTCAAAATAAAGCATTCTATCAGTCATAGAAAACTCAGCAGCAATTTTTCTCACTACATGATCAGGAAAAACAGTCTCTCTTTGACGTAAACACTCTTCCAAACTATAAGGACGAGTCCCCATAAAAGTAAAATTACGCGCATCCTCAGTTAAATAAGATGAAGAATAACTAAAATTAGGAGTAGAAACTGATTCCTGTTTATCCGTAAAAAAATTAAAAAATCCCATTATATCTTACATCCACAATTTTCTTGTGGAGATACCTCAAAATTTACTTTAATCCTTGGCTCTTCCTGTTGAGAATAAGATAAAGACGGAACAGAGGATTCTCCATTATTATGATAAAGTTCTCCAACCATAGTACTTCCTACAAGCATATTAGAGTTAATAATACTTGCGTCTGGCTCTCTCGCACAACCATAACTCTTATCCTCCAATGTCAAATTTTTAGTACAACCAACACATGAATATGTTTCAGTAATATAATTAACAACCTTACCACCATGAGGACTACTCCCGCCATCAATATAATTAATTCCTAATTCTTTAGCAATATCATTGAGATAGAATCGTGCATTCATATTATCGAAACATCCAAATAAAGTGGTATACCCTTGATCCCTAATAAAATCAAGAGAATTCTCATCTATTCTCATATCATGAAATTTTGGTTTTACAGTAGTCAACTCTTCAAGTTTTGTACTTAACGCCTTAGCCTTATGTTCACCCAAAGAATCATAATACAAAATTTGCCGATTCAAATTCGTTTTCTCAGCATCATCACAATCAAGAATATCAAAATTATTAAAACAAGAATAAGCTAATCCAAGAGCAACATAAGTACCAATAGCCCCAGCACCAGCTACCAATATTCGTTCATCCAATCGACTTTTAATAAATTCTACATCATTATCAGGGGAACTTCGAGATGAAGATAAAAGATTATATACAAAGGGATCAGTTAAAGGCAAATCAAAATCATTATATCTAAATAAATTTTTACGAATCTCATCCATAATAATTCCTGAAGAAACACCAGAAGGAATAATACCCGGATCAGTAATAGAATCAAAATCTCCCTTAGGCAATAAAATATCATTATAGTTTTGTCGTTTAGAATCATATACAGAAACTTGCCCTTGGGAATGATTAATAAAACCACTAACATAGGATATGCCCTCTCTACTTGCATATACTAAAGATTCTTCCTTCAAATTTTTATCTTGAGTCAAGTCAATAATCACATCAGGCTTCTCATACATCACACCAATATCGTGTGGATTAAACAAACTAGAATATCCTTTTACGCTAATATTCTCATCTATCTTGCCTGCATTATAAGCAATAGTCTGTGATCTATCATGTCCAACAAACGGCCATGAAGGATAAAATATATCAATATCACCCTTAGCTGATTTTTGATTATCCAATAGAGTGATATCTCCAAAGCCCATAGCAACACTACTAGCAAGAACCAATTGAGAAGCAAGATTATTTCCCAAAATACACACTTTAGTATTTGAAATTGCATTCTGATCAAAACCGGTAATTCTATTTTGCCGATCATGCTGAGATTCAATATGAGTCATTATGTATCCCTCCTATCATTATCACAAATTTCAATTCCCTTAGTTGACAATTCATTCACTCGAGATAGTGAAATATGATTGGTAGCAAAATTTTGTGGATTAAGATATCGATGAGGATGATAATCCGCGCGAAACCCAAACTTCAAAACATTTTCTAGCGTTCCAATCGAAAGAACTGCATCATTATGTAATACAGGAAAATGAGAACTATCTAAAGGTTGATATGTTTGAGAACAAATATTTGCAAAGTTTATATCGCCAAAGCAAAAATAACTTTTACCAGAAGATTCTTTTCTCATAAAAGAATGTGGATAATGACCTATTACATATGGAGGCGTCTCAACGATAGCGGCAGACCCATCATTATTTTTTCTAATTTGTGTTCCAATTCTTGCCTTTGGAAAAAGATAATGATCCCCTTTTTTCTTAATAATATAAGAGTCAATATCCTTAAACATACAAGCAGATGATTCACTTTGTAATTCATAACCAAAGGCTCCTAACTTTTTATTCGCTACCGTAGCTTCACGAGATAATGAATCGAGTGTGCTAAATGATTTTTCCATATCCCCTAGTTTTACAACAACATCATTCAAAGAATCAGCGACCTCTGAGTGAACAAGACGGGAAAATTCCTTTAAATAATGAGAATGCAAATCTTCATATGTAAATGTTTTCTCAAATGCAAGGGAATTTAAATCAATAACCTCATTTCCTGAAAAAATGGTATAAAAATCATTATCAATACGCAACAATAAGTCATCAGAATTAGGTAAATGTGATGAGATGTATTTCTCCAATATATTAGGAGAAGAAAATTGTGACTCAAAAGAAAGAGAATTAATCAAGTCAGATTGTTTTGCAATTGAAGCAACAATCTTTTTTTGTTCAGCATTCATACCATTTTCAAATTGATCATAATTCATTAACAACAAAGAATTACACACATTCTCCATATCACTAAATTTCCCAGATAGTCTATCTGAATATGTATTCACTAAATCATTAACACTAGAAGATTTATTCTTTAACGTATCTACACATTTCCCCCTATACATAGATATATCAGAAGACATCGAATCCATTAAGGTAGATTCAATCTCAGAATAAGAATGAGATGGTTGAAAATAATATCTAGTCCCATGATAGAGAACTGGAATTTTCTCTCCTTCATTTTTTCCCTTTGACAAAACATAAGAATGTTGAGGTCCAAAAAGACAAAATCTATTCTGTAATAAAGATTCAAACGCGCAGGATGATGGAGTAAAAGCTACCTCATCAAAAGAATAGTCTTGCGACAAAGATTGAGATTCCATTAAAATCTGAATATTTCTCTTATATTCACGATCCATGTTTTTAACACTTCTAGGATTAGAATCTGTATGCCTCGAATAATCTACTCTACTCTTTGTCGCAAGATCTGCCATAATAAAACGAAATAACACCTATGTCATTAAGACAAATAATTTGGTAAATACAATCCACCCACTTCTTGGGAAGTAAATACTAAATCCAACTCATTAAATCTAATTTCTTCTCCAGCATCATTTAGAATAGAACTGGGTCTCATATATTTTTGAGTAACTACACTTAAACGATCACTTAAATTAATAGATGGAGAAAGACGATCTGGTGATTCAAAGGCTCTAATATTATAAGGGACTCCTCGAGAAAGTGAAGAATTAATATAATTAACAACAGAATTCTCTGTTGGTTCAAGAGCTCTAAAATTTTCTTGACACGATGAATACTCAATTAAATTATTCAAGGAACCATCTACAAGATCCTGAGATAAATTATACATTAAACCTCCATTAGCATTCTCATTATTTCGTAATCGCACTATTGGTTTATCATAATCCATGTTTATTTCAACCTCCTTTCATCAGTATGCTTAGTATACAATTGATTCTCTAATCTATCTAACTGTCCAAAAGTAGCTTCCTCAACATCAGTAAGTGCTCCATCCAAATCCCGTTCAATTCGATCAAATTCTAAATGAACAAGCCCATGCTCTTCACCACCAGTAACAATTCGTTGCTTACCCGCCTGAACTGCCCCACTTAAATTAGAAGTATACCCAAACAATTTTTGAACCTCACCCTGAAGCCTTCCGACTCCTGCTTCACTTCGTAATACATCTAAGTATAAAGGAACAACACTCTGTAAATGAGTTGTCAAAATTTCAGTATTATCACTAATTTCCTTCATACTAAAAGAATACGCATCAGAAACCTGACTTAAACTCTCAATAATAGGCATCTCTCTTCGTAACAAAGTCAAGTAATTTCCATTCCGATTAACATTATGAACACCATGAGAAATGTCTCGACGTAATTCTCTCATAATTCCCATATACTTCATTCTCTCAGCCATAGCCAAATCATCATTACCCAAAGCATCAACACTTTGAGATAAATCGTCAAGCAAAGACTTCTTCTCTTGCAATCCCGTTTTTAATACAGAGTTATTCTCATATTTCTCAACAGCTGCTCCAACTAAAATTTGATGTCTTTTCTGCAATCTATCAATTCGCTGATCTAACTGAGCATTATACGAAGAAAGCATATCATCAACAGAACGAACTCTTCCAATTTGTTCCTCAAAAATATTTTCAACAGGCATATCAGATTTAGACCCAAAATGAGTTAACGCATAAGAAACCTTACTTTTCCAATCATTTTTAGTACCAAGGACTTCACGCCTTACAGCATGTTCAATGGTCCTATTATTATAGCTAATTTCCTCAACCATACTACTAATATCATTCATCCCATACTTTCGAGCAGAACGCCCCCGTGCAATACCATCACCACTTCTAGAACGCCTCAAACTATCCAAAAAAGAATCAGGAGATTTCCGAGCCCCAACATCATATGTATCTTTAGGAGCTAATTCATATCCCAAATCAGAAATCCTTTTATCTAAATCAATAGACCCTTCATAAGATAAATCATCACTCATCTACAGGCCCTCCCTTAAACTTTTCATAATTATCTCGTAACCTATCTGAAGAAGCTTCATAATCTCTCAAAGCCTTTGTCTTCAAAGTAAATGGATCAGTATAATCATCATGGATATAATTCTCCTGCAATGAATCAATCCTAGAGTTAATATCAATCGAAGAGCAACCACGCAGAGCATATCCCGCTCCGAACACCGCCGCAGTATACACAACAAATCCAGTTGTTAGTTTTTTTACTATTCCCATATTAAATTGATAAAAATAAGATACTTTAATCAGGTCCTCATAAATGAAACAGTTTCAATAATAGGCAACTTCTTTATTAGTTCACCTAATTATAAAGAAGTATGGAAGATTCAACCAGAAATATCATCAAAACAATAGCAACACCAGGGTCAGTTATCAAGTTCGCAAGAAAAATAGATTTGGAAGGAAGAATAGAACCTCAAAATACAACAAATAAAATACAATATACAATGGCAAAATACACCGCAAAATACCTAGTATATTCAACAGCCGCAATAATCGAAATATCAAGATTAAATATATATTATCAAACAATCAAAAATATATTATAGTAACGGATAACCGAGTATCTCCGCTGAGTTTATGCTACTTCTAAGTTAAGTATGAAAGATAGGCGTTTTCTGGTTTATGCCTAGTTGGTATGACATGTGGGGCAGAAAACGCAAAAATATTTTTTCTTTCCAAAGAATATCCCAGTGCTCCGATGTTTATGTATAAACAGCGGAGATACTGTAACCACAACTTAATTTATGTATCCTTACCCAATACATATGGAAAAGCTAAAGTTGCAATGGACATAAGAATAAATGATATAATAATAATTTGTTCAGGATCCTTCATATAAAATGCAAAGAATGCAAAAATAATAAAAGGAATACTAGATCCTATCTGACGAGCAAACTTTTGTAAAAAAAGAAATTCCACAATTGTATCTTTATTATCTGCATGATCTAGAACTATTTTATTCATACTCATTCCAAAGAAAATACTTGTAATATTATTCACTATACTAATAAGTAATATATGAAAACTCGTAACTACAGTTAACACCCAAAGATATGCTTTTAATCCCCAACTAACCGATTCACCATATGTCCCAATTTTTAAATATTTATTTGGACCATTCTTATCAATAACCTTACCTATCACTATAGTTAATATTACGCTTAGTGCAATAACAATTGTGGTAATTCCTCCAAGTACTACATAACTAGGTATAAATATAAAAATCAAAAGCGGCCAAAACAATTCCAAATTCCCCGTCCTAAATCCATCTGCAACATACGCGACAAACTCTTTTTTATTCTTATAAGATCTAAAAAATGCAAGGCTACTTTTTAGGGAATAATTCGCTCCGATATTATGCTTATCCTTTGAATATAAAATTGGTATAGCACTCAGAATAGATAATATAATGGCAATAATAAATGGAATAGTAAAGCCAAAATAATAGATTAAAACTCCTGACAAAAATGGAATAATAGCACTAATCCCAAGCCCTATTGCTCGTATAAAACTATCTTCCCTAGCACGGGCTTTTTTAATAGTAAACACTACTTCATCAATACCAGAAGCAGGATAATATAGTGCCCAATTCAAAATAATAAAAAAAGAAAAAGGTATAATATACAGTGGATTAGATTTTGCAAATAATAGAAAAACTATAGCAACCGCATTGAATAACACACCAAGTGCAAATACTCTTTTAACTCCAAAACGAATCGCTAGTTTATAGCCAAAATGAATACTTAATCCATATAACAAAATCTGAAGTCCATAAATAAGAATAACTAACCACAATGGAAATAGCAATTCCTTATACAAGAAAATAGGTATAAATAAACTAAAGAATGCCTTCGCCGCGTTTATTATTATATTTGATGTATATAACAACCCCAAATTTCTATTCAAATAAAAGTGGATTTTATGTTGATTAGCATGCATAGTACTTCAGTAAATACTCTTTGTTATAAATGTATATAGTGTTCATACCAAATCCCGAATAAACCCAATCTACTCTCTAGACATATATCCTAAGAAATAATCTAAAAAAATAAGACGCCCCCGCCGGGATTTGAACCCGGGTCACCGCCGTGAAAGGGCAGCATCCTTGGCCACTAGACTACAAGGGCATAATATATATTCACAGATTTCAATTTAAAAAGGTTGCTATTTAAGAAAGAAAATATAGAGATATCTATAACACCAAAAAGCACAAAATATAGAAGAAAACACGCCTTAATAAAACTATCTACAGCGGCGTCACTACTTAGTAATCCTTAAATGATAACACAACACATAAAAAAGAAAATTACGCTTTCCCTTTATGGAAACAGGAAAAAAAGACACCCAATCCACCGAATCTGGTAATACAGGGATCAATGACTTAATCTTTAAGGAACTAATCAAGCGTGGCTGTGCTTTGGAGGATGGGAAGAAAGTTTGGAATATTGCTGATTCGAAATTGTGGTATTTAACGCCTGAGCAAGCGAAGGGATATTTGGACTTAGATAAGGATAATGAATATAAAAATCAAATAGGTCAACGCCATCATGAAGATTTAGTTGCCCAATATGCTCATGAATTAATAGATATGATTGGGGATGATAATGTTAACATTATCGATCTAGGATGCGGTGATGGAATAAAGGGTAAAAAAATTATTGACCTTATTAAAAGTAAAATTCCTGGGAAAATAAGATATTGTCCCATTGACATTAGTGGTTACCTGGTTGAGAAAGCTATTGAAACATTCTCTAATGCAGATATAAAAGAAGTTGTTGAATTTCAATATAATATTTCAGATTTTGAGAATTTAGAGAATATCACACCCTTGTTACGAAAAGGGAAGTTTCAAAAAAATGTAATATTACTATTTGGTAATACATTGGGTAATTTTGAAATTAATGAATTTTTATATGAAATTCGAAGTTCAATGAGACATAATGATATTTTTATTGTTGATGCAGCCATAAATGATAATAAACAGAGCGAACGAGCAAAATCATATGCAAATAATAAGAATTTTTATAAATTTTTAGTTCATATTCCTTTACAAATTGGATTAGATGCCAAGGATGTAAAATTTCAGGCACGTTTTAGGAATAAAAGAATTGAAATTTATTTTACTTTATTGTCTGACAAAAAAATTAGCTTTCAAGATAAAAAGATCCTTTTCAAAAAAGAAGAGAAAATAATTGTTGCTGTAGCTTATAAATATGAAAAAAGTGAATTATTAACATTCCTCAATATGCACTTCGGACAAGTACATCAACATTGCTCTGAAGATAAGTCTAAAATATTAGCTTTCTGCAAAAAGTAAAAACCTTACTTCTCAACTAACAACACAACTATCATCCCAGCCAGAAACAGAACCAATCCAATCATAACTTCCACATACCCCAAACTATACCCCAACACATCCCTCAGTGGAACACCTAAAGACCCAATAACAAACCCAAACAAGAAATACAAGGTAACACTCTCATAATGCCTAAACAAGTACCCAATCAACTTAGCAATAGATAAAGCCCCTAACAAAGCTCCTAAGCCAAAAACAACAATAATCCCAATCGAACCAACAGGATCACTCGCAGCCGACAACATCGTCTCATAACTCCCTAAAATATACAATAAATAAGACCCACTAATCCCAGGCAAAAACATAGCAGAAATTCCAATAAAACCACTAAAGAAAATATATAATTCAGAGACTTCAACACTAATCGGAATCAAGAACAACAACAATACACCCAAAACAAAGCCCAAAACACCAAACATATAATCACCAAAAGTATGACTCTTAATGGCCCTAAAAATCAACAAAGCAGAAGACAAAATCAACCCAATAAAAAACGAAATAGTATACACAAAATAATGCTCAAGTAAATACGAAACAATTCGAGCACCCAATATAAGTGAAGTCAAAATCCCAAACAACAAAGTAAACAAAAATCCCAAATCATACTTACGAAACACAGCCCTATCCCAAGAAAAAATACCAGAAAACACCTCATCAATTGCAGTAAAACTAATCAACCCAGAAACAGCCAAAATCAACCGCTCATAAATCCCCAACACAAACGCCATAGTCCCCCCACTAATCCCGGGAACCAAATCACAAATCCCCATCAACATACCATTCAAAAAAGTCTTAATATTCATAGAGAGATTCCTCCCTTGGGCGAACAATACCAAATAGACAACTTCTAAAATTGGCTTTGCCACATTTTAGAAGAATATTTTTTTCTTTGCCAACTTTCTTTTTAGAAAAAGAATAGTTGAGTCTCCCCATCAACATACCATTCAGAAATGTCTTAATATTCATAATAATAACCATTAATTAAGCAATATAAACATTACCCTAATTTTTCATACACAAAGGATTTATCTAATAATTGATATTCAGAGAACCTCTCTCCCTCCTTCAAACGATTCCTAACAAAATTATCCTCAAGAATCTCATGACCTGACCACAATCCAATAGTTACCGCAGCCGAAAGAATACCTGGAACCCCATAAGTAAGTATAGAACCATCCAAAGGCATAGGAGAAATCCCAATAAGATCCGGGCACACATAATTAACTAAAGATTTCCCAACTGGAAGAAGAGCATAAGTCAATACTCCCATAGTTACTGAAGCTACCGAAGATTTTACAAAAAAATATGAAATCTCTTCATCCTTTCTTTTATTCAATATATAACGGCAATCTTCAGAGTTATCAAAAGAATGTGAAACAGAACCAATAAAGTATTCCTTAGCTCCTATAGAATCGCCATTAAATAAAACGCTAACATGATCTACAAACCCATAAGACTTCATATCAGCAGCAAGACTATCAACCAAATCATCAAACTGCGAAACAATAGATTCATGTTCTAATTCCAAGATTGAAGGAGGAACAGTAACTACATATAATAAGTCAGAGGAATCTCCACCAACATTTCTCTCAAATGCCAAGCCCTCCAAAGTATCTACCATAAAGAAATTCAATAACTATCTCATTATAAACATTAGTATATACCACAATATTCCTTTTAAACAAGAAATACCTAACAAAGCCATGACAATAAAGCTATTAGACAATCACTTAATCAATAAAATCGCAGCCGGAGAGGTAATCGAGCGACCAGCCAATGTCATCAAAGAACTCTTAGAAAATGCAATAGATGCCAACGCAACCCAAATCAAAATAGAAATTGAAGATGCCGGAATAACAAAGATAAAAATATCAGATAACGGAGACGGAATGGAACGAGATGACCTTCACTTAGCCTGCAAAAGACACGCAACCTCAAAAATAAAAACAGAAGAAGATCTTAATGCAATCTATTCCTTAGGATTCAGAGGAGAAGCCCTTGCTTCAATCGCAGAAGTCTCAAACATAAAAATAAAGACAAAAACAAAAGACAACGAAGTCGGATATCTCTTAGAAATTGAAGGCGGAATACAACTCAATGACCAAAAAGTAGGATGCTCAGATGGAACCATAATCGAAATATCAAACCTCTTCTACAACGTCCCAGCAAGAAAAGAATTCCTCAAAACCCCAGAAGTAGAACTCGCGCACATAATAGAAATAGTAACCAAATATGCCATCATCAACAGAACTACTACAATCACCCTTCACCATAACAAAAAAGAAATAATCAACTCCCCAGCAACAGACAACCAACTCAACAATATAATCTATATCTACGGAACCGAAACAGCAAAACAATTAATAGAAGTAGACTACAGAACCCAAAACCTAAAAATCCAAGGGTATACCAGTAAACCCCAACTCACAAGAGCAAACAAAAGCGAACAATCTCTATATATCAACGGCCGGTACATCAGAAGCAAAGTAATCTCCGAAGCAATCTATGCAACCTACAAAACACTCCTCTTTACCGGAAGACACCCAATCTTTATACTAAACATAACAATCAACCCTAAAGAAATTGACATCAACATCCACCCCAACAAACTAGATGTAAGATTAAAAAAAGAACAAGAAGTATGCGAGGCATTTTACCTAGCGATCAAAAAAGCATTTGACAATCAAATCTTAATTCCAGAAGTGAACCTTGACAACACCGAAGTAAAGCAGCAGAAAAAAACCTATGAAATCCAAGACCATACACAAAGTAATCTATTCACAGCCCAACCAACAAATGAAGAAGTATCACTGGATCAATCACAAATAACATCAGAATACACCATCCCAAAAGAAGATAAAAAAGTATATGATCATTCCATCGCAGAAATGGCAGAAACCAAACTACAACCCTATCCTGAAGAATTAGAAAAATTAGAAAAACTCAATCCTTTTGAAAATATAAACATCCTAGGCCAAACAAATAAAATGTTTATCCTAGCCGAATGCGAAGACGGAATGCTCATAATAGACCAACACGCCGCAGAAGAACGAGTAAACTACGAAAAATTTGTCGAAGAACGGAAAAACAACGCCTTACAAAAACAAGCACTCATAACCCCACAAGTAATTGAACTCAACCCAACACAATATCTAAAAACAATTTCACAAAAAGAATTTCTAAATAATATCGGATTCGACATCGAAGACTTCGGCAACAATACAATAAAAGTGTCAACAATACCCCAAGTATTCGACCGCCTCAAAAACGCCAACGTATTAATAGACATAATCAATCAATTAACAACCGCAACACCAGGAATTATTAACAAAGAAATAGAAGACAGGATAATAAGATTCGCCTGCAAAGCAAGCATAAAAGCCGGCGACGAAATAACCCTCTCCCAGATGAATTTCTTAATGCTCAAACTTGGAAACTGCGAAAACCCCTATACCTGTCCACATGGACGACCAACAACAATACAATTAACAAAAGCAGATCTAGAGAAAAAGTTCAAACGAACAGGTTGGTAAAAATTATTTCTAAAAATGGCTTTGCCACTTTTTAGAAGAAACATATTTTCTTTGCCAACTTTCTTTTTTTAAAAGAAAAGTTGACTGTTAACAAAAGCAGATCTAGAGAAGAAGTTCAAACGAACAGGTTGGTAATTAAACATCATCTTTATCATCCAAATAAGGAAACGTTGAAAGTCTCCCCATTTCTTCTCGTAGCAAAGGCAATACATTCTCTCTAACAAAATGATCAGAATTAATATAAGCAGGAGATACACCAAATTCATCCATAAATTTGATTTCTTCCAAAGCTCGTTCTTGAGTATGAGGACTAATAGATGTTTCTAGCACATAATCCAGGCGAACACGATAATAATCAATATCATGTCCTTTTAATTTCTCATGAAACTCGGGCTTCAAAATCGGAGTTTCCGAATAAATAATATCATCATCAATATCATCAGGAATTATATGCCTGCAGAGATTTGATTCTACTAAGTAATAACGATGAAAACCAAATAATTCACTTTGCTTCAAAAAATTATTCACTCCTCGTCTCCCTCTTAGATTCAAAAATTTATTTTGATTTTTTTCAATAGGCTCTTCATTACCCCATACTAACATCCTCATCTTTTTAATTGGTGATTTAAGTAATCCTAATGCCTCCAAACCTACATAATTATTTTCATTTTCATTTTCCAAAGATCTAGGGATTTCTTCCAAAGTAGATCCCAAACTATTACGCATCTCAACCTCAAATCCTAATGTACCATTCCCATTAACAACCTCTTCATACAGAGTATTCATCGATTCATATCTATCATCAAAATATTTCACATCAATCTTCTCAAGATCATACAGATGCTTCGCTCCATTCAATTCCGAAGCAAACCCACGCTGTTTAACAAACTCCCCACTCGTAGAATGAAAAGTTTCCTTAAACTCTTGATTAATAGTTTCATGAGATGTAAGTAAAGTTTCAATTTCTCCTAAGGCCTTATCCATTCCCATAAGAATTTTTGGCCTCCGAGTAGCCAATTTTACATTAGAAAAATCTCTAACTTTTTTTGTTTTATTTGCCATAAGAAAGAACTAAAATAGAACTTTATAAGAATAAGTATACTCTAAGCTAGTTTTACTCTTACAAATTATAATCATATCCATGCATTTCAATATATTCAGAATCCCTATTCAAGCTTCTAACCTCTTGCCTATACAAAACAAACTTATCTTTCATATCCTTCTCCAACCTATCCAAAAATCCAACAACAGTACTCCCCTCAGCTATAGAAGTAGCTGCCTTCATAGTAGAATACTCATTAATTGTCATTTCAGAAACCTCCTTAGAATCAGAAAATTCAGCAGTAAAGGCTAACCGAGAACGGTAAAAATAAAAATCATTTTTTTCCAATTTGTCTAACATAGAATCCAATCCATCCGTATCCTTATGATAAGAAGAACAAAGCATTTGACGATATATTCTAAAATTTGTAGCATGAGAAAGAAAATCAGTAGCCAAGACATTCCTTCCAAGAACATCTCTTTTAAGACCCATACTTTTCAAATAGTCCTTTACTCCATCTTCCCGATCAATCATATTCCTCATTTTATCCAAATGAGTTTCCATACCATAAAAACAATATTCTTCACAATGTCTTTCTTCATGAATAGCTCCCTCAGTAATCAATGGCATTCCTCTACTCCCTCTCATCATTGAATAAAAAATATCTTTATGCTTAAGTTCCTGTATAAGTTCATGAGAAACAACATCCGTTTGATTATAACCCTTAACAATAGTTTTATATCTTTCAAACATTTCAGGTCCACTAAGCCTAGACGTAAATTCAGAAAAAAATGCAGAATAAAGAGTATCAATATTTGTTAAGTCTAAGGCATAACTTGGAATCTTTTTATTAAAAAAGTCAGCATTCCCCATCCAAAAATTATAATTCTCGCTAGCACCCGCAAAATTATGAAGTTCATCTTCCGAAACATTATCTATCTCCATTCTGGAAAGAGCATCTCCAACCATTAACAAAGAAGAACGAATCTCAGACATCAATTCATTTTTATTCTCTCTAAGCTCTGCGACATTCATACTTCTATAATGAATTCTAGTATCATTAGCAAGATCATCCAAATCATTATCGATTGCCATAAAATAAGCAATTATTCATCCTTTATAAGCATAATTACATACCAAAGCAACCTACACACTTTTTATCCCAAGCAACCGATGAAACACCTTAGCCGTAATCTCACAATCCGCCAACGCATCATGAGCCTTCGTATAATCAATATCAAAATACCTCGCAATAGTACCCAGCTTACTGTCACCAAATGACTTCACAGCCCCCTGCTTCTTCAATCGCCTCCACATATACATAGTATCATCCTTCTCAGTATGAATTGGATAACTCCGTCCCTCCTCCTCAAATAACGTAGTCAAAAATCCCACATCAAAATGCACATTATGCCCCAAAATAGGAGTAATTCTCAAGCTATGTTCATCAATAAAATGTTCAACCGCCCGACACGCCTGATTCGTATCAATCCCAATCTTATTATGTTCAGCAATATTAATCCCATGAACAGCAGTCGCAAACCGATCAACATTATACTCATCATGCCGAACAAATAAATGCCTCGAATCAATAACCTCCAAATGATCCTTCGAAACATCAACCAACAACATCCCCAAAGTCAATAGTTGGTGTTGATTCCGTGAGAGACCAGTCGTCTCACTATCAATCACTAAACGTTCCATCTACTTTCCCCCTGATAAATCTCAAACCCAGCCTTACAATTTTGTATGGAGAATTCACTTCTCCAAATACAAAACAATCTATATTTTTTAAGATCTAAAAAATATCCTTTTTGGGGCCAACCCCTTTTTGGAAAAAAGGAGTTGAATAATAGTTGGTGTTGATTCCGTGAGAGACCAGTCGTCTCACTATCAATCACTAAACGTTCCATCTACTTTCCCCCTGATAAATCTCAAACCCAGCCTTACAATTTTGTATGGAGAATTCACTTCTCCAAATACAAAACAATCTATATTTTTTAGATCTTAAAGAATATCCTTTTTGGGGCCAACCCCTTTTTGAAAAAAGGGAGTTGAATAACAGCTGATGCTGATTCCGAGATAACCCAGTCGTCTCACTATCAATAACTAAACGTTCCATCTAAACTAAAAACAATATCTCATTATAAAAATACCTATTCCAAGACCACTACATTCGGCATCTGATACTCAACAAAAGTTGGCTTTTTTTCTTTAACATTAACAATAGCTTTCTTCCTCTCAGCTTGTTTTTCCCTCAAAGGAATCAGAAGATCCTCAATCTCAGAATGCAACCTTACATCAACAAGATCATATAAGTTAATCTTACGATGATCTATTTCCAATAAATTAATTTTATCATCCTTTGACAAATAAGGATTAATATCATATATCCTGTCATATGCAATATTCAGATTAGAATCCAATTCTTCAAAACCTGCTCCTCTAACAGAATTGCCCTCAGTAAATACATAATCTGTCAGATTATCAAGTCTCCGATTAAACTCATAAATAATTGTATCCTTTTCTTCTAATAACCTATATTTTTCCATACCCTCATATTTCCCAATCTGAGCCAAAGTCCTAGCATTCGGATCAGTTTCTTTCTTAACTATATCTAAGGCATATCAATAATCCACTTAAATAGATATAGCAAGAAAAGCATATAAACAGCGAACACATAATAATTTTATGAAAAAAGAGCTGAAAGGAGGAGAATAAAACATGAATATATTATTTT